>JBCKWE010000001.1:0-101693 GCA_038923045.1 Legionellaceae bacterium
TCACCGGTGCTTATTCACGTTTTGTCCAAAATTGGTATCAAGACGCATTAACAGATGGCGATTACATGACGTTACTGGATGCGCTCATTAACGGTCGAGTAGAGCAATTTCAAGCCTTGCTGCAAGCGTACATCGAGCAATCCCTAAGCTATTTTGATTTAGGCAAAAAAACGCCCGAAAAAGTCTACCACGTCTTCATGCTAGGGTTACTGGCAGGCTTACGTAGCGAATACCTCATTCAGTCCAACAAGGAGTCAGGTTACGGACGCTTCGATCTGGCGCTGGTGCCGCATGACAAGACGAAACTGGGCATAGTGATGGAATTTAAGAGCATTGACGATGATTGCCTCTTAGAGGCATCTGCCATCGACGCTCTCGTCCAAATCAAGCAGCATCATTACACAAGCCTGCTACATCAGCATGGCATTAAGAAACAACTCAGCATCGGCATTGCATTTTCTGGCAAACAGGTTGTTGTGCGGGCGGAAGAGAGCATTTAAAAGCATGAAAAAACCCATTATTCACACGCCGCACGATAAATTATTTAAAACATTAGATGCGGATGTAGTATGAGCATATTAATGAAGGTGAAGGCACGAATTACTAATAAAGAAACGTACTACGTGATTTTCTCCCTGCCGGTAGCGCTTCTTTTTTTAATGATATTTCCAGTTATCCAGATACGGTTAATAAGGCTTTTGTCTGACCGCATTGGTCATTATGCAATGAACACCGAACTGTTGTGTTGCTTGT
This sequence comes from Legionellaceae bacterium, assembly GCA_038923045.1. GTDB lineage: Bacteria > Pseudomonadota > Gammaproteobacteria > Legionellales > Legionellaceae > DDPF01. The sequence continues at coordinate 754 of JBCKWE010000001.1, forward strand.
TGCAAGCGCAATATAAAGGAAAAGGTCGATTTATATTTTACACATTAGCCGGCCCCATATGTAATCAACAATTACATCGAATGCATAAGCGTAAAATTAACGTGATATCCCTATTTCCCCCGATGTGGAAACAGGTCGATCGCATATTAACGCTCGTCTTACGGGGTCGATATGAAACGGATTTTAAAATACGGATGGAGTCCAGAGAGGGATATCAGGATATTCATGGTTTTTTAGCCTCGATCCCAGAGCCCCAATTAACGTTTACATCAGAAGAAGTGGAAAAAGGGCAGGAATTACTAAAGCAAGCAGGGTTACCGCTCGATGCCCGTTATGTGTGTTTATTGGTTCGGGATGCCAGATATTTGAGTAGAGCATACCTAACGACAGATTGGAGTTATCACAATTTTCGTGACGCGGATGTTAATACCTATAAAAAAGCAGCCTTGTTTTTAGCGGAAAAAGGGTATTATGTGTTTCGTATGGGACAGTTTGTTTGTGACAAATTTAATCTATCCCATCCTAAGGTGATTGATTATGCCCATCATCCGATGCGTAGTGATTTTTTGGATATTTATTTATCTGCCCATTGTCAATTTTTTATTTCGACTTCATCAGGACTCGATGCCGTTGCGCAAATATTTCGTCGACCCGTTGTATTAACAAATCTCGCACCTTTAAATGATCAATTACAATACTGGTACCCCTGTGAGTTGTTTATTCCAAAAAAAGTTAAATCAGAGAATACAGGTCAATGGGTTTGTTTTTCAGACATATACCGTTTATTTGGGCATGAAGGTAACGTTTTACCTCGCCTTAAGGAGTGTGGTATGGAGTTGATAAATAATTCAGAAGATGAAATATTGGCGGTTGTACAGGAGATGGAATCCCGGGTACGGGGTGTGTGGGTTGAAACAGAAGAAGACAGGGCTTCATTCGAGCGCGTTAAAACGCTTGCACCACTGTCCATGGTCGCTGATAATGCAGTGATACTAGCGAAGCCTGAACGATTTTATACGCGGCTTGGAACGGACTTTTTACAAAAAAACCAGGCATGGATGAAGTAATGATAAGAAAAATGGGGTTTTTTGAGCTTCTTGTGCCCGTATTGATTGCTGGCTTTATTGGGCAGGGGTCTTCTCTGGTTACTACAGTCCTCTCTCTAAATACGCGTTGGATTTTGTTGTTGGTTCTTTTTTCCTATCTTGTTTTAAATGGTAAATTGTTGCAAGGATTTAGCTCGGGACTTTTGATAACCCTGTTTCTGTATTTATCATGGTGTGTTTTGACCCTATTTTGGTCAGAGTTGCCTGTACTTTCTTGTGCAAAACTAGGCATGATGATTGTAATTCCAATTACGCTAGCGTCCTCCGGATTTTTATGGGTAAGCAAATTCCAGTGGCAAAACAGTTTGAACTGGTTGATGCTGTTGCTTGCAGTAACTATTTTTTCCGGAGTCCTGGGTAGAGGGCAAGCGTCTTCGATTATTACGTTGAATGACCTTGATGCTTATCAGGGATTAACAGGTAATAGCAATTACTTCGGTTGTTTGTTGGCGATGATCTTTCCTTTGTTGTTATGGCAGATTTATAAAAACTGGAATCAAGGAAAAAAACAATGGGCATGGGTGGGGGTATTCGTATTATCCATGCTGTTTCTCATTCAAAGTTACTCCAGAGCATCTATGTTGATCGTGATTTGTGAGTTAATTTTTTTCATTATAAGTGTTGGCATGAAGAAGAAATTGGCGATTAGTGGTGTGCTAATTTTATTGGTCGTAGCCATACTGTCTGCATCCTCGCTTTCGATGAGTAAACTAATATATAAAAATTATACTAATGATGTGTTAGAATCTAGACGAGATGTATGGGGGGAGTCCTATTCTCAAGCGCTGCTTGGAGGCTGGATGGGTGGTGGGTTTGGCGTAACAATTGGTGACTCTGGATTTGTTTTTAATGGCCTGAATTCCAGTGGGTATGGTCGAGAGAAAAGCAATTCGCAGCTGGCTATTATTGAGGAAACGGGGCTGATTGGTTTTGGGTTTTACTGTCTCTTTTTAAGTGTTTTTTTAAAAAAAACACGCCGTGTATATTCTAAATTACGAGGCAGTGAGAAGGTCATGTTTGGCTTGGTTCTGGGTTCAATGCTTGGAATACTGGTGCAGTCGTTTTTTGAGTGTTGGTGGGGTTCTCCAGCGTCACCTGAGGCAATCTTTTTCTGGATGCTGTTTGGAGTGACTGGAGGGCTTACGCGAACGTTTAGTAGAAACAAGATGCGAATTAATAATAACTAAAGTCCAGTAAAAAATGGAAAGGACTCCGGAGGGAATCATGAAAATGCTGAGTTTGAGATCTGTGTATGTGGTGCTGTATTATATGGGAGTCTTTAGGATTTTCTATTTTTTAAACAGAAAATGCCAAGTTGTAATAACTTGGCATAATGTAATCAGCGACAATTTTTATAACAATAATCTACTGCATCTTGGTGTATCGTGTAGTGAAAGTTCATTTATCAAGCAAGTAGATGTTATCACCTCTCGGTTTTTAACCACAACAGATTTGGGTGTTCAGAAGTCATGTATGATTACGTTTGATGATGGATATAAAAACAATATTGAAATTGCTGCTTCCTATCTTAATAAGAAAAAAATTTCTGGTTTATTTTTTATCCCTGCATCATATTTTTGTGATAATTTAAGAGACAACATTTTATGGGTAGATAAAATTCTGATGTGGTTATCCTATGTTCCTGAAGGAACATATTTCGTATTTGGAGCTAAATACGAGATTTCTACCGTGGAACAAAGTAGACGAGAGATATGGGCTTGGTGTTATAAAAATATACTTGCAAATTATTCCATCGTTGCATCGTTAGTGGCAGAGCTTGATAATCAATTTTTATTTGAAAAGATAGTGAAACTAATTCCTGACAACCTGTACCGTTCTAGATTTGAAGTTATGAATTTGGACGAGTTAAACCAATTAAAAGAAATGGGTCATAAATTAGCTTGTCATTCATATAAGCATGATATTTTATCATTGTTAGATGAAGAAAAATTAGAACATGATTTTTCAATCTGTTCCATGTATTCCAAAGAATACAATATAAATTATTATAGTTATCCATTTGGTGGAGAGGATGAAATATCGGAACATGTACTAAATGCCTGCAAGCGGCATGGTTACCTAGCTGGATTTGTAAATTACAAAAATCACAACGCAGATCTTTACTCACTAGGACGAATTTCATTGGATAATCTTGTTGACAAATACTGTATTGAAGCACGGTTATGCGGCCTAGAGTTTTTTTTGAAAAATTTACGCGAAAAATTAAATATTATTCTGATTAAAATCAAGCCACCTAGCTCTGGGGGAATGAATGACTAAAGATGACTATCTTAATTGGATTAAAGACTGGTTTGGCACAAAATTAAAATTACCAGAGGATGCGATAGGGCGCGATATATTTGCAGAGAGATATCTAACTTCCTTGGATACCATAACATTGGTCATTGATATTGAAACAAAATTAAACATTTATTTAACAGATGAATCGTTTAGTGATAAACGTTTTTCAACGATGCTAGGTTTATCTGAAATGTTGGCCGAATTTAGTTCTCCTATTTAATTCTGGGTGAAATATGAATAGCATGCAAATAAAGGCCATCAATCATTTGTTATTTCACTGCGGTTGTTTGCAACTAACTGATCGCCTCTTGATATTATGTGACAGTCAGACGCACGATCTGGCGAATGCTTTTTATAAGGTGGCAATGGAGTCTGGTGTGGACGTTGTTTTGTTAAAAATACCTCTCTTATCAAACCATGGTGATGAGCCGCCAGACGTCGCGCTTGATGCTATGCAAACCGCGTCTTTAATAATTAGCTTGTGTTATTACTCGTTGGCTCATAGCAAAGCTCGTATTGATGCAGGCTTGGCTGGAGCGCGTTTTTTAAGTCTTCCGCTGTACGAATGGCGCCTGTTGGAGGATGCGAGTCTTCATGTCAATTTCAAGTCCCAATATAGTGTTGTAAAGAAAGTTACAGACGCTTTTACTGCAGGACAAACTGTACATGTGACAACAAAATCCGGTACAGATATTCATTTGGATATTTCAGGGCGAGTGGGAAATTGCTGTCCTGGTTTTGTTGAGCATCCAGGGGATCTTGGTTCGCCACCTGATATTGAGTCAAATGTTTCGCCGATTGAGGACGGTTCAAATGGCATCGTTGTTGTTGATGGTTCAATAACGCACCCCAAGATTGGTTTATTAAAATCCAAGGTAATACTTAACGTCAACCAAGGGCGCATTATTGAGTTTTCGGGAAAGGATCCGCTCATTATTGCAGAGCTGGAAAAAATGTTTGCCCCAAATGATTCATTGCGGCGTGTTTTGGCTGAGTGTGGAGTGGGATTAAATCCAGAAGCAAAGTTGACTGGTATGATGCTAACTGATGAGGGCGTCTTAGGTTGTGTTCATTTCGGATTCGGCTCCAATCACACTGTTGGTGGAAAAAATAAAGTGGATTTTCATCTGGACTTTGTATTTCAACGAGCAAGCTTGGCTGTTGATGGCAAATATCTACTTAAGGAAGGAGTTCTAGAGGTATGAGCGCAGGATTGCATACGTTTGTTAAGGAGTTTAAAAGAATTGTTACTGGAAAACCTAACCATATTGCGTTGCTGGACTCTACGGGTAAGACTCTGACATATTTTGAGCTTGACAAAGAGATCGAAAAGGCTTGCACATGGCTTGGCAGTCTGGGAGTAAAACCTGGAGATAAACTGATAACAGTCCTACCGAACTCTATAGAAACGGCAATATTGGCTCTCGCCAGTTTATTGGGTGGATATATTTATGCTCCCTTACCATGCGGCTCTACTATAAATGAAGTCACGCGCTTATGTAACATAATTAACCCTCAATGTTGTTTATTGACGGACTCGCTTGGAACAATGTTCAAGCAGAAAATGACGGAATTAAATGTTTCTATTGAATATATTGAGATTGGACGAGAAGCATCGTTATGGAGCGAACACGTCAGTAATAACCGCGTGTTTGAAGGGGGTGGTGGTATTTTGATTGCCTCCAGTGGATCTACTGGCGATCCGAAGGGAATCTTGCTGGATGGTGACAGGCTTTGGTCTTCAGCCGTGGCATTTTTGAACTACCATGATGCAAGGAACGCTGAAATGAGGTTTTGGAATTATTTGCCAATGTCTTATCTAGGTGGATTGTTCAATCTATTGATGATACCTCTGGCGGCAGGGGGTAGTGTTTACGTTGATGAAGCATTTAATGGCAAAACGTTTTTAACTTTCTGGTCAACAGTTAGACGATTTGGTATCAATGGATTGTGGTTGGTACCCACTATTTTACGTGGTCTGATGACTGTGGCTGATAAAATTGGTAAAAAAAAATCTCTAGAGTCATATCCCAATATAGATTATTGCTATTTGGGAACAGCGCCTGTCTCATTGCAGGAGAAACAGGCATTTAGTGAAACCTTCGGAGTTTGGCCAATAGAAAATTATGGTCTGAGTGAAACCACGTTTATCAGTAGTGACCGATTGGGTGATGTGGATTGTATTGGAGAGAACTGTACAGGCAAGATAATGCCTGATGTTGAGGTCAGGTTAAAGCCAGTAACCATGGATGGAAATACACTAAATCAAATTTGGTTACGCACACCATATATGATGCTTGGATACCTTGATGCAAACTGTTTGCATTCCCCAACACTGGATCAGGACGGATTTTGGTATTCAGGGGATTTAGGCTATATATCAAATGGAAGTTTAGTTCTTTCTGGTCGTGAGCGAGATATCATCAAAAAAGGTGGTGTGTTAATCGTACTGCGTGAGATTGAAGAATTGACAGAGGCATTTGCAGGTGTCGCTGAAGCTGTGGCAGTGAAGACAGAACATGACTTTTATGGCGAGAGTTACGATCTTTATATTCGGACGCTTGATCTGGTTTTGGATGTGGAGCAATTTAAGACTAACCTTAATGTCTGGATTTGCGAGAAATTAATACATTACAAATGGCCGGAGCATATCATTCATGTGAATGAATTTCCACGAACAAATAGTGGGAAAATACAGAAGCATATTTTGTCTGATCGGATAATATCACATGTCTGATCGAACATTGCATATCAGTGAAAAAGTTCAGAAGATACCGGGTGCTTTGTCAGTGTATATCAATCAGTTGGTGTATGATCTGAAAAGAAGGCAACGCGATATTATCAGTTTGTCCCTTGGGGAGTCTTTCTTCAACATTCCTGTATTCGATTTTAATAAACTTGATTTCAATAAAGGGTATCATTATTGTGATAGCCAAGGATTGCCTGAGCTTCGAGAAAAAATAGCCAAATATTATAGGGAATTATACAAAGCTACATCTGTTACTTCAAATGATATTTTGATTTCAGCAGGCTCCAAAATTATTATTTTTATGTGTATGCAAGCCCTTCTTAATCCAGGGGATGAAGTTTTAATTCATGAACCTGCTTGGTTAAGCTATCAAGAACAGGTGCGGCTTGTTGGTGGAAAAGTTTGTTTTATTCCTTTTTTTGACGGACCAGATAAGTTTAAAAATTATTTTACCAATAGAACACGTATGTTGGTGCTGAACAATCCAAATAATCCAGCAGGAAGCATTTATAGTCGAGAGGATTTGATGTCACTTTATCATGAGTGTCGCAAACGGGAAATTTGCCTTTTTGTTGATGAAGCCTACAGTGATTATGCCCTGGATGATTCATTTTGTTCCATAGCTACTGTCATACCCTCATTGAATGGTATTGTCGTTGTTAATTCACTATCTAAGAACATGGGGATGTCTGGTTGGAGAATTGGTTATGCAATTGCGGCGCCGGCTTTTATCAAAGTTTTACTTAAATTAAACCAGCATCTTGTTACTTGTGCTCCGACTATCCTGCAGCAATATTTAGCTGAGTATTTTGATGATGTTTTGGCTTGCACATTAGTTCAGGTTAAGGAGGTTGTATCCAAACGTAATCGTGTTGCTATGCGAATGGATAATATGGGTATTGATTATTTACCGGGTAGCTCAACGTTTTATTTTTTTGTTAAAACAGGTTGTTATCAAGGATCTATTCACGATCTAGCTTTATATTTACTGCTGGAAAAGGGCGTTGCTGTGGTACCCGGTGCGGCCTATGGAGCTTCTACCGAAAAATTTCTGCGTGTCTCCATTGGTACAGAATCAGAAGAAAGAATCGAGATTGCATTGCGAATACTGAATAATATACTTTCCGGGCCACCTGTTGACAGTCCTTATGTGCATGCTGAGCTTGCAAGATTAAGTTTGCCGGAGTTTAATGAAGTGGCTAGACTTCGAGCTGAAGATTCATTGGTTTGTATGTAAAATGATGCAGAGTCTGAGCATAAAAAAAACTTACCCAAATGATTTTGACAAGATATATCCTTTATTGCTGGATTTTCACTCGCCATATACTCGTGACGACTGGAAAGAGATTTTTGAATACCAATGGGATGGTTGTGAGGATTACATAGGATTTCACCTTGAGCATGATGATTATGTGGTGGGATTTATGGGTTTAGTTTTTTCTCGTAGGTTCATTAATGGCGTAAAGTACAACTTTTGTAACATAACGTCTTTAATTGTCAAGCCTGACTATCGAGTGTCAACAATTTTTTTTATACGTAAATTAATGGAGTTGCGTGATTACATATTTACAGGATTTAGCCCTATAGAGGCATCCTGGCAATTGTTTAAAAAAATAGGGTTTGTGCCTTTTGAAAATCGTCGAAAAATAATACCTGTTTTTAATTTTATTTTTTCCAGTGTAAAAGAAATGAATTTCTGTGAAATGCCTGAAATATTGGAGCGGGTTGATCCAGAAAACAGGCGTATACTTAATGATCATAACCATAAAAAATGTAGCAGCATTCTCTTCGAACTAAACGAAAAGTCTTGTGTATTGATTTACAAGCTGGAAACACAAAAACATCTGGGAATTACTGTCAATAAAATTCTTGTAATCTATGTTAGCAATTTGAATTTTTTTAATAATCACCTAAATGCAGTTTTAAAAGTATTTTTGAAAAAATTTTATTTTTTTTCAGCGCTCTATATTGACTCTCGTTTTGTTATTAATAGTGCACGGCATTTTTCAATTACAAAAGAGGTTTTCCCACCTAGAATATGTACTGGTAGCCTTGACGGAATTCATATTGATGGGCTTTATTCAGAAGTCATACTTTTGTAGTATTTTGTGTGTATTACAATAACTCGAAAGCAGGAATTTATTGGATGGATACATTAATTTGGAAGCGACGTCTTGGTAAACTGTATCCGGCTGCCAAGAAAACACCACGAAAAGTCATTTTACTCTACCATGCTATTGGTAGTGGTCCTCAGGCGATGAATACTCTATTATTTTCAGAACAAATGACCTGGTTGAACCATAATTGCAGGATGATGTCATTGTCTGAACTATTACGCGCACCACCAGACACCGAAGCAATTCAGGTCGCAATCAGTTTTGATGATGGCTATGCTTGTCTTCATGATGAGGTCGCCCCAATTCTTGAGCGATTCAAAATGTCGGCCATTGTTTATTTAAATACCGGCTGGATAGCCAATGCGGACAATCAAAGGAGAGCATCCGAATCAAGCTTGGGGCATTATGCTGGTGAGCAATTTTTAATTTGGCCAGAGGTATCGAATCTGGTTTATCAAGGTTGGGAAATTGGCTCACACGGAGTAGATCATCTGAATTTGACACAACAGAATGATATAATTATCAATGCACAATTAAAGCAGTCAAAAGACATGATAGAAGCAAAAATACAAAAACCGTGTTTACATTTTGCCTACACGTGGGGAAAGCATTCAAAACGGTTAAGAACATTAGTGGAAGAAAACAACTATCACCATGCAGTTGCCGCTCACCATGAGGTGCTTTTAGATAAACATAACCCTTTTGCCATTCCTCGAATGAACATAGATAAAGACTATTCTATCGATGATTTTGTTGATATCGTACAAGGAAAATGGGATTTCATGGGTCCCATCCATTCCCTGAAGCGGCGATAACGGGATGTTAATGAAGATTAAACGGGTGAAGTATGAAGCTGAATGAGGAATTGGAATCCGGCCAAGGATTTGCATTGGATTTGACTTTTCACTCTGAAGAACTTGATGCCGTAAGAAATGCAGTTCGTGACCATTGGTTAGCTAAAATAAAACAGAACTCACCTGAACACTTGAGTAAATTCAGTCAAATTGACATCAACGAATACCACCAGCATTCTCATTTAGTACAACATGATCAACTATGGTGTAAAGCTAACCGAATATTACCTGAAACCGCAGTTGATTTGATTCGCTCTACGTCATTAGTAAAAAATTTGGAACAACATTATGGTTATTTCAAAATTTCCAATGAGGAAGGGTTGCTGCCAGAAGAAATTTACTGGCGACTGGTACGTCCAAACCAACCCAATGATATGGGGCCACTCCATGCGGATTGTTGGTTTTGGGATCTAGGTCATGGAACGACACCAAAAAATTGCAAGCGAGTAAAGGTCTGGATAGCGTTGTGGTGTGAACCGGGGTTAAATGGTTTACGCTTGGTTCCTCATTCACAGAAAAAGCAGTGGAAATATCATGGAGAACGTCGTCATGGGTTTATCAAGCCTCAATTTGATGAAGATGAAGATAAACTGGATGTTGAGTTGATTACCAGCAATCCAGGTGACGCCATTATTTTTCACGATAACCTCCTACACGGTGGCGCATTAAATCGAGGGCAATTTACCCGGGTTAGCATGGAATTTACGATGTTTGTGGAGAAATAAAGTGAAAAATATTTTGGTTACTGGTGGTTGTGGTTATATAGGCAGCGTTTTGGTTCCAAAATTACTGGCGGAAAACAAGCGTGTGACTGTTGTGGACATCATGTGGTTTGGAAATGCATTGCCTTATCATAATAATTTGACCGTCATTGAAGGCGACACTCGAAACATTGATGAGTCCTGGTTTGTAGGGATGGATGCTTTAGTCCACCTGGCATCTGTTGCGAATGATCCCTGTAGTGATTTGAATCCCAAGCTAAGTTGGGAAATTGGGCCGCTGGCCACCATGGGCTTGGTCACGGCGGCGATTCGTCATCATGTCAAACAATTTATCTATTCATCGTCCGGTAGCGTATATGGTGTCAATGATGCGCCGCAGGTCACCGAAGATTTAACATTAACCCCGCTAACTGAATACAATAAAACCAAAATGGTGACGGAACGTGTTCTACTAAGTTATGCAACCGATATCATCGTTCAAATTGTACGTCCCGCCACCATTTGCGGCTACTCACCGAGAATGCGTCTGGATGTTTCTGTTAACATGATGGCTATGCAAGCACTGACCCATGGGAAAATGACCGTGTTTGGAGGCGAACAAGTCAGGCCAAACATTCACATTGATGATATTACTGATTTGTATTCATTTCTGTTGCAGCATCCAGACGTGCAAGGGATCTTTAATGCAGGCTTTGAGAATCTTTCCATTCGGGAGATTGCAGAACGAGTACAACAGCACACGAATGCTGAAATTGTCATCACGCCTTCCATTGATCATCGATCATACCGGCTTAATTCAAACAAATTGCTAAGCACCGGTTTCAAGCCAAAAAAGACAGTTGATAATGCCATTCAGGAGATCATCGCAGGCTATCAAAACGGCACCATTAAAAACGAACCCCATTATCATAATATTAATATGATGAAATCGTTAAATATTGGCGCACAATCATGCGTCATTTAGTATTGGGTAGTAACTCCTTCGCGGGCTCGAGCTTTGTGAATTATCTATTAAATCAAGGTCATAAAGTTACTGGAATCAGTCGTTCACTTCAGACGAATGATGTGCTGCTTGCTTATGGTAAAAATACCAATCTCGCGAATTTTACGTTTAGACAACTGGATGTGAATCAGGATTTTGATGGTGTCATAAACTGCATTCAACAGCAGAAGCCAAACGTAATTGTGGATTTTGCAGGCCAAGGAATGGTGGCTGAAAGTTGGGTGAATCCAGAGCAATGGTATCAAACCAATATTGTTGCAAAAGTCAAACTACACAATGTATTAAGGCATTGTGATTTTCTGGACCGCTACGTACGCGTATCAACGCCAGAAGTGTATGGCCATACTGAAGCGCGTGTTAAAGAAAATAACCAATTTGCGCCTTCGACACCCTATGCAGTATCGCATGCAGCGATTGATTTAAGTCTGCTCGCATTTTATCGCCAGCACCAGTTTCCCGTAATTTTCACCCGCTTTGCGAATTTTTATGGTCCACACCAGCAGTTGTATCGCATTGTCCCACGCACGATTATTTATGCGTTAACCGGCCAACGATTGCCTTTGCATGGTGGAGGAACCTCCATGCGAGCCTTTATACATGGCGAGGACGTTTCCAGTGGTTTGGATGCCGCCATTCAAAAAGGACAGCTAGGTGAGACCTATCATTTCTCCACGGGTGACGTAATTTCCATTGCAGAATTGGTTGGTCAAATCTGCAATTTAATGCAAGTGAGCTATGATGAGTTGATCCATGTGGTTGCCGATAGGCCAGCAAAGGACGCACAATACATCATGGATACTGAAAAGGCCGAAAAAAAGCTGGGCTGGAAATCAAACATCAATTTACAAACGGGTTTGTATCAAACGATTGAATGGATCAAGCGGGACTTGGATGTGATTAAAGCGGCTCCATTACACTACATCCATAAAGCTTGAGTAAACAGGAAAGATATCATGACGACAACCAATTTCTTACCAGAACAATACGAGAAAGATGCACAACTTGGCATTAATCATAATTATCTGCAGCAACAATTCGCGGATTATGAAATTATTTTAGATAAAATGAAAACGGTTGTTCTGCAAGGCGATTTTACGCTTGGCCGTGCAGTTGATCAGCTGGAAGATCAATTTAAAGCGATAGCACAAACGAAGCACGCCATTGGCGTGGGCAGCGGTACCGATGCTTTGTTTTTAAGTCTGAAAGCGCTTGGGATCAAAGAAGGTGATGAGGTGATCACGACCCCGTTCACCTTTTATGCAACCATAGGCGCGATTGTCACTGCGGGAGCTACGCCTGTTTTTGCTGATATTGGTAGTGACTACAATATTAATCCTGCAAAAATAGTAGAAAACATCACAAGTAAAACGCGCGCAATTTTGCCCGTCCACTGGGCGGGAAAACCTTGTGACATGGAGTCAATACAGGCGATTGCGAGGCAACATAGCTTGTTTATTGTTGAGGATGCCTGCCATGCCATTCAAGCCAGTTATCAGGGTAAGGCCGCAGGTTCTTTGGGTGATTTGGGCTGTTTCAGTTTTCATCCTTTGAAAAATTTAAACGTCTGGGGAGACGGTGGGATTATCACAACCAACTCAGATGAATTGGCTGGCAAACTCCGATTGATGCGTAATCACGGCCTGAGCGGGCGTGATGAATGCCAGATGTTCGCATACAACTCACGGCTGGATACCATTCAGGCTGTAGTCGCCACCCATTTACTTGGGAAGCTAAATCATATTACAGAATCACGCATACGCAATGCTAATTATTACGATAGTCAATTGCGTACAATCTCACAAGTTCGTGTGCCTAATCGTGAATCTTCGGTGAAGCAGGTTTATCATCTATACTCCGTATGCTGCCAGGAACGTGATGCGTTGCAAGCATATTTGATTCAGAATGGGGTCGACGCCAAAATACATTACCCTGTTCCCATGCATTTTCAACCAGCCGCAGCCTCCCTTGGGTACAAGGCAGGTGATTTTCCGGAATGTGAACGTACTGCTGGAGAAACCCTTTCATTACCAGTCCATGAGTTCATTACACGCGATGATTGTGAGCGAGTAGTAACGCTTATCAAGGAGTTTTACAAATGAGCATGCACGTACCTTTTGTTGATTTGCCCAGACGATATCGCAATCTCAAGCCTCAAATTATGGCAGGCATTGAAACCGTGTTGGATTCCGGTAATTATATATTGGGTGAGACGGTTGAGCGTTTTGAAAAAAAAATGGCAAGCTTCTTAGGCTGTCGATATGTTCTTGCTGTGGCAAACGGTACCGATGCTCTGATTTTAGGATTAAAAGTTCTCGGAATCGGTGATGGTGATGAAGTGATCGTGCCGGCTAATTCGTTTATCGCCAGTGCGGGTGCTGTGGCCATGGCCGGCGCGAAACCAGTCTTTTGTGACGTTGATGATGATTTAAACATTGATTCGGAATTAATATCCACACTTATTACGTCAAAAACCAAGGCGATCATTCCGGTTCATCTAACAGGTCGACCCGCTAATATGAAGCCGATATGGGCCATTGCAAAACAGCATGGCTTGTATATTATTGAAGATGCAGCGCAAGCGATTGGTGCAAAATATCATGATAAAATGGTCGGCAATTTAGGCGACATGGGTTGTTTCAGCCTGCACCCGCTAAAAAATTTATCGGTTTATGGTGATGGTGGGTTTATTTCACTTAACGATGAGGCGCTCTATAAAACCCTTAAACTGTCGAGAAATCATGGGCTAAAAGATCGTGATACCTGTTTGCAGTGGGGGCTGAATTCGCGATTGGATGCAATTCAGTCTGTGATTGCTGAAATTGGCATGCAATACATTGACGAGTGGACTTTACGGCATCGCGAGATTGCGAGTCTGTACCGAGAGGGATTGCGTGCCTGGGTCAAGGTACCAGAGGAAGATCCAGGTTATTATTCTGTATACCATAACTTTGTCCTGCTCACGGAAAATCGAGATGAATTACAGGCTAATTTGGCAGCCCTCGGCGTTGAAACAAAAATTCATTATCCAATTCCACTCCATCTGCAGCCAGCTGCCGAAACATTGGGTTATCAAACAGGTGACTTTCCACGAACCGAAAAATTTGCAAAACAAATGATGAGTTTACCCATTTATCCCGAAATGACGAACGACGAAGTGCAATACGTGATTAGCAGCGTACAGTCGTGTTTACAGGAGAAAAACAATGCAAGGATGTGAAATTGACTTAATGGCAAATTATCCTCGTGCTAAACGGGATGTAGCAGCTCGTGGACAATACAAAACAGAAGCCGATCGTAAAATTGCCAGAGAATATGGCAAAGCGTTTTTTGATGGGGCTCGTGATCATGGTTATGGTGGGTTTTCATATAACCCAAAATATTGGCAACCCGTCATTCCTGATTTTCAAACGCGTTATCAATTGGTGGCTACTAGCGTCGTTCTGGATATTGGCTGTGCAAAAGGGTTTATGATGCATGACATGGCTAAATTGATTCCGGGCATTACGGTTAAAGGGATCGATATTTCCAGCTATGCTGTGGAAAACGCAGTTGACGAGATGAAACCCCATTGCCAAGTTGCAAACGCGACACACTTGCCCTTTGATGATCAGTCCTTTGATGCCGTGATTTCGATCACCACGTTGCATAATCTGGAACGAGATGATTTGGCAAAGGCGTTGCTGGAAATTGAACGCGTAAAACGAAAATACAGTTTTATCACGGTTGATGCCTATCATGATGACAGTGAGCGTGAGCGTATGGAAGCGTGGAACCTAACCGCTAAAACCATCATGCATGTTGACGAGTGGAAGCAATTTTTTAAAGACGTGGGTTATAGCGGCGATTATTATTGGTTTATCCCATGAAACTGAGCCAAGTAACCCACATTAATTTATATTATCAAATGTTGCGTATTCGTCTGGTGGAAGAAGCGATTGCGGATGAGTACCCAAAACAAAAAATGCGTACGCCAGTGCATTTATCAATTGGTCAGGAAGCCGTTGCAGCCGCCGCAGGTTTAGCGCTTCGTAAATCAGATTATGCCGTTAGTACGCATCGAGCACATGCCCACTATTTGGCGAAAGGCGGTTCATTAAATGCCATGATTGCCGAGATCCACGGCAAGGTAACGGGATGTTGTCGTGGACGCGGTGGTTCCATGCATCTGGTTGATCAGACGGTCGGCTTCATGGGGAGTACAGCCATCGTTGGTAATACTATCCCGATTGGTGTTGGTCTGGCTCTGGCAATTCAATTGGAAAAATCGGATAGGATCAGCTGCGTTTTCATTGGTGATGGTGCGGTTGAGGAAGGCGTGTTTTACGAGTCGCTGAACTTCGCGGTGGTACGAAAATTACCGGTTTTATTTATTTGCGAAAATAATTTGTACTCGGTCTATACGCCAATTGAGAAACGTCAACCTAGTACTCGTAAAATCTATGAGCTGGCGCAAGCCATGGGCGCTGAATCCACGCATACAGATGGCTATGATGTTCTGGCATCTTTTAAGATGATTAGCCAGGCTGCTAAAAAAGTGAGAGCAGGCGAGGGACCTTGTTTTGTTGAGCTGTCTACGTATCGCTGGCGAGAACATTGTGGACCAAATTTTGATAATGATATCGGCTATCGGAGTACAGCCGAGTATGAAAAATGGGCTAGGAATGATCCGATACCACACTATAAACAATTACTGATGAATCATTTTTCCATAAAAGAGGCTGTATTTCATCACATGCACGATGAAATTGAGTGTGAAATAAAATTGGCTTTTAATTATGCGGATCTAGCTGACTTTCCAGATCAAGTTGAAGGTCTACACGGTGAGTATAAAAAATCTCAAGTCAAGGAACCTGTTTTATGCGAAGCATAACGTTTGCTCAAGCCATCAATGAAGCCATGCACATTGCCATGGCGGCCGATCCAAAGGTATTGTGTTATGGATTGGGAGCCGATGATCCAAAGCGAATTTTTGGAACAACCGACAAGTTACAGGAGCAATTTGGATCTCAACGCGTTTTCGATATGCCCACTTCGGAAAATGCCATGACCGGAATCGGTGTGGGAGCAGCAATTGGGGGTTACCGACCTGTTATGGTTCATCAAAGGTTAGATTTTTTTTTATTGGCGATGGATCAATTGGTTAATTCGGCTGCCAAATGGCATTATATGTTTGGCGGGCAAATGAGTGTGCCCATTGTCATTCGTCTTGTCATGGGGCGAGGCTGGGGACAAGGGCCAACACATTCTCAAAACCTGCAATCTTGGTTTGCCCATATACCCGGGTTGAAAGTCGTGGAACCTACCACGGCAGCTGATGCCAAAGGATTACTGCTAGAGAGCATTTTTGATGACAATCCGGTTGTGTTTCTGGAACATCGCTGGTTACATAACAGTGTCAGCAATGTGCCTGATTGCGATTATCGAGTTCCACTTGGTTCTGCCAAGGTAGTCAGGACTGGGAAAGATGTGACACTGGTTGGTATGTCTTATATGACCGTAGAAGCGCTTCGGGCAGCAGAATATCTGGAGAAATTTGGTATTTCCTGTGAAGTGGTGGATTTAAGAACAATAAGACCTATCGATTGGGAGACGGTTTTAGGCTCCATCAGAAAAACAGGAAAATTAATCGCACTCGATTGCAGCACTCCCACCTGTTCAGTCGCCAGTGAAATTATAGCACGAGCAAGCATGGATGCGTTTCACGATTTAACCATGCCACCCGTGCGTATCGCCAATCCGGACAATCCTGAGCCTACCAGTTTTGGTTTAACCAAAAACTACCATCCTGACGCAAATCGCATTGTGCAGGCTGTGTCACTGATGCTGAGTATTGATGTAGATGGTGCAGGATTAACTAGCCAGCAGAACCATCCTCATGATGTGCCAGGAGATTGGTTCAAGGGGCCTTTTTAAATGAAACAGAATAATACATTTACCGCAGCAGTTCTGGTGAAAATAGGCCAGCCGCTGCAACTGGTTGACAATATTTACATTCCGGAGCCGGGAAAAGGGCAGGTGCTTGTTAAAATCCGTTATGCAGGGCTATGTCATAGTCAGTTAAAGGAAATTCAGGGCGCGCGGGGTAAAGACAAGTATTTGCCACACATGTTAGGCCATGAGGGGGTTGGATCTGTTGTTGCAATCGGCGAGGGCGTGTCCAAAGTCTGTATAGGCAACGATGTGGTTTTAACCTGGATCAAAGGTGATGGTATTGATGCGGGTGGGTATCAGTATCAAACAACGGATGGACTTGTCATTAACGCAGGCGGAATCACCGCATTTAGTGAATACGGGTTGGTGTCTGAAAACCGATTGGTGGTGAAACCAACTGAGACACCAGACAGGCTTTCGGTATTATACGGATGCGCCATACCAACCGGGTTTGGCATGGTAGTGAACAATTTGCCACATACAGCCGCAGGCACAATCGCATTTTTAGGCCTAGGCGGCATTGGTATTAGCGCGCTACTCGCAGCACGATTTTATGATTTTAAAAAAGTAATTGCCATTGATATTAATCAGGATAAGCTCAACCTAGCCAAGGAGCTGGGGGCGACCCATGTCATTAATGCAAGTGAGCTCGATTATGTCAATCTGGTTCGTTCATTAACGGCTGGCCTAGGCGTGGACTATTGCTTTGAATCAGCAGGAAAAGCGCAAACCATTGAACAGGCTTATGCGATGACCCGCCGCCATGGTGGACAGTGCATTTTTGCATCCCATCCACCCTGTGGCGATAACATCACACTCGATCCATTTGACTTTATCTGCGGTAAAAATATCAAGGGGACCTGGGGCGGCGAAGTTAAACCCGATAAGGACATTAAGCGATTTGGGGATTTGTATGCCAGCGGTCAACTGCCTTTGGAAGCCTTAATTAGTAAGGAGTATCGTCTTGATGAGATCAATTTGGCGGTTGATGATTTGCATCAGCGAAAAATTGTTCGGGCATTGATTAATTGCAACAAGGAATAATAATGGAAATATCCTATAACCTAAATTTGCCTTTAGTTCACGGAGAAAAATATTATTTTTTAAAAAATGATCAGCATGATTTTCCTGAGATTATAGCTAAATTTCAAAATTTTATTGATGCCTATTATCAGGCTATCTTTTTGGGTTATGTTGATAGAATAATGGATGAAAATAAGGTTGATAAAACCGCAACACTTATTGTTATATCTCATCATTTAAATTACAAAGATTTTTCATGGCATGATAAATGCTTATATGTTGTTCTTTGGGATGATATGGCCTGGGGGAAATTAGAGATAGTCAATTTGATGATAAAAAGCAATCACGTTAACCTGCAATTTAACATAAATAATTTCAGAAGGTTGATCGAGCTAATCAGACCAAAAACGAAGAATGGACAGGTTGAACTCGGTCCGTTTGTTATTCGTCGATTAGTGCCCTATCAGGGAATATTGAACAAATTTCCTATGATTTTTAAGAAAGAAGCGAATTTACATGATGGGTATTATTATGGTCATCCTACAGGGTATGCAAGGGATCTGGTTTTATACGATATAAAATTCACGAGAAAATTTTCGAAAGTAATTCGGAGCTTATCTGACCAAAAATCAATAAATTTGTTTAAGCTGGTTGTCTATGGAAAGGCTGATGCTATTTGGGAGCATTTTTTTAATACCATTAAAAAGCCACCTCAATATTTGGATTATATTTCCTTAAATAAGGACTCTGTTGTTATTAATTGTGGGGTTGAGCGAGGAGCAGAGCTTCCGGTTTTTATATCCATGGGATGTTATAAAATTTACAATATTGATCCTTTCGGTAATAAACAATTAGGTGAGTACGCTAAAACATGGGTAGAAACCGCATTAGGTAAAAATATATTTATTGAAAAATGGCTTTACAATCGCCCTAGCGATCAGACTGATCGTCCTATTGCTTCGCTGAAAGACATTATCTCTGATCAAGAGATAAGCAAAATCGATTTAATCAAAGTGGATATTGAGGGTTCCGAAAGAGACATGGTAGAGGATCTTATTGAAATCATGAATGAATACCGTACTCAAGTTGCTGTCTCAATATACCATACCCAGCACGATGATAAGACAAAATCACCCTTGAGTGACTTAGTTGAAATTCCATTAAAAATTATGAATAAAGTTAGAGATTATGATTTTTATATTAACTTTTATAGTTTTGAGCGTTGGGAAATCATTTTATATTGTATCCCCAAGAAACAGAGAGATTATTTACCAATAGGCTAACAATATGACTAACCACGGCATTCAGATATCAGCCTTGATTACAGGTGCAAGTCAGGGACTAGGGTTTGCTCTTGCAAAGATTTTTGACCAAAAACATATGAAGGTTTTGTTAACAGGGCGCTTGATAGAAAAGCTTGAAAAATGTCGCCAGACCCTTATTAACTCTGATCAACACACTTGTTTCGCTGGTGATTTGACCGATGATTTATTTCTTTCAGAACTACTGCAAACGCTCGATTCAGATAAAATTGTCCCAAATGTGATCATTCATAATCTGGGAGGCAAGGTTTCCGGTGACGTACAACCTTTGTCACAAGCCGTTTTGATGAAGTCTATTCACCTGAATTTAGGAGTGGCTGCCCAGATCAACGCGTTCTTTCTTCCCAAAATGGTTAACAGAGGATTTGGTCGGATCATCCATATCGGTTCAGATGCCAGTTTAACAGGGCAGTCAGCACCGGCTTATGCTGCGGCAAAAGCCGCTATTAATGGTTATGTTAAAAGCACGGCACGTTTTTACGCACGTCACAATGTAACCATTTGTGCGGTATTGCCTGGGATTTTTGAGCATGAAAACAGTGCTTGGGCTGAAAAGAAGATCTCACAGCCTGAACATTATCAACGTACAGTGAAAGACAGGCCTATTGGGCGATTTAATTCACCAGATGAAATTGCAAATGCTGTGGCAGAAATCGCTTGCAGTTCAAATATTGTTTATGCAGGGAGTTTGATTGAGTTAACGGCGGGCTATTAATGTGTTTATATAAAAACGGACGATTATGAGCACTACTAATTTACTAAACACAATGGAAACAAGGCATGCCAAGATTTTCAATTCATTCGATGATCTCAATGAATCGCTAGCAAAATATCGAGCTGAAAAAAAGATAGCACACTGTCACGGTGTTTTTGACCTGCTGCATATTGGCCACATCAGGCATTTTCATCGTGCACGTGAATACGGCGATGTTCTCGTAGTCAGTATTACACCCGATGCGTATGTTAACAAAGGCCCAGGAAGACCTGCATTTAATGAACACCTTCGTGCGGAAGCCTTGGCCTCGCTGGAGTGCGTGGATTACGTAATTATTAATTGCTGGCCAACAGCCATCGAAACCATCAAATTGGTTTGTCCTGATTTTTACGTAAAGGGTGATGAGTATTGTGATACACAAAATGACCTGACGGGGAATATTACACCGGAACAAAACGCAGTTGAATCAATAGGTGGGAAGCTGGTATTTACTACGGACATAACGTTCAGTTCGTCTACCTTGATCAATCGATTCTTCTCACCTTGGTCTGAAGAAATGCAGCAGTTTCTGGAGCAGTTCAAAACACGCTACACAGCTAATATGATTTTTGATTATTTTGAAAAAGCTAAAAACTTGAAAGTACTGGTTGTTGGTGAGGCAATCATTGATGCGTATCATTTTACGGAAGTGATTGGTAAATCGGGAAAAGAACCGACGCTGGTTGCGAAGCATCATTCTTCTGAAAATTACCTCGGCGGTTGCTTCGCATTGGCCAATCATTTAAGTGATTTTTGTCATAAAGTTACATGCCTGACTTATTTAGGCGAAAAAAATGAACATGGCGCATTGATTGCGCAGGGCTTAAAAGAAAATGTTCAGGTTGTGCCTATTTATAAAAAAGATTCACCGACCATTGTGAAACGACGCTACCTCGACAGTTATTTACAACAAAAATTATTTGAAGTGTATGAAATTAATGATGACTTTCTTGACGAAGCGCAGCAGCAGGAATTTCAAACACATATCAATCAGTTAACGAGTGAATATGATTTAGTGATAGCAATCGATTATGGCCATGGTTTGTTAAACGAAGACAGTATCCGCCTGCTGACTGAAAAGGCTAAATTCCTTGCAGTAAACACGCAGTCCAATGCGGGAAATATGGGTTTTAATTGTATTTCAAAGTACTCGCGTGCTAATTTCGTTTCCATTGCTAATCGTGAGCTGCAATTGAATTACCGACAAAAACATTTAACTACATTTGAACAATTATCCAGGCTTATGGATGATCATGCGTATGAAACTGTCATGGTGACTTGTGGTAAATATGGCGCTTACACCTGTAAGCAAGGGGAAGAACATACGCATGTCCCCGCATTCACCCGTCATGTGGTCGATCGCGTTGGCGCGGGTGATGCTGTATTGGCCTTATCAAGTTTATTTGCATATTATGGTGCACCCTCCGAATTAGTTACTTTTATTGGTAATGTGGTGGGGGCAGAGGCTGTTGGAATTATGGGTAATAAGTCCTCAATAGAAAAAGTGCCTTTGATGAAGCATATTTCTCATTTATTGAAATAACCAAGGACAGTTTTAGTGGAATATGATATAGAGAATATCGTTTCGTCTCACAAGTGGGATAAAAATCTGGTTGCTCTGAAAGGGCATCCACTGCAATCAGCTCTGTGGGGAGATGCCAGACGATTTTGCGATGGGATCGAGGATGACCGCTGGTGTATTAAGCAAAATGAACAGCTGATAGCATTGCTCCGTGTGGAGCATCGTGGGATCGGGCCATTTAAAAAACTAATAGCATGGGCGCCACAAGGGCCAACAATTGATTCTCGTTTTCAGTGGTCGATGATCAAACAAAAAGTATTAGAACAACTCAAGCTCAACAAGCATTGTTTGTTGGTGACGACACCATGGGAACGTGTTGTTGAACACGCTTCCACCATGTCAAGACAGACCATTTGGATAAATCTTGAGGTTGGTAAAGAGCAGCTTTGGAAAAATCTTCATGAGAAATGCCGTTATGGCGCCCGACGTGCTCAGAGGACAGGTATGTCGATTGAAACGTACAAAGAAAAAATTAAGGTGGATGCGTTTTTCAAGTTATGTCAACAGGTCAGTTACAACAAGCGATTTAGATTAAACGGTTCTTCAGAGCTGTTGTATTTCTTGTTAAATCAAAATGAAACGCCAGACGTTGAAGGTAGGCTCTTTCTGGCCAATTTGAATCATCACCTTACTGGGGGCGCTTTTATCCTTCGGGTGGGAAAAACCATTCATTACATGTGGGGTGGGGTTGACAGACGATACAGTAATGAACGCGTTGGAGAATACATCCAGTGGCAAGTAATCGAATGGGCGTGTTCACAAGGTTATCATCGCTATGATTTGGAAGGAATAGATGAAATTGCAAATCCCGGCGTTGCCTCTTTTAAAAAGAAAATGGGAGGAGAGGTGATTAGGTTGCCGGGTAAATTAACTTGTCCCTTAAATTGGCAAGGCAGGATCGCGGCCAGGTTTATCAGGGATTAATCTATATGACGATCAATGTGCTTTATCTAACGCCATGGTTTCCTGTAAGCACACAGGATCCCCGAGGTGGTTTTATTCTTGACTCAATTAGCGCGCAAGAAGAAATGGGTGTCAATGCACACATCGTCCGAACAATATCATGGAAGCCTAGTGCACTTGCACCCCACTATGAGCGTGCCAATATTCTTACATTACGCTATCTATCCATCCCTCGGCACTATGGGCGTGCAATTTCAAACTGGTCTTATATTGTTCGTTTAAAACGAACAATTATGCACTTGGTAAAAAAACACAATATTCATCTGATTAATGCTCATACAGAGTTAGCAGGTATGGTCGCGGTACGTGCTGGGAAGTCTCTCAATATACCCGTCTTGGTTACCGTGCATGGCATTGATACCTGTCCGAGAGTATGGGCGGGTTCTGCCGGGCGGATGATTGATAACACCCTTAAACAAGCCGATCGCGTGATTGTTGTGGGAGAGCCATTGATTGATTTTTTTCAACAGCGGCTAGATAATCTCGAACATTTTCGCGTTGTACATAATGGCGTCCGCTTGTACCCGGATATGATTGATTTTAAAAAACAAGCCTGGTCAAACCACATAAACATCATCAGTGTCAGCAATCTTCAGGAAGGAAAGGGGGTTGATATTACCATTCGGGCCCTCGCTAAATTAAAACAGGCTGGAATAGTAAATTGGACTTACACGGTAGTTGGTGATGGCGCTGATAGACGAACGCTGGAGCAACTGGTTAATCAGTTATCATTAACACCATGGATTCACTTTGCCGGACTTTGCTCACATGATACCGTTTGCCAAAAATTAAAATCAGCGGATGTATTTTGTCTGCCATCTTATCGGGAAGCCTTTGGAATTGCATATTTAGAAGCCATGGCTCATGGCCTTTTAGCAATCGGCGTCTACGGTGAAGGACCACAAGCTTTTATTAAACATCAAGAAACCGGGTTATTGGTAAAACCACGGGATCCAGATGAATTAATGCAAATTTTTCAGCAAATTGTTCTGCAACCTGAAAGGATGCAGAACATAGCTCGGTGCGGTAG
This sequence comes from Legionellaceae bacterium, assembly GCA_038923045.1. Taxonomy (GTDB): domain Bacteria; phylum Pseudomonadota; class Gammaproteobacteria; order Legionellales; family Legionellaceae; genus DDPF01. The sequence goes on from JBCKWE010000001.1 coordinate 24,211, forward strand.
AAAGCATGTCCTGGAACGATTTACTTGGAAAAAGCATGCAGACACCCTAATGAAGGTATATCAAGACGTATTATCATGAAAAATTTACAACGTGTTTTAGCCGTTTTTATTGAGCCGACACCTTATGTTTTAGGGTTTTTGCTGGAATTGGAAAAAACTTGGTCAGGTGAGCTCGATGTGATTTTTTTAAAAGAAAATCATACTCAAGACTGGAATATAACGTTACCTGTTTTTTGTACCACGTTGTCTTCTCCCGCTATCAAAACAATATGTTGCATACGACGGCAGATACTTAAAAACAAATATTCCCTTATTCATTTAGCTGGTTGGGGTAATCCAGTTTGCCTTTATTTATTTCTTTTTTCAAAAGCTATGCGTATTCCGCTCTCAGTAGAAACTGACACGCAGTTGCATAAAAATATTTCAAACTGGAAAAGAGCAGCTAAATATTGGCTATATCAACGACCTTTTTACCCTATTTTATTTAAATTACCTTCAATTTTTTTACCGGGTGGTACGAGGCAAGCAAACTATTTACAACATTATGGAGTAGCTCAAGCGAAAATAGTTGTTGCTCAAATGACGGTTGATGTTAAAGGATTACAAGAGAAATATTCGGATATAACTCTGGAAGAAAAACTGGCATTTCGTCGACAATATAATGTAGAACAAGATGAGGTGGTATTTTTATTCGTGGGACGATTTTTGGATTGGAAGGGTGTTAGAGAATTAATTTTAGCATTTAAATCTCTAAATATACCCTCGGTCAGATTATGGCTGGTGGGTAATGGTGATTTGGAAAATTACGTGAAAGAATGTGCAGCAACTGATTGCACTATTCACTATTTTGGTAGAGTGGAAGGCGAAACATTGATTCGTATCTATCATGCGGCCGATGTTTTTGTGTTGCCCTCCTTGGCAGAACCATGGGGGTTGGTTGTAAATGAAGCAATGGCGGCTGGAAAAGCGATGATTGTGTCTGACACGGCAGGGTGTGTGGATGATTTAATTATTCAGAATAAAACTGGCTTGTTGGTTCCTCCCCAAAATATACCCGCTTTAATAGATGCCATGGCACTATTAGCCAATTCTACAGATCTTCGTGATAAGCTGCAGATACAAGCTAAAGCGCATATTTCGTCATGGAGCCTGGAAAATGAAGCAAAAAATGTGGTGCGCGCATGGGAGCTGGTGCTTTAATAATGGAGACAAGACGAAAAGCTGGGAGTGTTGTTATTATGAAGGAAACCCTTTCTTTTATTTTGAGTGGTTTTAAGTGCCTGTCATGGACTACAATTACTGATCTACCCGCTATAGTTTGTTTATGGAGTCGAGTATGGAAAAAGAACATCAAAGGCTAAATTCACATATTTTATATGTTATATTTATTATCACAATCATGGGTATTATTTTATCAGCGTTCGTCTTGGCGTTCATCTATAATAAGCTGGCGCATACATCTATACCGGATCCTTCCTTTCTGGTTTCTGTGTTTCAAGGTGAAATACGCCCTAAACCGCAAGAGCGCTTTATTTTTTTAATAGAGGCTTTTATCGTTCCGCCAATTACAGTTGTAACAACACTCATTATATTCAGAAGTACGCATAAGCAACTATGGATTCGACAGGCTTGTAACTTAATAACGTCTACTATTATTTCTGAAAAGCTATTATATCATACTAAAACAATAACCAAAAATAGGGTGGGGCTACTTATTATTCTTGTAACAATGATGCTGTACTTGCCTTTAGTCGGATCGTTTCACGATGTTACAGACCCAATACTTTTTAAAATTGCATCCCTGCCAATACCACATCAATCTTCTGGTGTATCTTATATATTATTTCATCTGCTCATTCCCCTCCTTGTACTTGGTTTGTCTTTTTTTGTTGCTGCTAGATGGTATCATTGGCAGTTTTCGCGAACTTCTGATTCATTCCACATGAATAATTATTGTGGAATGATTACATGGATGATTTTTGGGGTCGGCCTGATCTTGCAAGTGGCTTGGCGGATATTTGATGAAAAAGCGATTACACAATCAGGCGCATGGAGTGTAAATGCAGATATTGTTATGTACCCTATAGGTCAAGTAATAGGAGGAAAAACATTGCTGGTTAACTTATCAGCACAGTATGGACTTTATGCAGAATTAATGGCACCGATTTTTAAATTGATTGATTTTTCAATCTTTAATCTAACAGTATTGTTCGGAGTGATGCAAATCATTTCTGTCGGAGGGCTCTATTGGATTATACACCGAACGGTGCATGATGTAGCGATTAATTTATTTTTTACGATTGCACTGTTAGTGCTAACAAATAGTATGTTTTATGCTTTAATAGGATTTCCCGATCCGATATATCAAAATTGGCCTATTCGATCCTTTTTCCCCACAATAGCTGTTTTTTCATTCTATCTGTATTCTAAAGGCACATCATCATGGCGTGTGTTGCTCGTCTCTCTCATCAGCGTAATTGGTGCAATTTGGAATATGGATACTGGGCTAATAATTGTGGTGGCATTTGCTGCTGTATTGATTTTCAAATGGTTTGCTCTGCGATCTGCTAATAATCGTGAAGTCACCTTATTTGAACGGCGCCGATTATGTAAGGCATTACTCATCCACCTTGGAACATGCGTTACCATAAGTATTTTGATGATTTGTTATTTATATTATAAAGGAGATGGATCCCTACATTTGGGATGGCTTTTCAAATATCAAAAAATATTTTATGGTCTTGGTTTTGGGATGGTACAGATGCCACTTCATCCATATCCATGGATGTCTTTATTAGGTATTTATTTGATAGCACTTCTGAGCGCAGCTGCTTCATGGTCGATTAACCCTCAGGCTAGGAATCCTGAAATTATAGCATTTCTAAGTTTTCTTGGGTTTGGTTTGTTTTTATACTACGAAGGACGATCGAGTTATAGTAGTCTTATTACCGTCTGCTGGCCTGGTTTGATGCTTGTCGCTATTTTATCGGATAGGGTTTTGCGTGCCATACGTATAGGGATATTAAGTCGACAGCATCTACTTTTTCCGACCGCAGCCTTAGCTTTACTAATCGCAAGCAGTCTTCCTTTTTTCTTCTTCGCTGTTAATCTAGGAAGAGATGAGGTTACTGCATTTAAAAATCGTAAACTAGATGCAGATGCATTGGTGAGCCAAGAATTATATTTTATTCGCCACCATTCCAAACCAGGTGATACATGCCTTATTCTGAGTCGTAGAGAAGGGATATATTATGCAGCTACAAAGCTGATAACCCCAATTGAGGCCAGCCCAGGCTTTGTTGCAATATTGTTAAAACGTGATTACGACGATTTTCGTTATCAATTTATACACCATCGCTTTCAATGCCTATTTGTCGGTTTAGACAATAGCCGACCTGAGTCTATCCCGAACATTATTCCGATGATATTGGTTCATCAAAAATACGATGTTATTGCTGAGTCTCCATCAATGTTGTATATGCGACCAAAAAAAGTGGCGTGAGTTAAAATAATGAACACATTTATTTGGAAGCGACGATGTTTTTGTCCTCCCTTCAAAATTTGAACCATGGGGGTTGGTTGTGAATGAAGCAAAAAATGTGGTGCGTGCATGGGAGCAAGTGCTTCAATAAAAAAACAAGACGTAAAGCATGGAGTGTTGTTATTATGAAGAAAACCCTTTCTTTTATTTTGAGTGGTGTATACCGAGTAGCTTTTCGTCCCACAAGGATCCATCAAATTTTTAAGAATTTTTTTCTTGACATTAAATACGCTGGCGCATACTTAGGAATTCCATTGTACAATGAGAATAAAAGTGAAGGGTTTACCAATACCACGAGTTCTGAATACGATATTCTCACTGAGTTATTTCAAAAATTAAAAATTTCTAGGGATGATGTGATCGTTGATGTTGGTTGTGGAAATGGTCGCGTACTTGGATGGCTTACCGCTAACTATCCTCAAAATCAAGTCATTGGTATCGAAATTGATCCCAATGTTGCGGCAAGTACAAAGAAACGTATGAGGAAGTATTGTCATGTTGAGGTGATAGTCGGTAATTGCCTTGATAAGGATACAATGCAGAAAGGTACCGTTTTTTATTTATTTCATCCATTTCATGAGCAATCAATGAGAAAATTTGCGGCATTATTGAAGGAACGTGGTAATCTTGACCAATTTGTTGATCAAAGACCCTTGATTGTTTATCATAATTGCCATTGCTTGAATGTTTTTGAAGAAGATCCTGTGTGGAAAATTGAACGATGCGGCAATATGAATGGCTTACCTACGGCCATTTTAACCTTGTGTATGGAATAGAATATGGATAAATACAATATCAATGGCTCGGCAGCCAAGTATCTGAGAAAGCTGCAATCAACGTTAAATACACTTGATCCAAATATGATCGATGAGGCTACGCATGTCATTGCCACCGTTTGGCAGGCTGGAAAACAAATTATTGTATTCGGTAATGGAGGGAGCGCTATCACCGCACAGCACTATATTACTGATTGGAACAAGATGATCCCTGATGCTACAGGTCGCCCTTTTCGCGGTAGGACATTGCTTGATAACCTTGGTTTGATTACGGCTTATGCCAATGATGTCTGTTATGAAGATATTTTTGTTAAACAATTAAAGAATATTTTACAACCAGGTGATTTGGTGATTGCAATTTCAGGTAGTGGAAATTCTGAAAATGTAATTCGAGCGGTTCAGTATGCCAATGAGCATAAAGCCGTTTCCCTTGGATTATGTGGATACAACGGGGGGAGACTAAAACAATGCGTTCAGCATGTCGTGCATGTAAATATTAACGATATGCAGATATCAGAGGATGTGCATGCGATGTTTTGCCATATTGTGATGCAAACGTTGTGTGGGTACTTAAACACCGGTGCTTGTGTTCAATCGAAAATCTTAGAAACAGAGGTATAGTAATATATGCTAAATGAATTTAGGAGACGGGTTTCATATTATGGTCATTATAGAGTTACGATATTAATTTAGAATGCTTTTATACAAAGTTGGGCATGGAGTTTTACGTAATAATCAAGTATGGTTTCGATAAGTATTATTAAGGATATTAGATGATTGATGGTAAAACAATTGCTGTAATTATTCCTGTGCGTGGCGGTTCAAAAGGAGTGGCTAAAAAAAACCTACGAAAGATTCATGGCCAGTCATTGCTTGCAATGACTATAAGAAAGGCCAAGCTTTCGAAATATATTGATAGAATTATTGTGACCTCAGATGACCAAGAGTTAATAGATGAAGCTAGGTTTTTGGGGGCAGACGTTCCCTTCGTTCGTCCCATAGAGCTTGCTCAGGATGATACGCCAGGAATTGAACCTATTTTACATGCGATTGATCAAATAAATCATCATGATTATGTAGTGGTGCTTCAGGTAACCTCGCCTCTATGTACAACCGAGGATATGGATGCCTGTATACATTATTGTCACGCCAATCAATCTCCGGTATGTGTTTCAGTAAGCGAGCCGGATAATCACCCTTATTGGATGTTCACCCTGAACGAATCAAATAAAATGCAAGCCTTGATGCCAGGGGATTTAATACAAAGAAGGCAAGATCTGCCGGGAGTGTATGCGTTAAATGGTGCAATATACATTGCGCGAACTAATTGGATAAAAGAAAACAAAACATTTGTAACCGCTGAAACCTTGGCTTATGTCATGCCCCGCGAAAGAAGCCTTGATATTGATACGGAATTTGATTTTATTCTATTGGAGTCCTATTTAAAATCGACTTCACAGAACTTGCAAGATTATGGAAAATAATATGAAGGAAAATCCACAGCAGGATGATACATTTTTGGCGTTAACAGCGCTTGAAGAGTTTTGGGATAAATCGAAAAAAATAATTTTTTTAGGTGAATGGTGCCGACCTTTTTGCAAGAGAAATAATGAGGCGTTGTCCAATGCTCAATTATTAGAGCATCCGGGTTTGGAAGAAAGTAATTCGCAATCGGCATATGATTATACCATAAGGATATATGAGGAGTTATTGCCAAAACTAGCGAATTGGTTAAACCAAGTCCATGGATTAGATAGGTCGCTAAGATATTGGTCCATTATTATAGGGCCTTTTTTGTTATTCTATATCCAAGCTATTTATTTTCGCCTAATTCATCTAAAAGTCGCTTGTTCACTATACCCTAATCTTCAAACGATTGGGCTAAATCAGGATTCATACAAAACACCAAAAAACACCAGAGATTTTGTTTTGTTGCTTACAGAAAATGATGCATGGAATCAGCAGTTATTTACACAAATAATTAATGAAGAGTTCCCTAACTTATTAACGAATAGTCAAAATTTTAATTGGAATGATGCAACCGATGATAATAAAAAGGTGATATTGCCAAGCGACAGACTAAAAAAAACGACGTTATTTAAATTTATAGTAATAAATGTGCTCATGCGATTTAGAATAAATAAATTTGTATGCTTGGCGAGTTATGACTTTTCCAAAAAAAATATATTGAAGTTAATTCGATATTCCATGTTTGGAATTTCACCTATATTTATAACCCGTGAATTCAAACCTCAATTAACTAATGATACAAACTTGAGTATTGAACTCAGGAAAGGCGTAGAAAGCCTTGGATCTAGCGACAGATTTTCAAGGTTAATATTAAAAACATTAAAAACAAATTTACCATTAAATTTTTTGGAAAATTTTTTAAATGAAAGTAAGTTTTATGAGTGTTTATTTCGTTCTAATATTTCTGCAATAGTCAGCAATTCGTGGATGCAATCGGATGAACATAAATTTTGGGTTTCAAAACAAGTAGAGATGGGGACAAAATTAGTTAATTTTCAGCATGGTGGCGGCTATGGTTGCACAAAAAACATTACTAGCGAATACTTGGAACGTACAATTGCCGATGTATTTATTTCGTGGGGTTGGGAGAGTGATAGTAAAGTAATTTCAGCTCCTTCTCTGTTGTTATTTGAAGTGCTTAGCCAGAAAAAATGGTGCGATAGGAAAATTGATAATAGAATGATTTTATGGACTGGTAACGAGACAACTCGATATCCAGTGTTTATACAAGGTCGGTCGACATGTATGAATGCGTATTATTTTAATCAGCAAAAACGATTTCGATGTTTACTAAATGACTGCGTTGTAGAAGAAATAGTGATGAGAATTAGGCCCGAATCAAAAAATAAAGATTTTCTTGAGGCATCCCTTCCCGGAATAAAGATACACCTACCCTCTGATAGAGGCACGTTTTATGACCAACTATACAATGCAAAAATATTGATTAGTGATACTGGTGAAACAACCTTCTTGTTTGGTTTGGCATTAAATATCCCAACACTTGTCTTCTGGGACCCATCAACACTGCTTCTCAGGGATGACGCTATTCTTTATTTTAAAGAGCTTGAAGATGTTGGTATATATCACAGTACACCTGAATCAGCTGCAATTAAGCTTAATCAGATCGCCGATAACCCCTATCTATGGTGGGCTAGTGAATCACTTCAGGATGTTAGAAAACGGTTTTGTTATCGATTTGCTCGTTCTGGCCATGATTCCTTAGTTGTATTAAAAGATATTCTATTGTCCTTCAAATAGCATTTTTTATTAAATAAACTCTATGAATTGACAAAATATTAAGTGAATTCAATCATTCTCTAAAGTGACCCCCGTTGTCTAGACCACAAACCTTAAAATATTTAGGAGCGTCTTAGCCTTTTAAAAAAACAAATATTACTGTTGTTGAGCTTGTGGGTATGTTGGCACGAAGCCAGCGAGTGAGGTCAAGCGGTGGATAACGGTTTTTTCGTTATCCATGGTTTGTCCACACGTCCCGCAGGGCGCTGGCTGGTCCGAAGGACGTGTCAACATATCCACAAGCTGCTCGTTCTTGCGCGAAATAATACGACGCGGGCGTTTCATGATCAAGCGACTGATGCCAACGTCGCTGATTATAAAATTCAATGTACTTGCTAATGGCGAGCTGAAGATCTTTGACAGTGCCATAGTCATTTAAATAAAATTCTTCCTGCTTAAAACTGCGCCAAAAGCGCTCAATGTAAACGTTATCAAGACAACGACCTTTACCTGTCATACTAATTTTAATGTCCCACTCTTTTAAGTATTCTATCCAGTCATCACTTGTAAATTGCGCCCCTTGATCACTATTTATGATCTCAGGGTGAGCATCACAAAGCCCTTTCTTAAGTGCATCAAGACAAAACACTGTCTCCAATGTATTGGATAATGACCAGCTTACAATATAGCGGCTATACACATCAATAAAGGCTACAAGGTACATAAAGCCGCCATTGATGCGTAAGTACGTTATATCAACCATCCATACCTGATTTGGTCGAATAACATCCAAATTACGCAACAAATATGGGTGAACAGCTTGTAATTTATTCCTTTTGCTTGTGTTAGGCCCTGGATATATGGCTTGGACCCAACCTATCCGCATAAGCCGCTGTACACGTTTCCGGTTAACGTTATGGCCATTAAACTTCAGCTCTCGAGTAATGCGGCGATAGCCATAAAACGGATATCGCTCCCATATCTCACGGATTTCATTGAGAAGATCAATATCTTCTGCATTAACTTCACCAAACTCATAATAATATGTGCTGCGATTAACCTGCAACAACAAACATTGGTGGCGCAAACTCAACTGGCCATGATTAGGATCAATCAATTGTTGGCGTAGTTCTCGCGGAGTTTGCTCCAAGACTTTTTTAGAAAATCTCGCTCTACTGTCAGCTCACCGATTTTTTCATACAGTACTCGTTGTGCATCCTCATGTTCAGTCGCCACTTTAACTGACTTATTCAGCTTGTCAAATAGTTGCGATCCCTGTTCCAATAATTGCTTCTTCCATGCATGTACTTGGCTTGGTGACACGTCATGTTTTTTACAAATTTCATTCAGCGTTGTTTCATTTTTAATCGCTTGAAGCGCGATTTCAAATTTAGCGACTGACGACCACTTCTTGTTCTTTGCCATTTTTACCCCCTAGTTAGAGGCTATTATCTCCTAAATTTTTAAATTTTAATGGTCCAAATTTCGGGGGTCATTATACTCACTCATACGCTCCGATTAATTAGGGAATCCTAAATGAATGAAATGTGGGAAAAGCTTTCAAGGTTAACGATGAAGCTACAATCACAGGAGCAATTGCCTCTTTGGGCAATTGCAGATGAGCAGCTGATACTGGATTTAGCTTTAGGAAATAAACCATCTTGGGGTCCCAGAAAAAAAACACTATATTTTCTTATGAAATTTGCATATATGGTTAAACTATCAGATTTATTAATAATTAGTGTAGGGATCTGTAGGATAATAGCAATAGTGCGCGCAGTTAAAAAGAACATAATAACAAAGGATTGCGCGACTTATGAGAGAGTGTTTGCTGGTTTTGGTGCTTCATCTGAGGAGCATTTGTATTTGGATTATGAAGGTCGAGCGCACGATCAGCCACTGCGAATTAATTGGAACACCTATAAAGGTGTTTCAGACTTGGGATGCCCTTCATTCTTGCGAATGATTTCCATGCTACTCCACAATTCTCGTGGATACACAGGTAGATTAAAAAAATCGTTACCAGAAATAGCGTCCTTTAAAAATTATTTTTTAACGGTTTGTGCTGTTAATATTGGTTCCTACTCTTTTTATCGATGTTATTGGGAAATGGCTAAAAATAGCGGGATTAAGGAAGTCTGTGTTTTAGCTCCGGATGTTATTGCATTTGCCGCCGTAGATTCATACATTAATACAATTTTTGTACAACATGGTTTGCTTGGATTATGCGTTGTTATGCCCTCATTTTTACGGATAGAAACGATTACAAAAGATGAGGAGCATTATTTTAAAGCTTCATTAGGTGGTGTGGCCGTAGTACGATCTCACCGTGAAATCGAAACCGATTATTCAAGACGAGAAATACTCCTCATTTTATCACCAGATGTGTTGTTCTCAACCCGTATATACGCTTCAAAAGCAATTGAACAATGGGCCGAGAAAGTTGGATTAACAATTGTTGTAAGACCAACATTAGCCGTTACAAAGCATCAGTTACTGGATTTAAAGCGAATCTTTCCACGGGGTATCCTCGATGATTTATTTTCCTCATTAAGAAAGAGCATTGAGCATTGGAGACCTAAGTTAATTGTTGGGTGGGATTCTACTGGTCTGGTAACAGCGTTAGAGTATAACTGTTTGCCTGTTAGTCTGGATGAGCCTGATTTACAAAATCAGCGATGGAGTTTTATATACCTTATGCAGAAGCGGGTTTTATTTTGGCCACGGGATATTGAAACAATTGAAAGTGCATTACGATCAACTGAAGTGTATCAAAAACTATTAGACACACTTCAGCTTGACTATAACGTGCTCATTTCGGAACAAACAGAAAGTCTTTTTTTATCAAATAGAGCAAACAAAAGTCAAACTGATTATTTTTAAGGAGATTTACAATATGAGGCATAGCAAATATAAAATACCATTTTATTTGTTTATAGTGCTATTTTTATCTCATGGATTGGCTATCTTCAGTAATTCCATATATTGGGATGGAGCACTTCTTTATGGGTTTTATCAAGAGAATAATATAGAGCAACTGAAACTGATGGCTTTCTCAATGGGAGAGCCTATTTATTATTGGATTCATCGATTTCTCTGGTTGTTTGGATATGGTTACGTCTTTAATGCGGTTTGTTTTTTATCTATTTATGCGGTAGCTATTTCCGCATATTTTTCAGTGAAATTATACTCAAATTCAAATAATTTAATAGCTGCATTGGTAGCTCTGTTTATATTGGTATTTCCAGGCTCATTCACTACTGCGCAACATGCAACATCACAATATTACGTCTTATATGCCTTATTTGCATGTGCATTTTATTTTGGATTAAAATATGAAGTTAGTAATAACGCCTATTTTAGAATGCTGAGTTTATTTCTTTTTTTTGTTAGTTTTAATTTGAAGTCATTGTTAACATTGTACTTGTTATTTTATTGCTGCCAATATATTTTGTATTCCGAAAGAAAGTCAATCAAATTTATTTCTCTAAGAAATATCATTGGCTTTGTGCGCGTTAGAATAGACTTTTTTGTCATACCATTTTTGTATTTTATTATTTCAATAATATGGTTTAAACCATATGCTGAGTATGTAGGTTACAATGGATTTGTTTTACAAACAAGCCACCAGCTTTTGTACTATTTTTCATTTTCTATTGCAATGTCATGCCTGCGATATATATGGCTGCCAACAATAGTATTCCTAGGTGTTTTTTTGTTTATGCGAAAGCGAGTTTTCTTTATTCAGTGGGCAGGTCTATCTAAAGGTTTCGTGTACGTGGGAGTAATCACATTGATATTAGTGATTATTCCTTATTTGTTGATTGCAAAATATATCATATACAACACCATTACTGAAAGCCGATTTTCATTGTTTATGCCGATTCCTATGGCTATGCTCTTGACAGGTATTGTCTGTTCTTTTTTTTGTAATCCAGATGGAACCTTAACATTACTGGGGAAAGTCTTTGTTGCTATTTTTTCGGCTTTCTTTTTGTTGATATGTGTTAGTAAATATCTGCAAATAGAAGCAGAATATTCCATGAACAAATCATTTATATTGCAAATGAAAAAACATAAAAATTGGGGCGCGTATTCGAGCTATTGGATTCTAAATGATTGGTCTTCCCATTTCCATAAGTATGCCACAATATATGACTGGGCTTGGTTATTAAATGAAGCTTATTCTGGTCACTCTCGGTATGGCTTTTCTGTAGAAAACGAAGGGTTAATGAATAAAAAAACAGCAACCGATCATGCGTACGCACAAAGTGTGATACTGAATGTACGGAACTATAATAAAAATGGCTCTGCCGCTCATGTTCACGTTGTAATTCAAAATGCAAAACCACATCGATTTGATGAATGGTATTACGAGCATGTAGACGGAAAAAAAATAAGTTATCTGCTCAATCCATTTTCTGTAGGAGTAAATCCAGGTTTGAATTATTTGGAGCTAGGTGCTCGTTCCTTGTATTGGCGCTTTATCAAGCCGAGGCAATATAATAATTTTGTTGATTCGCTGATAGTTGTACATTTAACTCCGCTATACACTATAGCGGGCGGATGAGAAAAGTAAATCAGCACCAGCGAGCAATATTAATGCCTGAGTCAAAAATTATTTGTCTGGCATTAGGTAACCCATCGCCAATGAAATTAAATAAATTGGCTGTAGCGACACCACTGATATTATGCAGGCTCAATCCTGCAAGTAAATGTTGGGCATTCCCTGCACCGCCCGCGATGATGAGAGGAAGATTGATAACATCTTTTACTTGATTAATTGTATTGAAGTCATAGTTAAATCCCGTACCATCTTGATTAATGGAGCTCAAGTAAATCTCACCCACTTTTAATGTTTCTATGTGTTTTATATAGTCCATTAGAGTTATTTTTATTTCCTCAGAGCCATCTTTGATGAAGACACTATTAACTGTATCTACAGTCTTATAATCTATGGAAGCGGTAACGGCTTGAGAGCCAAACTGATTCACTAATTCATTCACCAACTGCTGATTGGTATATAGCGCTGAATTCATTATAATTTTATCCGCACCATTTTCAAACAACATTTGCGCATCTTTAAGCGACTTGATCCCGCCTCCAGCAGAAATGGGGATAAACACATCTTGTGATAGGCGACAAATAACGCTTGAAAATTCTTCTATGGATTTATTATCCCTAGTTGCATTTAATACGATAAGTTCGTCTAGTGAGAAAGCAGTTTTTTGAAACTGGTAATTTTTTTCTAACCAGTTAATATCACCGACTTTTTGCAGCCTGAAGTTACGGCTTTGCATGAAGAAACCTTGGCTATAAATAAGCGTAAAGATGATTCGTTTTCTTAGCATCAAAAATGCTCAATGAAATTTTTAAGCATGCGCAACCCATTAGACTGACTCAGCTCGGGATGAAATTGCACTCCCACGATATTCCCTATCTCATAACTAGCAATAAAATCCCCACCATAATCACAATAGCATTGGCTTATTGATTTACTACTATTCATCTTGAAACTATGGGTAAAATAAAAATCTGTGAGGCCTGTTAGACCTTGATACAACCTTGAGGCAGGGTTCACTAGTACTTGGTTAAAGCCAACATGCGGGACTCGGATTTGACTGGCATCAAACTGGTTAATGGTACCAGGGATGAAACCCAATCCGACATGATTGCCATGCTCAGTGCTGCTTGTACCCATTAATTGCATGCCGAGACAGATCCCAAGTATTGGTTTTTTATAATCAAATATTAAACTGTGTAAGTATTCGTCTAGATGCAGATCTTTTATGGTTTGCATTGCTTTTGAAAAAGATCCTACTCCCGGCAGAACAAGTTTGTCTACAGACATTAATTCTTTGAGATTGCTGCTGACAATGATGTTTTGAACTCCGATATACTGTAGTGCACCTGTTACAGATTTCAAATTTCCCATGCCATAATTAATGATAGCGACTTTCATATTGTAAATGCTTTACCAAGTTCAAATTTCGGTTGCCAAATACCGTTGTTTTTTTCAAATAAATCACGATTCGCAAATTTATCGAGTACCGCATCAAACTCTCTTCGATTCATTTGATAATAATTCAGATACAGATTGATCAAGTCATGTGGGAAAGTGTTATCATACAGAGGTACAAGCTGGATGGCTTGCTCTCGGGTCATGGCTCCTCGCCTGATTTCAATGCCTGCATCCTGTGTTGCCCGCCCAAAACCAAATTTTATATACATCATATAGGCATGGAGGGCATAAAGTGCTTGATCATTTTGGGAAAAATTAGTGAATGTGCCGGAGTTGCTCTCTTCTTTTTCAGTCAAACCACAATGATTTTTAGCGATGACATAGTTTCTGTATGAATCCCATGGTTCGAAGTATGACCAATGCGTAAAAGACAGGTCGGCATTGAGTATTTCATTTTCATGTGGAAATTTGAAGAAAGACAAATCGCTTTCTCGCAAGTCATTCCTACTCAAAAATCGATTTAGGACCTGCTCATGCCCTCCCTCCAGATAGATTTTTTTCATGTAGTTGATATCATAAAGCGCGGTATGTTTGCTTTCAGTTGAGCCACCATACTCAATTTCGCCATCTTCACCATAAAAAATCAATGGTATTTGAAAATTAATTGCAACTCGAATTACAGCGGTCATGATGGCTATCAACCAGCCATAATAAGGAAACCCCTTTTCTATAAATCCGTATTTATTGAGCTGGTTGAGTATATGTGGATTGGTGCTGACGTGGATGTGATTGAATCCAGAATGGATAAAATTATGTAAATTTTTATCTCCCAACTCAAGTGCTAGCGCCGGTCTTACTGTTACAGTTAGGGGATTCATTTTGTATTCATGTTTTAGGATATAAGCCACGTATGAACCATCCTTCCCTCCACTGACAGGCACAATGCAATCGAATTTACCAGTATTGGAGCGGTATTTGTTTAGGAGTTCCTGCAATTCATTTTGACGAGGAGCCCAGTCCATGGTTTTTTTTTCATCCATCCATTGGCAAGCGTTGCAGCATCCTTTTTTATCAAAGGATATACGAGGTCTTGTGGACATATTTAAGCAATTAGAACACCAGAATATTTTGTTACCCATTTAATTCTCCTTTTGAGTGACCCATATCAATCCATATCCCGTCTCTGTCTCGCCAACAACCGTACCAGCATCAAATCCAGAGCTGAGTCAATATCTATCGAGCGTTCTTCTGGCATAGTATAAACCACGGTGGCATCAGTGATAGCCGTTTCACTTTCAAAAAGAGTTAGTCGAGGCCAGATATAAATGGATGCGTTCATGTCATAACACCTTGGCGCATCCTGACGCCTCAGTATAGATTGTGGTATAGACTTTACTAATATTGCGAATCCAGTCTCTTTTTTTTCAACCATGTTAAAATAGGGTGAGCGACGAGAGGGGCATGCCGTAATCAGATTTTTAGCGCCGGGTGTTTCTGAAAATAGTTGCAGGGCTGCGTGTAGATCATTGACGGATCTTAATGGAGAGGTGACATCAAGGTCAATGATGATGTCATAGTTCATGTCAGTTAAGCGCTCGGCTTCCCTGACAGCGTGTTGAATAGCGGGCAGTTTTCCGGCTGTTGCTGTAGCGAGTTCCTGTGGGCGCTCAATAAGAATGTCTGCACCCCATTTTTGGGCAACGTCACGTATTTTTTCTGAAT
Organism: Legionellaceae bacterium; assembly: GCA_038923045.1. Classification (GTDB taxonomy): domain Bacteria; phylum Pseudomonadota; class Gammaproteobacteria; order Legionellales; family Legionellaceae; genus DDPF01. Next base: position 39,479 of record JBCKWE010000001.1, read on the forward strand.
CACTGCTGACAACAATAATATCAAACAATCCGGATTCTTGTGCTTGTCTTATTGTGTGTGCGATCAAGGGCTTGCCGCGCAAACTCAGAATATTTTTATTTTTGACCCCTTCGGAATCCCCGCGCGCGCATATTGTACAAATTCGTTTCATAAGTATATCCAGCGTTTATAGAGATTGGCCTTCTCAATAGCGTCTATTAATTTCACCACCTCGAGTCCCTGTTGATAGGACGTAAATGATGTTATATCCCCGTCAATCAACGTTTTAATTTCCTTTTGATACGTTTGTTTCACTTCATCGAAAACCTGATTTTTGACCTCCCCATTGATTATCAGGTTTCCTTTTATAAAGTCAATCAACATTGTGTGTTGATTGGTTTGTATGATGATCTCTCGTCTAGGTGTCCGATTTAAATAATTGAGATGCAAACTCACAACCGGACATTTTTCACAACGCATGATAATGGCATACACATCGTCACTGTCGACTTCAAGTGTACTGTATTGACCACCTATGGCAGTGACCGCTTGGCATGGACCACAAAGCCAGAGACAATAATCAATTTCATGGCTTAAATCGCGTAATACGCCACCGCCTTGACTTTTTTTAGCTGAATAAGACTGCCTGTAATCACAATCAGGCCGCCATGATGGCAGGTACTGCCCGACATGAGCTGAAAATGAAACGATCTCCTCGTTTTCCAGCAACTGTTTAACTGCGATCAACAAGGCATGGAAACGTAGATTGTAGCCTACTAAAATTCTGGAAGAGAAGGCATCTGAAAATGAGTTCACGTTCATATACAAAGGCTTTTCGACAAGCATCATGCCTTGATAATTGTATTCATCTAACTTTTCTAATGTTTCGTGGTGATGATGCGTCGGGTTAGCAACGATGATATGATTAAAATCTTGAGAATCCAGTGCTTTTTTAAGGGTTGCAAAGCATCGATACTCACTTACAATTTGAGAGGTGAGTAATGCCACATCAGATCCAAGTTCCGAGAGATGCTGGGCATGTCGCTTGCCAATGGAACCATAACCTATCACTAAACAGCTCATATTCGTCTCACACGTGATGGGTTATCATGAATTTTCCACGAGATCGTTAGAATCAATGTATCTGATGTGCTTATTGCCAACGACCTCCTGAAAAGAGCCCGTTTGAACGATCTGTCCCTTTTCCATTTTGTATATTACGTCACAATACGCAATGGTTGATAGGCGATGGGCTATCACGATAAGCGTTTTTACACCATGCAAACGTTTGATGCAATTGATGATTTCATGCTCTGTTTCATTATCCAAGGCTGATGTAGCCTCATCCATGACAATGATATCTCTGTCATGGTAGAACGTGCGGGCAAGTGCTACACGCTGGCGCTGCCCTCCAGATAGGCGCACGCCATTTTCACCGAGGAGAGTGTCTTGCCCATCAGGTAGAGAGGCTACGACCTGTTCCAATTGTGCCATTTGGATGGCATGCAGCATGCGAACAGGGTCAATGTGTTCATCCTCCACGCCCAAGGCAATATTATGCTTTAAGCTATCGTCAAGTAGAAAGATGTGTTGGGGAATATACGCGAAATTGTTTAGCCATTCTCGTACGTTGGCGATGGGTTGGTTATCAACCAGAATTTGGCCTTGTTGCGGTTGTAAGAACCCGAGCAGGAGGTTTACAAGTGTGCTTTTTCCTGCACCAGAGGTACCAATCAGACCAATGGATTGGCCTTTTTTAATGTTGAAATTGATATGAGTCAAGGCCGATTGTTTTCCTTGAGGGTAGAGGTAGGTAATATTTTGTAGTGATATCGTGTTAAAGGGTAGCTTTCTCGTGGTGGCCATCGGAATGGCATGTTGATTCAGTTGTTCGAGGAGTTTAAACTCCTCGTATATGCGCTTCATTGTTTGAGCATTGAATCGTAAGTCGTTAATTCCTGCCGTTAACTGGTTCATGGTGGGCATTAGCCGTGCGCCTGCGACTGTAAATAGGCCGACAAACGAAATGACCTCGGCAGACGTCATGCCGGTCATAATTGATCCAATACAGAGCAAGATGATGAAGGTAGCCAGTGTCGCTTCAATGAAGTTTCGCGGTAATTGCAGATATAGGGCGCGTGTTCTATGTGCCATGGCAAAAGCTGCGCTTACTGCATGAATGCGATTCAGAAAAAATGCCTCTTTTCCAAGAATGCGAATTTCCTTTATTCCTTTTAGGGCATGAAGAATATCCTTATTAATATGTCCAGCTGCCGAGGCACAAGTGCTGCCTAATGCGCTCATTTTCTCTTTCAACAGTCCATTATTAATTAAAAAGATGAATGCGAACACGCCGCTGAGTATCATGGTTGTGAGTGGGTGTGAAATCAGTATTAACAGGGTAATTGCAAAGGCGATGATCAGGTTGGCGGTAAGGGTTAGAGACGCTATCAGAATGCCGGAAGCATAACCGTCAACTTGCTGAAGGTGATTTGTTAAGTAGGCTGAATTTTTTTTCAGGTGATAGGTATAGGGGGCACGTTGAAATGAATCCATAAGACGCATTTTTAGTGTGAGTGCATAGCTATAACTGAATGAGGTGATGCGGCTTTGCACAAAACAGGCGAGCGTGGCTTTAAATATAAATGCCAGAATAATGATAATGCCGGTACCGATAATAAATTGATTGGGTGCTTCAGGTAGATGAATATACTGATGAAATGGGATGTACTGGGTATATTGAGACAACGTCACTGGATTCATAATCAGGGTTAGGAAAACCCCCACCAGTCCAATGCCTAATACATCAAGTAGGGATGATGTGATAAACAGCAGAAGTAGACCGACGAGTTTTTTTCGGGTGTTTTTGTCCAGCAAATAAAAATATTGATGTAGAAATTCAGACATTAGGTACCTCCGTGCACAGATTATAATACCAACAACGTTAATGTATTGGCCTTGTCCTCAAAGCGGTTTTTAGTTACTTTGGCCAGCAATTCTGGGCGAACGTTATAGCCCGCTATTTTAAAGGCCGAAATGTCTGTTGAATAAAATTAGTTTCGCAGAATATTGATGTAGGGTGGACAAAGGAGCGGGCAGCGACGTGCCCACCATGCCCTGTTCTGGTGGGCACAGGCCTGTGGCCCTTTGCCCACCCTACGTTCTGTTCACCAAGAATATCAGTACTTTGGCTAGTGTAATGGTATTTTTTTAAAAAACAAAGCATAATGAATTTAAAAGATGGATTGGCAGTGCTTGATGGCCGATTGGCTATTGTAGAGGTGGTTCATAGTGTATGAATAAACTAAAAAAAATAGTCCGGTACGCACGGATTTATGATGTGAAATATGCTTTCGTTAAAGCTATTGGCCGAACTCGCATCGGCTTTCCCCTTTCGTTGATATTGAGCCCATTGAAATTTTGTAAAACAAAAGACATTGCTATTATTGGCTGTGGTCAATTTTCATTTTCTATAATAGCTTTTTTTTTAACCAAACATTTTGGTCGTCGTATTGGGCTGTGTGTTGACATTGATGAATCCGCACTGTCATCCTTTGCAAGGTGTTATGCCGTGCCTTATCAAAATTTAGGCTCTATAGATGAATCCTGCCTTGATCAAATTAAACTAGCCTATATTGCTTCCAACCATGCCAGTCATACCGATTATGCCATCTATTTTTTGAAGCGTGGGATTGATGTTTATATTGAAAAACCAGTTAGTGTTAGCATGCAACAGTTTGATGATTTTAAAGAGGCTGTTCAGCAGAGCGCGGCAAATGCTTATTTTGGTTATAACCGACCCTTTTCATCGGCAATTAAAGAATTGGTTTCTCGAATGAATACCAGTGCGATTACACTGAACTGTACGGTGATGGGTCATTTTATTTCTCAAGATCATTGGTATCGAAAACCAGAGGAAGGCACGAGAGTGTGCGGAAATTTAGGCCATTGGATTGACTTGGCTGTGCATTTGTTAACGGTACGGGGAGGAGCGTCTACTTTTGATATTTTGATTGCATATTCCGATCCAGTTGTTTCAGATGATAATATGACCGTGGTTCTGTCCACTGAGAAAGGCGATTTGATTACCTTGACAATGACCTCCCGTGATGAACCGTTTGAGGGGATTAATGAAACCATCGTTTTTCATCAGAAAAATCTGTTTGTGAAAATCGATGATTTTCGCCATGCGCAATTTCAACAGGGTTCAAAGAAATTCATTCGAAAATACAAACCAAAAGATGTTGGTCACGAACAGGCAATAATGCAACCTTGGCGAGAAGGTAGGCGAGATATCCGTGAAGTGTTTTTGTCAACTGAACTGATGCTGCATATTATGGATATGGTAAAAAATAGACAGATGCATGGTGTGTATGAGCATGAAACAGATCTTGCAATCACATGAAATTGAAGAAACCAGTATTTAGGAAGCTGTTCGCTTCAAGCCCGCACAAACATATTATCAAGCGACAGCCCTTGATAAACGATCTTATAACCGCTTAATTGAGTGTTCGTTAGTACCTGCGCTTTGCATTCCAAATCGTAGATACTTATGCGTTTTGCGGAGAGCTTAACCTCCGCGATGATAGCAATTTTCTCGCGCTCATTCACTGCAATAATATCGATTTCATTTTGATGTCCACGTTCCCAGTAGTTGCCAATCAAGTTAAATTGTTTCGAATTTTTGAATTTTTCAACAAAATACTTTTCAAGAAATCGTCCTGAAAAAGTATCAAAATCAGCTTTAATAATGGACTTAACGTAGTCAAAATTTTCAATTTCTATGGCACTTTGGTATTTATAAATAAAACGAAACCAGAAGTTTAAAAAATTATCTTCAATGGTATATTTTTGTGTTCGACTGTTGGGTTTGGCAAAAATGGGTTTGATGGTTTTGATGATGCCAAAGTCATTTTCCAGTCGGTCTAAATAGCCGCCAATGCTTTTACTCAAAATGGATTCTATTTCCGATCGAGATGTTTTTGAGCTGGCAATCAGTGAGAGAATGGAAAAATACGTTGTGTAATCTTTTCCGAATTCTTCAATCAGAATATCGCGGCCTTCGTGGATGAATACAGAGCTGTTATCAAAGAAAACCCCAAGAATGGAGTCGAGATCAAATGCTTTATTATCAGCCAATAATTCCACATATTTAGCAACTCCGCCTGTGATGGCATAGAATGCTAACATCGCTTTTGGGGTTGTTTTAGCGTTATAATCGGTGAAAATATCGTGTAATGTCTGAATGCCAAAGGGCTTTAGTATCATCTTTTTATTGGCGCGGCCGTAAAGTGGCTCTTTCGCGTGTTCGAATATTTTATGCATGAGAGAATAAATGGAGCCTGATAAGACTAGGTTTAATTTGGAGAGATCTTTGTATCGATCCCACAGGTTCTGCATTTCTGAATAAATGGCTGGATTAATAGTGAAAAATTCCTGAAATTCATCAATGGCCAAGGTGAAGTGGTGTGTTTTTGATAGTTCAAGTAAGTACTCAAATAATTGTGAAAACTTCGTGAAGTCACCGTGTACAGTAATGCCAAGACTGGATTGAATTTGTGTTTTGAATTCTATGCATAACAAGCGCTCAGATTTTTTTGAAACAAAAAAATACACCAGATCATCTGGATAAGCCGCTAATATTAATTTGGTTTTGCCCACGCGGCGCCGACCAACAATAAAACTCATTTGTGCTGAGTGATTTGATTTGGTCACCAAGCTGTGTAGCGTTAGTAATTCATGCTCGCGATTATAAAATTTCATTATTGCAATCTATGTTACAGTAATACGTATTGCTATAATAACAGTTGACTGGATTAATGTATACTAATCATCAGCCCTGAGGGCTGAACGGTTACTACTATAGTTTCAAGTGGTGGTGAGCTATAATGCTACAATAAGGCCATGTTAAATAAATATCCAATAGTAGGCTGTGCTAAAGTAATGATTACTGATTAGGGACTGCAAGATAATGATGACAATCAAGAAAACAGTGCTATCCATGCAGTACCCGATTGGTCTTTCGGACTTCAAAGAAGTCGCGGCGGGGGATTATGTTTTGGTTGATAAAAGTCTTTTTATCAAAAGCATTCTGGATGATGGGGCTAAAGTTATCCTCATCACCCGTCCTCGACGTTTTGGCAAGACGATCAATATGTCAATGTTGCGGTATTTTTTTGATACCATTGATGCCGCTGAAAATCGTAAATTATTTAAACACCGTAATATTGGAAAAGCCAAAACAAACGATGGTAGATCCTGTCTGGACAGCCAGGGCATGCACCCAGTGATTTTTTTGTCGCTTAAAGGTATTAAAGCATCAACATACGAGCTGGCATATCAATATCTTACAACGCTGGTGAGCGGATTGTTGTGCGGGCAGAAGAGGGTGCAGGGCAGTTTGACCAAAGTGGAGATTCAATTTTGAAAAAAACAATGGGTATATTGCGTTTAATATGGACTGAAAATTTCGGATTCGATAAATTCAAATATATTCTTCAGGCGGTTATTTGGCAATTTCGTAAAAAACAAAATCATGTTTTCATAAAAAAACTTCATACGGGAGCCTATATCAAAGTCTATCCCTATAGCGCATATACCTCAATTTTTTATTTTAAATGGCACGAAAGGGTAGAACAACAATTTATTAGAAAACACGCCAAATTGGCGCCAACTTTTGTTGATGTGGGGGCTAATGTGGGTTTATTTTCTGCCTATGTTATCGATTGTTTTAAATCTTTTTATCTGTTTGAGCCAAGTCCTTCAACGTTTAAAGCATTGCAGGAAACATGCAAGCTTAATTCGCTGGTCCAATGGAACCTCTTTAATGTTGGCGTTGCTGATCAAAAAGGTTCTATGGAGTTTATTGATGAGGGCTCACACTCAAGTACAAGTCGTTTTTCAGATAAACACGTGCCCTCCGCCGGCTTATCCCCAACGATAATCGTTGATGTTGATACCCTTGATAATTTAATCCCTCATGAAATTGGAGATATTATTATAAAAGTTGACGTTGAGGGTTTTGAAGAACGTGTTTTTAAGGGCGCAGATCGTCTTTTTCATAACAAGCAAGTAAAGCTTGTTATGTTTGAGCGATTGGGTAGAACTAATTTACATAATTTAATGAATTTTTTTAAGTCCCATAACTATATTGTTTTTTCCGTGCAACAAGACGGTTCCATCAGCACGGATACCTGTGTGATTTCTGTTCCTCTAATAAACTTATTTGCGGCGCACGATAGTGTTTTTAAGGCATTCAATTCAGTCTGTTGATATGGAATCTAGACAGCCATTCTGGGTGAATAATTAAAGCCAGTGTTTTAAAGACCATATAAGGATTCAACATAAGCATAAATGGGTTCGCCCATAATTCCTGGCATTGAATTGTTGTTTTAACTAGTGCCTCGTCTTGTAAATACGCTCCCTTATAGCTGTCGTCCCCGCGCAGGAGGGAACCCATCCCTGACGTGGCATTGAGCCAACTTGTTGAATGGATCCCCGCCTGCGCGGGGACGACAGCTATAAGGGAGCGTATATACAAGACGAGGCACTAGTGGCATACTATAATGGCACATTAAAGCAATGTTTATTAAGATGGATGTTTATTATGGGCACTTATTTAGTCACAGGAATAGTTCAAGACATAACGATTCGTAAAAAAGACATTGAAACATATGATATTGATTTCGACGAAGTTGTTGGGAAGTTAAATAAGGAAGTGGATATGAATTGTTATACTTTTACTGAGGATGATCTTTATTATTATTGGAATATAATACCCAAAACGCTTGAGTGTAACCTAGCCGATTTTTTAGATGCACAATTTCAAATGTATGATAAAGAAAAAACGCAAAATACACAAAATATGATGAATGAAGTGGTTAATCAGGTGAGAGGAGCTAAGACAGGAGAGCAGTTATTAGCTTTGGCGGCTGAAAAAAGGGGGGACGAATTTAGAATAATCGAGCATGTTTCTCATTTTGTTTCTGTACGGCGTAAGAATGGATTCCAAGAACGCATTAAAGTCTATTATCGGCTTATTTCTATATTTATGGACGGTAAGATCATTATGGAGTGTTATAATAATATCCTATCTTATTTTGAACAAACCATCCGCCTTCAGAGGGATAAATATCCAATAGTAAACTGTGTTAAAGTGATGATTACTGATTAGGGACACCAGTATATAATATGACAAACAAAAAAACAGTCCAGCATAGGCAGTACCCGATTGGTCTTTCGGACTTCAAAGAAGTCGCGGCGGGTGATTATGTTTTGGTTGATAAAAGTCTTTTTATCAAAAGTATTTTGGATGATGGGGCTAAAGTTATCCTCATCACCCGTCCTCGTCGCTTTGGCAAGACGATCAATATGTCAATGTTGCGGTATTTTTTTGATACCCTGGATGCCGCTGAAAATCGTAAATTATTTGAACACAGCCATATCGCCAAGGCGAAAACCAATGCAGGTAAAGCCTGTCTGGACAGCCAAGGCATGCACCCTGTAATTTTTTTATCGCTGAAAGGGGTGAAAGCATCCACATACGAGCTAGCCTATCAATACATTGTAGCACTCGTGAGTTCTCTGTATGCGGAGCATCGATATTTACTCCATGCAGACACATTATTTAAGGATGAACGGCGTATTTATGAGCAAATAATTGATAAATGTGCTGATGTTTTTGAAGTTGGTAATTCGCTTAAAAATCTTACTCAGTATCTCGCGCGTTTTCATAATGCCAAGCCGATACTCCTCATTGATGAATATGATACGCCCATACATGCAGCCTATCTTTCCAGCCCAAGATACCATGACCAGATGTTGGAGTTCATGCGTGTATTTTTTGGTGAAGCGCTCAAGGATAATCCATTTTTGCATAAAGGGGTTATTACCGGCATTTTACGCATCGCCCAAGCCAATTTATTTTCAGATTTGAATAACCTAGACGTGTATACGCTGTTGCGTGCAGACTATGGGCAGTATTTTGGTTTTACGGCAGAAGAGGTACAATCGTTAGTGGTTGATTCAACTTTGCCGATAAAGCTGGATGATATTCAAGTTTGGTATAACGGCTATAAAATAGGGGAGACGGTACTGTATAACCCGTGGTCCATTCTTTGCTGTCTCAAACAAAAGGGGCATTTACAATCCTATTGGCTTGAGACGGGTGAGGCGGGGCTTTTGGGTGTGGCGTTGCGCAAGCAATCGATTCAGGTTAAATTGCAACTACAGCGCTTAATGGAAGGTGAGTCGATTGAAGTCAGTCTGGATTATCGAACGACATTAACGGATATTGAACACAACCCTGTGGCTGTGTGGACGCTACTCGTTTTTTCAGGCTATTTAAATGCGCGCCCCATTCATTTTCGTGATGATGGCAAAATTACGTGCCAATTATCGATACCTAACCGTGAAGTCTCAGGGGCTTATTTACGATTTGTCCAAAACTGGTATGAAAACGCGTTAAGGGATGGCGATTACATGGCCTTGCTTGATGCGCTCATTAACGGTCAAGTGGAGGCATTTCAAGCGCTGCTGCAAGAATACATCGAGCAATCCTTGAGTTATTTTGATTTAGGTAAAAAAACGCCTGAAAAAGTGTATCACGTCTTTATGTTAGGCTTGCTGGCAGGTCTGCGCAGCGAGTACCACATTCACTCCAATAAAGAAGCCGGTTTCGGGCGCTTTGATCTGGCGATTATTCCGCATGATGCGACGAAACTTGGCATTCTAATGGAATTTAAAAGTATGGATGATGACAATGGACTGGATAAAATCGCCATGGACGCCCTAACTCAAATTAAGCAACACCACTACACCAGTGTGTTGAACCAGCATGGTGTTAAGAAACAACTTGCTATGGGCATTGCCTTTTCTGGCAAGCGGGTTGTTGTGCGGGCAGACTTTACTTCATAGTTAGGCGGATTTGATGTTTTTCTACGCATTGCTAACTACATGTGGGTGTTTTAGTCGCTGTAATTGTGTAGTGTACTGATTCTCATGGAGATTAGTGAACTATTCAAATTACAGGTGGTATTAAATGGCAGGGCTGCGATAGCAGAAATGATGTTCAGCATTTATAAAAATATGACTAGTGGGCAGGTAAATAATTATGAGGAAGAAACTGTTGATGGACGCAGCTAAAAACATATCCGGTTATGTGTATAAAGATGCTGGGCTGAACGATTCGCACCAGTACCTCTTGCCTGCTCTTCTTGCAAATTTGGCTTGCCTGCGGCTCAATCGTGGTCATCAAAGAATTTTTGAATTAGGCTGTGGCAACGGTTCTGTCGCCAGAGAGCTCCAGAGAGCGGGTTACGATGTGACGGGTGTGGATCCATCAGAGATGGGTATCGCTCACGCAAATCAGTACTATCCGACGCTAAAGTTGGCTCAGGGCTCGGCATATGATGATCTGGTCGGTCGGTATGGCCAGTTTCTGGCTGTTGTGAGTCTTGAAGTGGTCGAGCATGTTTATTTCCCCGGAAAGTATGCGGCCACACTTTATGATCTGGTGGAACCGGGGGGGGGGGTGGCAATTATCTCCACGCCTTACCACGGGTACTGGAAAAATGTCGCCTTGGCAGTAACGGGAAAAATGGATAACCATTTCACGGCGCTTTGGGACTACGGGCACATCAAGTTTTGGTCTTTCAAAACACTGCGACTGCTGCTGGAAGAGGCGGGGTTTAAGGATGTAACCTTCCAACGTGTAGGTCGTGTTCCCATGTTGGCGAAATCCATGATCGCAATAGCTAAAAAAGCGTAACTAAATATTGGTAGGTAACAACCAATGGGGTTTGGGTCACGCGTGTCTTGGGTGGGCGACTAAACGCTAGTGGATTGCATAAAAGTCTTGACTATTCGCCAGAGCAATTTAGAATGGTCTAAATGAAAAGAGCGCAATATGAATATATTCTTAAAGATTTAACTAAAAAAATAGTCCTGATTGTTGGGCCAAGGCAAGTGGGTAAAACTTACTTGGCCAAGCAGATTGCGGAAGCCTTCGCTCACCCATTGTATTTGAATTACGATCGTCTTGAAGACAGGGTCATGATGTTGGACGCTGCATGGCTTCCGAAGACTGATCTTCTTATTCTGGATGAGCTTCATAAGATGCCTGATTGGAAAAACTATTTAAAAGGAATTTATGATACGAAGCTCCCCCAATTAAGTATTTTGGTGACGGGTAGCGCACGACTGGATGTTTTCGATAAGGTGGGTGACTCGTTAGCCGGTCGGTATTTCTTGCATCGTTTATTGCCATTATCGCCTTCTGAATTACGTCAAATTGGGGTTCCAATCAATTTTGAGTCCTTGCTGTCGGGGGGAGGATTCCCGGAGCCTTTCCTAGCGCATGAAGTGATTGAGGCGAATCGTTGGCGCTGGCAATATAGTAATAGTATGTTGACTACAGATGTTTTTGACTTTGATATGGTTCAAAATGTACGTGCTCTGCGTACGGTATTTGAATTGCTGCGAACAAAAGTCGGCTCGCCGGTATCGTATCAATCGATTGCAGAAGATGTTGCCATTTCGCCAACCACTGTAAAAAAGTACATTGATATTCTGGAGGCGTTATTTTTAGTTTTCAGAGTTACTCCGTTTTCAAAAAATATAGCAAGAAGTTTACTAAAAGAGCCGAAGATCTACTTTTTTGATAATGGATTAATCAATGGAAATGAAGGCGCTAAACTAGAAAATTTGGTGGCTATTTGTTTGTTAAAACATGTTTATGCAAAAATTGATTATCATGCTGAGCCTTATGCTCTGCATTACTTACGGACGAAGGATGGTTTGGAGGTGGATTTTGCAGTTGTAAACAACGGGGCAATTGAACAGGTCATTGAAGTTAAAAATACAGCGAAAGAGGTTAGTCCGGCATTGTATGCGTTTCATAAAAAATATGATTTTCAATCGGTGCAAGTGGTTCATCATTTACGTCATGAGCGGATGGCAGGGCCCGTGAGCGTCGAGAGAGCGGAGTCTTTTTTGTCGGCATTGTTTATATAAGATAGATATTTTTTATTGGCGCTTAATTTAGTTGCAGGCATAGTTTAAGACATAACGATTCGGGAATAAGACATTGAAACATATGACAAGCAAAAAAACAGTCCAACACCGGCATTACCCAATTGGTATTTCGGACTTTAAAAAAGTGGCCGGCGGGGGTTATACGCTTGTCGACAAGAGTCTTTTCATCAGGGATATTTTAAATGATGATGCGGAGGTTATCCTCATCACCCGTCCTCGACGTTTTGGCAAGACGATCAATATGTCAATGTTGCGGTATTTTTTTGATACCATTGATGCCGCTGAAAATCGTAAATTATTTGAACACAGCCATATCGCCAAGGCGAAAACCAATGCAGGTAAAGCCTGCCTTGACAGCCAAGGCAGACACCCTGTAATTTTTTTATCGCTGAAAGGGGTGAAAGCATCCACATACGAGTTAGCCTATCAATATATTGTAGCGCTCGTGAGTTCGTTGTATGCAGAGCATCGTTATTTATTGAATGCAGACACATTATTTAAAGATGAACGGCGTATTTATGAGCAAATAATTGACAAATGTGCTGATGTTTTTGAAGTTGGCAATTCGCTTAAAAATCTCACTCAGTATCTTGCGCGTTTTCATAACGCCAAGCCGATACTCCTCATTGATGAATATGATACGCCCATACATGCAGCCTATCTTTCCAGTCCAAGATACCATGATCAGATGTTGGAGTTCATGCGTGTATTTTTCGGTGAAGCGCTCAAAGACAATGAGTTTTTGCAAAAAGGCGTTATCACTGGCATTTTACGTATAGCTCAAGCGAGTTTGTTTTCCGGATTAAATAATATTAAAGTCCATACTTTATTAGACAGTCTGTATAGTCAATATTTCGGTTTTACCGTCGTAGAAACAGATCATCTACTGGCACAAGCGGGGCTAATCGATAAGCAAAAAGAGATTCAATCTTGGTACAATGGCTATTGCGTGGGAGACACAACGTTCTATAACCCTTGGTCCATCTTATGTTGCTTGGAGAAACAAGGTCAGTTACAACCTTACTGGATTGAGACAGGCGAGGCGGGCCTTTTAGGGGTGGCGCTGCGCAAGCAATCCATTCAAGTTAAATTAAAATTACAGCAGTTGATGTTCGGTGAGACGATTGAAGCCAATCTTGATTATCGTACATCATTAATAGATATTGAGCACAACCCTGTGGCCGTGTGGACCCTGCTCGTTTTTTCAGGCTATTTAAATGCTCGCCCCATTCATTTTCGCGATGATGGTGAGATTACGTGCCAATTATCCATACCGAACCGTGAGGTCTCCGGGGCTTATTTACGTTTTGTCAAAAACTGGTATCAAAACGCGTTAAGGGATGGCGATTACATGGCCTTGCTCGATGCGCTCATTAATGGTCGAGTGGAGGAATTTCAAGCGCTGCTGCAAGAATACATCGAGCAATCCCTGAGTTATTTTGATTTAGGTAAAAAAACGCCTGAAAAAGTGTATCACGTCTTTATGTTAGGCTTGCTGGCAGGTCTACGCAGCGAGTACCACATTCACTCCAATAAAGAAGCCGGTTTCGGGCGCTTTGATCTGGCGATCATTCCGCATGATGCGACGAAACTTGGCATTCTAATGGAATTTAAAAGTATTGATGATGACAATGGACTGGATAAAATCGCCATGGATGCCCTAACTCAGATTAAGCGTCACCATTACACCAGTGTGCTGAACCAGCATGGTGTTAAGAAACAACTTGCTATGGGCATTGCCTTTTCTGGTAAGCGGGTTGTTGTGCGGGCAGAAGACAGCAATTGACTCATGGGAACAAAGGATAAATATGAAACAGATATTGCAATATCTTTCTAATGGACGTATCGCCATTCTTGAAGCGCTTGTGCCAAACATATCAGCGGGAGACTTGCTTCTTCATACCCAAACGACATTAATATCCCCCGGAACTGAACGCATGCTCGTCGGTTTCGGCAAAGCTTCGTACCTTGAAAAAGCACGCCAGCAACCTGAAAAAGTAAACATGGTGTTGAGCAAGATCAAAACGGATGGCTTGTTTGCAACGCTGGATGCTGTGAGCTCCAAGCTCGCACAACCATTACCGTTAGGTTATTGCCATGTTGGGGTGGTGGCAGATGTTGGATCTGAGGTTGAGGGTTTTAAATTAGGCGACCGCGTGATTTCCAACGGCCCGCATGCCGATGTGGTGAAGGTTGGCAGCCAATTATGTGCACATATTCCTGATAATGTGGATGATGAAAGTGCGGCATTCACTGTGCTCGCAAGCATTGGTTTGCAGGGAATTCGTTTAGCACAGCCAACGTTGGGCGAGGCATTTGTTGTCACAGGTGTTGGTTTGATTGGTCTATTGACGGTCCAATTATTAAGAGCTCATGGGTGTCGTGTATTGGCGATTGATTTTGATGAGCCTAAATTGGTATTGGCACGGCGATTTGGTGCGGAAACATGTAATCCTAGTTTAGGTGAAGATCCGGTTGCTGCTGGCATGGCCTTTAGCCGTGGGCGTGGCGTGGATGCGGTTATTATCACGGCTTCAACGCAATCGAACGATCCGGTGATGCAAGCGGCACGAATGAGCCGAATGCGCGGACGGATTGTTTTGGTTGGTGTCGTGGGTCTTGAATTAAATCGAGCTGATTTTTATGAAAAAGAGCTGACGTTTCAGGTGTCTTGTTCATATGGGCCTGGTCGTTATGCGCCTGAATATGAACAGCAAGGATTAGATTATCCCATTGGCTTTGTACGCTGGACTGCGCAGCGAAATTTTGAAGCCGTGTTGGACATGATGGCCTGTAATCAGCTGGATGTGAAACCGTTAATCACGCATCGTTACGCCTTTGAAGAGGCAGCGTTAGCCTATCAAACGCTAACGGATGATCGCGCGGCACTAGGGATTGTATTGCACTATACTTCCGATGTGGCTCCCCGTGATGTTACGGTGATTGCGTTGCGTACAGAGGTGCATTTTGATCCAAGCAGGCCGGTCTTGGGATTTGTTGGAGCCGGTAATTATGCCTCCAGAATATTAATTCCGGCATTCAAGGCAGTAGGCGCACAATGTCACACGATTGTTACATCTGGCGGTATGAATGGTGTTATTCATGGTAAAAAAGCAGGCTTTATAAACGCGTCAACGGATTTTAAGGCGCTGTTGGAAAACCTAGAAATAAATACGGTGGTTATTGTAACGCGCCATAATACCCATGCAGAACTGGTGGCAGCATCGTTGTTGGCGGGCAAGCATGTATTCGTAGAAAAGCCGTTGGCGATTAATCTGGACGAGCTGGCTACTGTGGAGGCGGCTTATCATACTGCTAACATGACTGGCAAGGGAGTTCGGCTGATGGTTGGTTTTAATCGCCGGTTTTCACCTCTAGCTCAGAAAATGAAAGTGCTGTTGCAAACGGTCAATGAGCCTAAGTCATTTATTATCACGGTCAATGCCGGTGCTATTCCTAGCGGTCATTGGACGCAAGACAGGGCTGTTGGTGGGGGTCGTATTATTGGCGATGCAAGCCATTTTATTGATTTGATGCGCTTTTTTGCTGGATGTGAAATAACATCTGTGCAAGCGCACTGCATGGGGGCGTCTGATGAGCTATCGGTTCGAGAAGATAAAGTGGCCATTATTTTAGGCTTTGTTGATGGCTCGTTTGGTACCATTCATTACTTGGCGAATGGGGCGGCAAGTTTTCCAAAAGAGCGTGTGGAAGTATTTGCTGCTGGTCGAATTTTACAGCTGGATAATTTTAGGAAGTTACGCGGTTATAACTGGCCGGGGTTTAAAAAAATGAATTTATGGCGGCAGGATAAAGGACAAGGTGCGTGTGTAGCCCTGTTTTTACAATCAATTGAACAAGGCTTCGATGCGCCAATACCGTTTAATGAAATCATTGAAGTGGCAAGGGTATCGATCGAGGTGGCTCAAGGGGTCTCGGCACCATAACGTAGTGCTATTGGTACAAAACTACAATGAATATATCAAAAGTATTCCATACAATAAGGCATTTAAAACCCCGGCAATTTATTTATCGGCTTTTTTACGCTTGTTATAAACCCGTTTTAAAGCCCTTTACACAACCACCTATGAGGCATAGCTTGAAAAATTGGGATGCTCCTTTGGTTATGCCGTCATCTATTTCTGATTCAGGAGAACTGTCATTTCTGAATGAAACGGGACATATTGAAATGGATAGGCTCTGGGATAATCCAAAACGTAGCAAGTTATGGCTTTATAATGTGCATTATTTTGATGATCTAAATGCAAAAAATGCGGATAGCCGTATTGAGTTGGCACAATCTTTGATACAAAAATGGGTCGATGAGAATCCTCCTTTGCAAGGCAATGGTTGGGAGCCTTATCCCCTTTCCTTGCGAATTGTTAACTGGATAAAATGGTTTTCCCGTTTTCCTGAGCGGGTTCAATACCACTGGCGTGATAGTTTAGGGATGCAACTGGATGCATTGAATAAACAAATTGAATACCACATTCTTGGCAACCATGTATTTGCGAATGCAAAGGCTTTGGTTTTTGCCGGATGTTATTTTGATGGGCAGCGAGCAAATCATTGGTTGATGAAAGGCTTGAAAATACTCAGGCGTGAAATTATTGAACAGTTTTTGTCAGATGGTGGCCACTATGAGTTATCTCCTATGTATCATGCAACCTTGTTGTGGGATATGTGTGATCTGGTTCATCTTGCCGATCAATCCAATAATGCTGTCTTGTTGTCTCAAAAAGTTCAATGGGTTGCGGTGATTGAACGAGGATTGGATTGGCTGTCATGTATGGTACATCCGGATGAGGGCATTGCATTTTTTAATGATGCAGCCTTTGGCATAGCTCCCACCTTAGCTAATTTATTGATTTACGCGAGTCAGTTAGGGATTGTTCTATCAAAAGAAAACAATACTGATGAGTCAGTGCGACTGTTAAAAGACAGTGGTTATTGTGTCGTGAATTTACAAAATAACGGCAAGGCGATTCTGGATGTTGCAAAAATTGGGCCAGATTATCAGCCCGGGCACGCGCATGCGGATACCTTGAGTTTTGAGTTAAGTCTTCACGGACAACGAGTTCTAGTTAATTCCGGAACGTCGCAATATGGAGACGATTCACAGCGTTTATATCAGCGGAGCACGAAGGCACATAATACCGTTTGTATTGATGGTAAAGATTCTTCAGTGGTGTGGGCCAGGTTTCGTGTAGCCCAACGTGCTTATCCGCATGATTTAGTGGTGCGCACAACCAATAAAGGCATCATTTTTATTGGTTGTGCGCATAATGGGTATGCACGGCTTCCGGGTAAAAATAGACATTACCGTGAATGGCATTTTTCAGCGAATAACGTGATTGTACGAGATGTTATTTCAGGTCGCTATTCTGACGCTGAAGCACGATTTTACCTTCATCCCGGCGTGCGCCTTATTAAACAAGAGGGTCATACTGTAGTGTGCCATATGTCCTGCGGGCAAGAGGTACTGATTAACGTAGATGGAGCCAGTGACTTGCACATAGAGCAATCGCATTGGTATCCTTCTTTTGGTGTCTCTGAGAAAAACATCTGCCTGATTGCAGCGTTCAAAGAGAATGCATTGGAAACCCAAATTACATGGTGAGTTCAGTTGAAAATTCTAATCCTGTCTTTCTATTATTACCCGGATCTTTGTGCCGGATCGTTTCGTTGTACAGCCCTTGTTGAACAGCTAAGCCGGCTGTTGGCTGCTAACGCGGAAATTGATGTAATAACGACGCTCCCGAATCGGTATGCATCATTTGACGCCAGCGCGCCTACACTCGAGCAGCGGCAGGGTCTCACTATACGTCGAATTGCTTTACCTTCTCATCGCAGCGGGATGCTGGATCAGGCTATAGCATTTGTCCATTTTGCAAAAGAGACGCATAAATTGGTGAAACACAATGATTATGACTTGGTTTTTGCAACCTCATCACGCCTGATGACGGCAGTATTAGGGGCGTGGATAGCTCATAAAAAAAAGACGCCACTGTACCTTGATATCAGGGATCTGTTTGTTGATACAATGAGTGACGTTCTTCCGTCAAAAATAGTCTTATGGGCTAAACCGATTTTTTCTTTTTTAGAAAAAAAAACCTTTAATCGAGCGTCTCGCATCAATTTAGTATCAAAAGGGTTTCACGCCTATTTTGCTATACGCTATCCCACAGCAGAATTACGCTGGTTTACAAACGGTATTGATGCCGAGTTCATTGCTGCAGAGCAAAAAGTTTCCATGTCGGTTAAGCCACTGAGTGTTCTTTACGCCGGTAACATAGGCGAAGGGCAGGGATTGCATTTGATAGTTCCTCCATTAGCAAAGCGTATGGAAGGGCATGTGCGCTTTAAACTGATTGGTGATGGTGGGCGTAAAAGCCAATTAGAGGCTGCATTGAAAGCGCACGACTGTCAAAATGTTGAGTTATCTCCTCCTGTATGCCGTGAAAAACTAATTCAGGCGTATCAGGAAGCGGATGTGTTATTTCTTCATTTAAATGATCATGACGCGTTTCGATGCGTGTTGCCTTCAAAACTATTTGAGTATGCTGCTATGGGAAAACCCATTTGGGCGGGAGTCGCAGGTTTTCCAGCTGACTTTATTAATACTGAAATAACCAACGCCGCTGTATTTTATCCTTGCAATGTGACTGATGCTGAAGCGGTGTTTTCAAAGCTTGAATTGGAAACGCAACCGCGTGAACTATTTATAAAAAAATATACCCGAAACCATATCATGCGTGCCATGGCCAATGATATATTGTCTTTATTACAAGGAACTTAACTACCTGTCAATGGATGATGATGATGATGAATATACTCCTAACAGGTGCCTCTGGATTTATAGGTCAAAAATTAGTTGATCATTTGCTTCAGCACACAGAGGCGATATTGAAATTGGCTGTTAGACAAAAACTACTGCGCCATGTTGACCGGCGCGTTACGTTAAGCTCAATTGCTGATATTTCTGCCAATACAAATTGGCAGGAGGCCTTATTTGATTGTAATGTTGTTATCCATGCGGCAGCACGTGTCCATGTGATGGAAGAGCACGCGCAGGATCCTTTGGCGGCGTACCGTGAAATAAATGTTAATGCCACATTGAATTTGGCACGCCAAGCAGCACACCAAGGTGTGAAGCGTTTTATTTACCTAAGCTCAATCAAGGTTAACGGAGAGGCTACGTTGGCCGGTAAATCGTTTAAATCTGACGATGTAGCATTACCACAGTGCGCCTATTCCATTTCAAAATACGAAGCGGAGCAGGGTTTGTTCGCTTTGGCCAAAGAAACCGGTATGGAGGTTGTTATTATTCGCCCGGTTCTGGTTTATGGCCCAGGAGTCAACGGAAACTTTAAAAGCATGATGGACTGGTTGCAAAAGGGTATACCACTTCCATTAGGCGTAGTGAATAATAAACGAAGTTTTGTATCGGTTGATAATTTGGTTGATTTAATTAGAACGTGCATTACTCATCCCCGTGCAGCCAACCAAATCTTTCTTGTTAGCGATGGGCAGGATTTATCAACAACAGAATTACTGAAAAAAATGCGATGTTATTTTGATAAACGAGTAATATTGTTACCTGTTCCTGTTTGGGCTTTAAATTTTGCGGCAAAGCTACTGGATAAAAAAATCATTGTAGAGCGTTTATGCGGATCGTTACAAGTGGATATTAGCAAAGCAAGTGAACGCTTAGGCTGGCGACCTGTGGTTAAGGTTGATGATGCATTGCGTACTACGATTGAAGCGTATAAAGCGCAGAATTGATTGTTAGAAATACAGATGTATCAGGAATTGGTAAGTGTTAGTTCATCGATTCAGGGAACATGCCCACTATAAAAAAAGCACATTAAAACAATGGACCTGTAATGCGTATAAACACACTTTGTATCTTCGGAACTCGTCCCGAAGCCATAAAAATGGCACCCATAATCAAACAACTTGAATCCGACGCACGGTTTAACAGCAAACTTTGTGTGACCGGTCAACATCAACAAATGCTAGATTCAGTCTTGAATCTATACCAGATATTGCCTGATTTTAATCTGCACGTGATGACAAAAAATCAGGATCTAGGTCATCTCACTGCAAACATATTAACAGGCCTTGCCGACGTCTTTAAACAATACAAGCCTGACTTGGTTTTAGTGCACGGTGATACAACCACAACGTTAGCGGCATCTATTTCCGCGTATTATCATCGGATACCCGTGGCTCATGTTGAAGCGGGTCTGCGTACCGGTGATATTAATTTGCCTTGGCCGGAAGAAGCGAACCGAAAATTGGTCGGTGCCTTGGCCACCCTGCATTTTGCACCCACTAACGGTTCTCGACAAAATCTCTTGCGTGAGGGAGTGGCACCTGAGAACATCCATGTGACAGGCAATACCGTGATAGATGCGCTCTATGACATGATCCATAAAATTGAAAAACACCCAGATCTGAATCATACGTTGGCGCAGCAATTTGATTTTTTATCGCCCGCGCGTAAAGTGATTCTAGTTACAGGCCATCGACGTGAAAGTTTTGGTGATGGATTCGAGCGCATTTGTCAGGCATTGGCTATTATTGCACGTCAATTTCCTCATGTGGATATTGTCTATCCGGTGCACCTTAATCCCCGTGTTCAACAGCCAGTTAAGGCACGCCTGAGTGGTATAGACAACATTTATCTTATTGAGCCCGTTGATTATCTGCCTTTTGTATACCTGATGAAATCGGCTTATTTGATCCTCACTGACTCTGGTGGCATACAAGAAGAAGCCCCATCCCTTGGCAAGCCCTTATTGGTGATGCGAGACAAAACGGAACGACCCGAGGCCCTTGAGGCCGGAACCGTACAATTGGTAGGAACAGATGTTGAAAAAATAGTGAGTCATGTAGCGCTGTTATTAACCGACAAGCAGCTATACCAGCGCATGAGTAATGCACGTCACCCTTATGGTGACGGAGAGGCATCTGCGCGCATAGTAGCGCATATCTTAGCATTTTTTAGCGCACGTCAGCAGCAAGACATGGCAGTTAAAAAAGCAAGCATTATATGAATACATGCGCTAATCAAGCGACACCATTCACCCATGTCTCCGTTATTGGGCTTGGTTATATAGGATTACCGACGGCTGCTATTCTAGCCTCACGTAAAATTCGTGTCACAGGCGTGGATATCAGTCAGACTGTAATTGATACAATCAATCGAGGCGAAATTAATTTTGTAGAACCTGAATTGGATAGGCTTGTGCAAGCAGTGGTTTCTGAGGGTTATCTGCGAGCAAC
This sequence comes from Legionellaceae bacterium, assembly GCA_038923045.1. Taxonomy (GTDB): domain Bacteria; phylum Pseudomonadota; class Gammaproteobacteria; order Legionellales; family Legionellaceae; genus DDPF01. The sequence goes on from JBCKWE010000001.1 coordinate 60,782, forward strand.
CCTGCAGCCAGTATCTGCCGATGCGTTTTTGATAGCAGTCCCCACACCTCTTAATGAAGAATACCAGCCTGATGTAAGCTATATAAAATTAGCGTGCTTATCGATTGCCCCATTTTTGCAAAAAGGTAACTTGGTGATCTTGGAATCCACATCCCCAGTAGGGGCAACTGAGCAAATGGCTACGTGGTTAGCAGATGCGCGCCCGGATTTGACTTTCCCGCAATCGCATGGTGACCAGTCTGATATCCGCATCGCCTACTGTCCTGAGCGAGTATTGCCGGGACATGCGTTACACGAATTGGTACAAAACGATCGAGTGATTGGTGGCATGACACCAACGTGCTCTGCCAAAGCCGTGCAACTATACACGTTATTTGTCGAAGGCGCATGCATTGTGACCCATGCCCGCACGGCTGAAATGTGTAAACTGACTGAAAACAGTTTCCGTGATGTGAACATTGCATTTGCCAATGAGTTATCGATTATTTGCGATAAATTGGACATCAACGTCTGGGAATTGATTCGACTGGCCAACCGCCACCCACGTGTCAACATTCTACAACCAGGCCCTGGTGTTGGTGGTCATTGCATCGCCGTTGATCCTTGGTTTATTGTAAGTAGTGCGCCAGCAGAAGCAAAACTCATCGCCACCGCTAGGCGGGTAAACGATAGCAAGCCTGCATGGGTTGTAGAAAAAGTGAAATTGGCAGTAGCCGAATTCCTGCAAGAAAATCCAGAAAAAACAGCCCGCGGCGTAACCATCGCCTGTTTCGGATTGACATTTAAAGCCGACATTGACGACCTTCGCGAAAGCCCGGCTCTGGAAATAACAAAATTAATTGCAATGGCACATCCAGGGCATGTCTTGGCAGTTGAGCCTAATATCACCAATATCCCATCAGCACTATCTAAACTGATAGAATTAAGTAGTATAGAAAAGGCGCTTGCAGAAAGCGATATCTTGCTCATGCTTGTTGATCATAGACCATTCAAAGAGATGCAAATTAATCGCAGTAAATTTTATAAAATAGTTGACGTTCGGGGGATTTGGTCGAGTGGGGTATAACGTTTTAACTTTTCCTAGGACACGTTGGTATGCACAGAATCTTAATTAATGCTCTTACTATCAAGGAAGGTGGTGGCATCGTTGTATTATCACGTCTTTTAGACGCAATGTGTTTCCTGGAACCCAATACGCATTGGTTGGTTGTGGTTGATGACCTGGCACGGAATGAACTCAAAGCAAAAAAAAACGTTACTTTTCTTACGTTTCCATGGATTAAAAAAAGCCCTTTACACTTTTTTTTCTGGTATGAGTACTATTTGCCAAAATTAATTTTCCGTATAAAAATATCACTGTTTTTCTCCCAGACTAATTTCATGCCATTCAGAAAACTACGTTGTCCATCTTTACTTCTAGTGCATCATGCTGGCTATTTTTCATCTCTTTATAGCGCGTTGTATTTAGATCAAGAAAAAAGCTGGGCAAGTCGATTGGGATGGGTTGCTCGATGTTATTGGGCGCGTGCGTCTATTAAAAGAGCGTCCAAAATTACTGTACAAACACAGGCGTTATCTACATCAATCATGCAGTCAACTAAAGCAGCCCCTGATAAAATGACGGTGATCCCCCACGGGCCAGGTCTTTCAATGGGAAAAGAGGAATCCAAGGATTATCCAACAGGCCGCATTTGGCGAATTGGGTATATTACCAAGCATGGCGTACAAAAAAACGTCTGCGTGCTGCTTAAAAGTATTCAACAGTTAAAAGCAATAAATATACGCTGTAAACTTGTACTTACATTAAGCATGGAACATCGCTATTACAAAAAAATTGATAATTTAATTAAGCAGTACGACATTACAGATTGCATTGAAAATCATGGCGAAACCAGTGGAGATTTAGTCAGAGCGTTATATCAATCATTAGACGTATTTGTGTATCCTTCCCTGTGCGAATCATTTGGGTTGACATTGGTGGAGGCAATGTATTATGGCATTCCTATCCTAGCCGCGAACACACACAGTAATTATGAGGTTTTGGGAACAGAAGGTTTATTTTTTGAATTTGATAATGCAAATGACTTAACAAAAAAAATATATCTGTTAATGACCAGCCGACCAGATTATCATGAAGCAGCAAAACACAGCTTATCCCAAAGCAAATACTATAATTGGGATCTTGCTGCAAAAAATATATTAAACGTAATGCGTCAAATGATACTATAAGGAACAAGGCCTAAAAGGATGATCAAATGAAGGTTAAATTAACGGTCGTTATATTAACAAAAAACGAAGCGATACATATTCAACGTGTTATTAAAAACGTCCACGGTTGGGCGGACCACGTTATCGTATTGGACTCCTATTCTGATGATGAGACCGTCCAACTCGCGAAAGAAGCGGGGGCAACAATCATTTACCGGAAATTTGATAATTATAAAAATCAACGTTGTTTTGCAATCTCGCATTGCGCACAACTTACTGAGTGGATGTTGTTTTTAGATGCTGATGAGTATCTAACGGATGCGTTAAAAAATGAAATCAAGCCTGCACTCAATGATAAAACTGTCGCCGGTTATTACATGCCACGCCGGGTAATTTTTATGGGGAAATGGATTAAGCATGGTGGGTACTATCCCTGTTATCTTTTAAGATTATTTCAACCCACGCTGGCTAGCCTTGACCGGGAAATTAATGAGCACGTTAAAGTATCCGGTGTTGTTAAAAAATTACGCCATGACTTTATTGATCACAACCTTAATGGCATTCACTTTTGGGTCGACAAGCACAATAAATATTCTTCCTGCGAAGCCGAGTCATTGTTTCAATATAAGTTCAATAGAAAAAAAACAGTGCGATTTAAAACATTGTCTCTATCGACTCAGGTTGACAGAAAGAAATGGCTTCGAGAAAATGTATGGAATCGATTACCGCTATTAGCAAGGCCATTCCTATATTTTATATATCGATATGTCCTTCGCATGGGATTTTTGGATGGTAAAGCAGGATTTCGATTTATTTTTTTACAAGGTTGTTGGTATTGGTTCATCATCGACATGAAGTGCTTGGAGAAGCTAGAGTCAGCTAAATTGATTACAATTGCTGAGGAATGATATGATTATTCGCAGAGCTGTATTTCCAATTGCGGGACTGGGAACGCGTTTTTTACCCGCCACTAAAGCATCGCCTAAGGAAATGCTCCCGATCGTAGACAAACCCCTTATTCAATACGCGGTAGAAGAAGCCTATGCGGCGGGTATACGCCAGATGATTTTTGTTACGGGTCGAAATAAAAGAGCCGTTGAAGACCATTTTGATACCTCAGTTGAACATGAAACAGAGCTTGAACATTCAGGGAAGAGCGAATTACTCAACCTGATTCGTTCGGTTACACCAAAGGATATGGATTGCATCTACATACGTCAGTCACGCGCGTTAGGCCTGGGGCATGCTGTGTTGTGTGCCAAAAACATCATTGGAATGGAACCCTTTGCTGTTTTATTGGCAGATGATTTAATGGTTGGTGACTCGCCTATACTCTCACAAATGCTGAAACAGTTTGATACATTGCAATCTTCAATCCTCGCCGTTCAGACCGTTCCAAAGCATCATACTCACCGTTATGGGATAGTAACAGGTGCAACAGTTGGTGCTAGGCTCATTGATGTAGAGCACATTATTGAAAAGCCAGCGCCAGAATTCTCTCCGTCAACATGGGGTGTAGCTGGCCGTTACATCCTGACGCCCAGCATATTTAATGAGATTGCAACACTAAACAGCGGCATCGGTGATGAGATTCAATTGACGGATGGCATTTCAGGCTTGCTTCGACATGAAAAGGTTTATGCATACCACTATGAAGGTGTTCGTTACGATTGTGGCAGCAAACTCGGATTTCTGCAGGCGACCGTGGATATGGCGACGAGTCATGAAGAAATTGGAGTTGAATTTTGTGCCTGGCTGGAGGAACGGCAGAGGAGGACAGGGGGCAAGTCTGTTGATATCAAAGCAAGATAAGGGGTTAAGTCAATTGATAGCACTCTGGGGGACAGCCCTGCCTGTATTTCGGTTATTACCCCAGCAACAAATGCAATCCCTTATACGAGAGGATAGTCAGCAACGATGCGGCGGGCAGGGTCAGGATCCAGGATGTAAAGATATTACGGATAACAATCAGGTTTAATGCACCGATACCACGCGCCATACCAACACCCAGTACAGCACCCACCAGTGTTTGCGTTGCTGAAACGGGAATGCCAAGGCTTGTTGCAACCACGACGGTTGTTGCCGCAGCGAAGGTTGCAGCAAATGCACGGCTGGGTGTGAGTGCTGTGATTGAATTGCCTACCGTTTCAATGACCTTCCGGCCATACATCAATAAACCAGTGATAACCCCAACACAACCTAATAAAATAATCCAGGAAGGATAACTTAACGCATCCAGCGGTTGATTGGCATGCATAACCAGACTGTGAATAATGCTGAGTGGACCTACGGCCAGAGCAACATCATTGGAACCATGTGCAAACGCCATCGCACACGCCGTCATTGCCATGAGGACTGCAAAATATTTTTCCACCTGACGAAAGCTTTCACGACGTCTAATATGGGGTACTTCAGGAATGCGCCGGATAATAATCACGCCGATCAAGGTTATTGTGATGCTGCTGATCAACGTGACAACCAAATTTTGTTTAAAGTTCAAATGAATATCAAAGTGAGTTAATCCTTTGAATACTGTAATAAATGACAGGATGGATCCGACTAGAAAGAGATAGATGGGCACATAAATCTTGGCTCGTTTCAGTAAATCTGTTTTTACAAAAATACTCTGCTGAATGCTGATAAACAAGCCATACGCGGTGACTCCGGTAAGCAGGGGAGACGTAATCCAGCCTATTGCAATATGTGATACCTGATGCCAGTGAATGGCATCGCTACCCAACACCAGGCTACCAAAGCCAACCATTGATCCAACCAAGGCATTGGTAATGGACACAGGTACACCTAGAAAGCTTGCCAAATTCATCCAGATAGTACACGCTAACAGGACGCTCAGCATGCCTTCAATCAGAATGAGCGGCTGATCTGCCAGTTGACTGGTGTTGATAATGCCATCACGCATGGTTTCCGTGACGCCAGCTCCACCCAAAAACGCGCCAGCAAACTCAAATATCACGGCAATGAGCATCGCCTGTTTGACGGTTACGGCTTTTGAACCCATGGTGGTACTCATGACGTTTGCCAAGTCATTGGCGCCAACGCCCCACGTCATCATAAAGCAAAGGATAATGCCAAAAATGATATATAAAATTGAGTGGTCCATAGGAATATATTACCGGGCAATAAGAATTTGTAGTCGACCGCCCACCGTTTGCGCGTGGTCAGCTAAGTCCCCAATCCATTGGAGCAGTTTATAGAGGAATACGATATCAACGGCTGTTAAATCCTTTTCCAGCTGAAAAATGCAATGCATGAGTTCAGCCAGTTTCTCGTCACAATCTTGCTCAATTTCATCGAGTGTCACGATCATTTCTTGTACAATATTGACTTCGCTGCCCCGAAAGCCGGTTTCAAGCAATTCGTCCAGCTCATTGATGGCTTTGCAAGCCTGTTTTGCGGCGTCTAGACAGCGCGTTAGAAATGGCATAAACATACCCGAAATTGCGTCCGGGATAATCATTTGTCGGCCGATTACAAGGCCTGCTATATCTTCTGCTGTGTTAGCAATACGGTCTTGTGCGCTTAATAATTCCAGTATGTCAGTGCGCGAGACGGGCAGGAACAAGCCAGCAGGTAAGTGCAGCCGCAGATCGCGTTTAATTAGGTCGGCTTCTGTTTCTATGGCGACAATTTTGTCTTTGATGGTATTGGCTGATGCCCAGTCTTGTTTAAGTACAGCTTCAAAAAAGGGGTGCAATTGCTTCGCACAAAGATATGTTTTATGCATATGCTGTTCGATGGGTCGAATTGGTGATGGTCCAAACATGTTGAATATGCTACCCATGGTATCGCACCTTGTAAACGTAAGAATTGGATTATATCGTATATTTTTAAAAAACTGAATTGGAATGTATGAAAGATTGTGATTTGAATCAAATTACCTTAAGATGCACCATAATAAATCTGAATGGTGAAATTAAATCGTGCTTCGTATTGTGTTCCTGTTTTTTTCATCGTTGTGTGCCGTGCACGCCAGCCAGTATTTAGTACACGTGGGGGATGCTACGGTTAAAATTAGACAGTATAAACATGGACCCGGCAAGGCGTTTGTACATGTTCATCAAAATGAAACAACCGCATTAAAAGCGGCTTGTACGGTAGTCAAATCAGACGGTGGCAGTGTACTTACGCTGGTGCATTCAGGGGGTCGCAATGTCGTCTTTCACCTAGCGCATAAACATTATGAATTTGATCCTAATCGTATTTTTACAGACAAAGGCATCAAAAAAACGCTCATGCAATTTGGAAAATACACGCCAGCAGCACACAGGGAAGTTAAAAAACTAGCGCTTAAAATTTATAGCCTGTTACCAAAAGGGAAAATTATTGCGGTGCATAATAATGAAACGTATTCACTGCATAATTATTTTGCAAGCCATGATTTGGCACATGATGCACAATCATTGAATGTTAATAAACGTCATTTTTATCGTAATTTTTATCTGGTTAATAAACGACATGATTATTTGCGTTTTAGGCAAAAGAATTTTAACAGTGTGTGGCAATCAGGCCATGTTGCTGATGATGGATCCTTGTCGGTGTTTCTACAGTGCGTTAACTATATTAATGTTGAAGCGGGTTATGATCAGTTGGCGGAACAAATCGAGATGTTACGGTACGCTTGAATTGGCTATTTAAATAATCATGTCCTATACTTTAAGTACAAAATAACAACAAGGACATGACCATGAAAAAATTAATTTTTGCAATGATGGTTCTTTTATCAACGGCTTTTCTAGGCAGCTGTGCCATGAATTCTACCCCTTATGGTACGACATACATCGAAGGACGGCCAGGTTTTACCGGTTATACTGTGGGGGAGGGATCCTACAATATTTCTAATGGCTATGGTCCTGAGTTCTGGAATCCAGGTTATGGTGGTGTTGGCGGGTACAATCAACGCGCTTGGGTTACGCATGGGTATTATGGTGGTTATCGTGGTACTCATGTTGGCGGATTTCGTCGCTAGAAAATCTTATTCCGGATTCAAATGTGTGCGCCGTTCTTGCATGGTTTCGATGCTGTTGACGACGGATTCGCGACAAATCTCGCGCATAATCGGGATGGATTCCAACAGCATGCCAGATTGAATGGCGTACACAATAAAAAAACTATCCTGCCATACTTTTTCATTTTTACGCGCGCGTGATTTAAGCCAAAGCGTAATCCACAGAAAATGAGACAACCAGTATTCGCGGTGCAGCTCCATCTCGTGCGTGAAGACGGCTTGCATTGCGTCGTTAAAACGGCAAACCTTTACACCATCGACAAAACTACAGCAACGATTAACTAGCTTATCAACCTGATCATTTTCCACATACCATGACTCCGTAAATCGCTTATTTTTTGGCCATGTTTTTGAACGATTTAACGATTCACGTGTGCTTTCTGGCGTGAATGGACTAATCAATACACCCAATTGTTCGATCAAATAATCAGCATCGAGTTTTTCTGGAAGAAAATGCAAACCAAGCTCTTCTTGTATCTCCAATAAATGCAGGTCTGGCATACCGCCTTGCTCGATGGTCATGGCAAGGAAATGGCTGGTCATCAGCAACAGATAGGGCATGTCAACGTCACGTAACATGACGCTGTCATCAAATGCTTCATCATAATAGTGCGCTACATCGGCACGTGAAATAATAGGGGTTATCCAAGCATCTTTGATGCCTATGTTTTGTTTAAACAACATACCACACAATCGATTTTTTCGGTTTTTTCTTAGATGAATAAAAAGACCCTGCGCACCGCTGCCATCCACTTCACTGGCTTTAATTCGCACTACGGAGGCTGCGGTCACCGTTTCCATGAAAACAACGCCTTTTTTTCGTTGCAGTTTTATCCAGCGATTAAATTGCGCGTGATACTCAGGTGGGTACCAGTTTTTAATCGCTTGCAAACGAGACAATGAGACTGAACTTAGGGTGATGTCCGGCATCAAATGCTCATGAATGGCTACCACAACGTCACGTACATCTTGGCTTGGATGTAGCAATGTGAGCAATCCGATGTCCATGCCCTCATCTATACTGTATAAATCGGCGACAAGGTCGGCAAAAAAATCAGGCGGCATTGCATAACTTTGCGCAAAAAAGTTTTCTGTAATGTCAAAAACAGACAGGTCAGAGAGCTCTTCAATCAAATCACGAATCGAATCCAGATGTGATAATTCTTCTTCCGGTGTCAGGTCATCCTCGTCATTGGCAAGATCATAATAGGCATCTTTTAGCTCGAGCGATAACTCAGCATGTACCTCGTAAAAGGCATTTAATATAGGGAGCCAGAAGCCTAATGTGTGCCTGCGACTGGAAATAGCCAGGGACATGTGAGCCATCAATTTAGTCAGCGTGCGGTCGGCTAATTTATTCCTAGCCTCAATGGCAGATTGCAGTTGTGCCACACAAATATCCAGCGCAAAAATACACGCGGAATAATAAGCGCAGTTGTTATTAAGCGCCTCTCCATCAAGTTTATCTTCATCAAGCTCATCGATTAATTCAACCAAATGCAATGCAAGCATCGGGTCTTGCAGAAAATAGGTATAAAATTCAGGATTCGGATCGTCGTCTTTCTCGATCAAAGCCGCCATGTCCATAAGCCATGTTTTTAATTCCGTAATCGACTCAGTCATACCGTGGTCATCACTCTAAACCGCGTTTAAGCTTGGATAACGCATCCGCCATGCTGGTATTAAACACTGTTTTTTTCGGAGCGATAGCAGGTGGTTTTTTGGCATGCTCAGGTTTTTTACTTGAGACGGGGGCGCTAATCGGGCGTTTTATATTTGCAGGTGCCGGCGTTTCGGCTTTTTTCTGTTGTGCACCTGGTTTCTCGGCATCGAGTTTCATCGTCAAACCAATGCGGCGGCGTTCCTTGTCGACTTCAACCACTTTGACGGTAACCACATCACCTGTTTTGACCACGGTACGTGGATCCGTAATAAAACGGTTCATCATGGCAGAAATATGCACCAAGCCATCATGATGTACGCCAATGTCAACAAAAGCACCAAAATTAGTCACATTACTGACCACACCGTCAAGGATCATGCCCACTTCTAAATGAGCTATTTCCTCAATACCGTCTTTAAAACTAACCGTTTTAAATTCAGGCCTAGGATCACGTCCTGGTTTTTCCAATTCTTTCAAAATATCACAAATGGTCGGCAAGCCGTGTTGATCATCGATGTACTGCGTGGCGTTAATTTTTTGCAACAATTCGCGGTTGCCAATCATTTGATTAATTTCAGTTTGATTATCTATCAACATGCGCGCTACAACAGGATAGGATTCAGGATGTACACCGGAGGCATCCAACGGGTTGTCGCCTTGCATAATGCGTAAAAATCCGGCGGATTGTTGGAACGTTTTGTCACCCATGCGCGGCACGGATTTTAATTGTTCGCGATTGAGAAAAGCACCGTGCTCATCACGGTATTGCACCAGATTTTTTGCCATGGTTTCATTGAGTCCTGATACGCGAGTGAGCAGGGCCACAGACGCCATATTGATATCGACGCCTACTTTATTAACGCAATCTTCCACCACGGCTTCAAGACTACGCGCGAGCCGCGGTTGATTCACATCATGCTGGTATTGACCAACGCCAATGGATTTAGGATCAATTTTAACCAGTTCAGCCAATGGATTTTGCAGGCGTCTCGCAATGGAAACCGCACCACGCAGGGTAACATCCAGATCAGGGAACTCCAGTGCGGCCAATTCAGAGGCAGAATAAACAGACGCCCCGGCCTCATTCACCACGACTTTGGCTAACGTGAGGTCAGGATACATCTTGATCATGTCCGCTACCAAGCGCTCTGTTTCACGAGAACCGGTGCCATTACCAATACTAATCAGACTCACGTTATATTTGGCAGCCAATTTTGCGAGATCAGCAATCGCCTGATGCCACTCATTTTGTGGTGCCAGTGGGAAAACGGCAGTATAGTCGAGCAACTTACCTGTGGCATCAACCACGACTACTTTTACACCCGTTCGAATGCCAGGATCCAGACCCATGGTTACGTGTGAGCCTGCGGGTGCTGCCAATAACAAGTCGCGTAAATTACTGGTAAACACACGAATCGCTTCTTCATCAGCTAATTCGCGCAGGCGAGTTAACAGTTCAAGTTCAAGCTTGGCAAAAATCCGGGTTGTCCACGCCAAACGCACAGCTTCCATTAACCAGCTGTCCGCAGGACGTTGTTTATCTGCAATCTTGAACCAGCTGGCAACACGCGTTTCGCCATAACCGACATCGTTTGGCAAGGTTAACGAAAATTGTATAGCGCTTTCTCGACGACCACGAAACAGTGCAAGCGCGCGGTGTGAGGGTATTTTTTTGATCCGCTCAGCATAATCAAAGTAATCTGAAAATTTGCTGGCGGGAGCCTTCTTGTTAGTCCCAGTCGTCTTCTTGCTTTTTGCGGCAGTGGATTTAAGTACGCCGTGTTGCCATAAATAATCACGCAGCGCTTCCAGCAGGTTGGCTTCTTCCGCGAAGCGTTCTATCAGAATTTGTCTGGCACCTTCGAGTGCTGCGGCTACGGTTTCAATGCCAAGGTCTGCGTTCACAAATTGTGCAGCAAAGGCATCGGGACCAATGGCAGGATCCAAGCACAAAGCGGTAGCCAACGGCTCAAGACCGGCTTCTTTGGCTAAGATGGCCTTGGTCCGGCGTTTTGGTCGAAAGGGAAGATACAAGTCTTCCAGCCGCGTTTTAGTATCGGCGGTTAGAATGGCTTGTTCCAGTTCTGGTGTTAAGACGTCCTGTTCGCGGATGGTTTTTAAAACCAGCGTGCGACGCTCGTCGAGCTCTCGTAAATAATGCAGGCGTTCGGCCAGAAAGCGTAATTGCGTATCGTCAAGGCCGTTTGTTGCCTCTTTCCGATACCGGGCGATAAACGGCACAGTGGCACCTTCATCAAGTAAGCGAATAGCAGCAATTACCTGCGAAACTAAGGCATTCAGTTCGCGCGCGATAGTTGCCGCTGTGCTCGACATGTCTTGAATCATCTATATCCCCATAAAAATGAGCTAAAAAAAGAGGGTATTATATACCCAGATCACTCAACCGTCACTGATTTCGCCAGATTACGAGGCTGATCAATATCAGTACCCTTGGCAACCGCGACATGATAGGCCAGCAATTGCAGTGGAATAGTATAAATAATGGGTGCGATCCAATGCCCGCAGGTGGGCACATGGATTAAATGCGCATCGTTAGCGGGCCAGGCTTGCGAGTCATCAACAAATACAAATAATTGACCGCCTCGCGCACTGACTTCATGCAGGTTGGATTTAAGTTTATCCAATAATTCATCATTCGGTGCGATTGCTACCACTGGCATTTCACTGTCTACCAAGGCTAATGGGCCATGTTTTAATTCGCCTGCCGGATAGGCTTCCGCATGAATGTATGAAATTTCCTTTAATTTTAATGCCCCTTCAAGCGCCACAGGATATTGAACACCACGACCCAGAAATAAAGCATGAGATTTATTAACAAACATAGGCGCAAGCGATGCAATGTCAGGATCTATTTTCAAGACCCGTTCGCATGCGGCTGGCAATTGCTGTAATTCGGCCAGTACTTTTTCAGCACGCTCATCATTGCATAGGACCGCTGCCAGCATTAAAAAAGCAGTTAGCTGTGTCGTAAAGGCTTTGGTGGATGCGACGCCTATTTCAACGCCTGCTCGTGTTAAAAATACGTAATCTGCTTCACGAACGAGCGTGCTAGTGGCGACATTGCAGATGGCAAAACTGGCCAGATAATGCAGCTTTTTTGCTTTGGACAAGGCCGCCAGTGTATCGGCTGTTTCACCAGATTGTGACACGGTGATAAACAGGGTATTGTCACTCACAACCACATCACGATAACGGTATTCGCTGGCAATTTCCACTTGCGTCGGCAAGCTGGTGAGAGATTCCAGCCAATATTTGGCAATAAGGCCCGCATGATAGCTGGTGCCGCAAGCCACGATATGAATATGTTTAACCTTGGTAAAGAGTGTTAGCGCCTGATCACCAAAACTGGCCCTGAGCACATCAAGGTTGACAATGCGACCTTCCAGTGTATCCGCGAGGACTTTACCTTGTTCAAAAATTTCCTTGAGCATAAAGTGTCGGTAAGGCCCTTTGCTTACGGCAAGGCTGTCATCGTTTAAGGGTTGAGACAGGCGCTGAACGGGCTCGCCGTTGGCATCAAACACCTGAAATCCCCCAACAGCAAGACGCACACTATCGCCTTCTGCAAGGTATAAGACAGCTTGCGCAAACGAGCGGAGTGCCAGAGCGTCTGAGGCAATAAAGTTCTCATCAATACCCAGGCCTACAACCAGCGGACTGCCTTTGCGAATGGCGACGAGTTCATGTGGATTGTTTTGATGCATCACGCCTAGGGAAAATGCCCCGTGCAGTTGTAGGGCCGTAGCTTGAAGCGCGTGCAAGAGTGATTGATTTTTTTGATAGTGGTGATGAATGAGATGGGCAGCCACCTCAGTGTCGGTTTCAGAGGTAAATTCATAACCCAGTGCTTGCAAATAATGGCGCAGTTCATCATGATTTTCAATAATGCCATTGTGAACGACGGCTATTTCACCATGTGAGATGTGCGGGTGAGCATTCTGTTCAGACGGTTTTCCATGCGTTGCCCAGCGGGTATGCGCAATGCCGGTATGGCCTGAAAGCGTGGTTTCTGACATGGCTTCGGCCAACGCCTGCACTTTGCCTTGAACGCGAAGGCGTTTCAATTGGCCCTCGTTGTTAATGAGCGCAATGCCTGCTGAATCATAGCCTCGGTATTCAAGCCGATGCAAACCTTCCAGCAAGACCTTGGTAATATCCCGTTTTGATACGGCTCCCATTATCCCACACATACTATACCCCTTTCTTCATAATACGCGAGTGATCCCGCGACCAATCACGATTCTTCACCGTCTCACGTTTGTCGTGGGTCTTCTTGCCTTTGGCCAATGCAACGCGCATTTTAACATTATTATTTTTCCAGTACAGCGACATCGGAATTATTGTATACCCCTGACGCTCGACGCTGCCGATCAACTGGTTTAATTCACGTCGGTTCAGAAGAAGTTTACGGGTACGAATAGGATCGGGATATAAATGAGCAGATGCTGTGGGCAAAGGCTGAATCTGCGCACCGAGTAAAAACGCCTCACCACATTTGACAATGACATGCGCATCAGACAAATTCACTCTCCCCGCGCGCAGGCTTTTAATTTCCCAGCCCTCCAACACAAGCCCCGCCTCATATTCACTTTCTATAAAATAGTCAAAGCGAGCTTTTTTATTGACCACAATCGTGGCGCTATCTTGTTTGGTTGACATAAAAAACTCATGTATCTTGTTTATTTGGGCTAGCATAGCATGATACATGAATTATTTATAAGATCCCCCCTTGACGTAATCCACTCGCCTGCGCACAATGAATCATCTAGGATGACAGGATGGACTCATGACTACTGGTGACGTGCAACGTAAATTATTTGTGCTGGATACCAATATCCTTATGCACGACCCCGCCGCAATTTATCATTTTGAAGAGCATGATATTTATTTACCCATGGTTGTTCTGGAAGAGCTGGATAATCATAAAATGGGCATTTCTGAATTAGCGCGTAATGTGCGTCAAACCAATCGCATGCTGGTTGAGCTCATGAGCAATGCCACTCATGCTCAAATTGTCGCAGGCTTGTCCATCCCGAATTTCTTTGATAAAGGCCATGTCAAGACACATGGCCGGTTATTTTTTCAAACCGATTATTTTGACGACGTGAATCCGCTGTCCTTGCCTGGTCATAAAGTTGACAACACATTATTGGCAACGGCACTAGGTTTACAAAAACGGCGATCTGATCAACAAGTTATCATTATTTCAAAGGATATTAATTTACGTATTAAAGCTGGCATTCTTGGTATTCCAGCCGAAGACTATTTCAATGATCAAGTCATGGATGATGTCAGTTTATTACACAATGGTCTGCATCTTCTCGAAAATGATTTCTGGAACACACATGGCAAAAATATGGAGGCCTGGCAGGAGATCGGGAAAACGTTTTATCGCATCACGGGGCCACTGACGCATAAATGGAACCCCAATGATTGTATTTGCACACATGATAATGACTTTCAAGCGATCGTCAAAAAAATTGATAGCGGTAGTGCCGTTGTGCAGGTGGCGCGAGATTTCTCGCAAGATAAACATGCCGTGTGGGGCATCACCTCGCGTAATCGAGAGCAAAATTTTGCGTTGAATTTATTATTGGATCCTGATGTTGATTTCGTGACCCTACAGGGGCAGGCCGGTACGGGTAAAACATTAATGACGATTGCCGCAGGTTTGGCGCAGGTCTTGGATCAACGCTTGTTTACTGAAATCATCATGACACGCGTGACGATCCCAGTCGGTGAGGACATTGGGTTTTTACCAGGCAATGAAGAAGAAAAAATGACACCGTGGATGGGCGCACTCATGGACAACCTTGAAGTGTTGCATGGCATGCAAGAGGGTGGCACCTTTGGTAAGGGTGCGACCGACGATTTATTAAAAAATAAAATCAAAATACGTTCATTGAATTTTATGCGCGGCCGCACGTTTTTAAATCGTTTTATCATTATTGATGAGGCACAGAATCTCACGTCAAAACAAATCAAAACGCTGGTGACGCGTGCGGGTCCTGGTAGTAAAATTATTTGTCTGGGCGATATAAAGCAAATTGACACACCGTATTTAAGTGAAACTACGTCAGGGCTTACCTTTGCCGTGGACAGGTTTAAGGCCTGGGACCACAGTGGACACATGACGTTAACGCGTGGGGAGCGCTCAAGGCTTGCCAAGTATGCAGCTGAGCACTTATAATGCGACATCCTTAAGTTCGAACAGGATACACCATGCCATATGCCATTACGTTTGATGACGTCCTACTCATCCCCTCATACAACCATCATGAATCCCGACGGATTGTGGACATTGGCGTAACTGACAGACAAGGGTTATTAACCCTTGCCTTGCCGGTCATGAGCTCGAACATGGACACCATTACCGAAAGTAACATGGCCAATTTTATGCACAGTAAAGGCGGCATTGGCGTTTTACATCGTTTTTTAAATATCGCTGATAATATCAAGCAATTCAAGGCGTGTTTGGGGCAGGTGTTTGTTTCCGTAGGCTGTAGCAAAGCAGAGCTTGAACGCGCTGAAGCGTTGCGCGATGCAGGTGCCGACTTCTTCTGCGTGGATGTTGCGCATGCACATGCCAAATACGTCGGCAAAACCTTGAAGAGTCTGCGGCAATTGTTGGGTTCGCGTTGCATCATGGCGGGTAACGTTGCCACTTACGCGGGTGCAGATTACCTAGCTTCATGCGGTGCTGACATTATCAAAGCTGGAATCGGTGGTGGTTCCGTTTGCAGCACGCGGATTAAAACTGGGTTTGGTGTTCCCATGCTGACCTGTATTCAAGATTGTGCACGTACGGATCGCTCTATTGTAGCTGACGGTGGCCTTCGCACGTCAGGCGATATCGTCAAGGCACTGGCTTTTGGAGCTGATTTTGTGATGATTGGCGGCATGTTGGCGGGTACTGCGCCCACGCCCGGTAATGTCATTACCAAAGTGGATGGCGCCCAGGTTAAACGCTATCGCGGCATGGCATCGCGCGAAGCGCAGGAGGATTTCTTGGGCCAAATGCACGAATGGAAAACGGCTGAAGGTGTATCAACTGATGTGCCATATTCAGATAAACAAGACGCTATTATTGCCGATATTATCGGAGGTTTGCGATCTGGATTAACTTACGCCGGAGCCGACACCATTAGCGAACTGCAACGCAAGCTGAATTTTATTCAAGTGACCCAAGCAGGGCGCGTGGAAAGCATGCCGCATAAATTGATGGAGTGATAATAAGGGGCGGGGCCATGGTTAATATTCAAGATTTTTGTTTCATGTGGCAGGGAAAACGCACAGCCCCCTTGCTTGCTCAACAAGCCAATTTACTCGCGCCTATCGATATCCGTGGAGAACATCGCGATCGTGCGTTATTGTTGTTGCACGGTTTCTCTTCATCGCCCGCCGTGTTCCGCACCATGCTACCTGAACTCACCATGTATGATGCCGTGGTTTGCCCGGTGTTGCCGGGGCATGCCGAAAGCATAGCCGCGTTTGCCAAGGTGCGCGCCACTGACTGGCTGTCTACAGCGGATGCGGCTTGTAGCGCACTGCTGCAAGCGTATGCGTCAGTTGATGTTTTGGGGTTTTCGTTGGGTGGCTTATTGGCGTGTCATCTAGGCCAGCGCTTTCCACTGAATCACCTTTATTTATTAGCGCCTTCCTTATCGTTGCAGATGAATGTGTCAGCAGGGCTGTGGGCTGGTCACGCATTACAGTCTTTAGGCTTCAGATTATTGCGTAACCGGGCTGGCGATATATACACGAAGGGTCAGCATGAGCTGACTTACCACCAACTTCCTATTGCCGTGATTATTGAAGTATTAATGTTGATTAAACAGTTCAGGTTTGTACCGCCTACGTGCCCAACCGATCTGTTTCTGGGGCGTTATGATAGCGTCTGCAACGCTACCCGAATGGCCGAATGCTTTGCGAAGCTACCTGATGTGACAACACATTGGCTGGAAAATTCGGCGCATGGCCTACCGCTGGATGGCGATGTCGATGCGATTATTGCATGTATTAAATCTCACTAACGATTATACTGGGTATATTCTTGTATCACAGGTAAGTCCCACTCACGCATGTCCAGCACGGAACCATCATACGCCATGAAATCAGCTTTCATGTTAGGAAGATTATGAAAGTAGATGTTGCTATTATCGCTGGCGAGGGTGTGTTGGGTTTTGAGCACGCAGATGTCGGCTACGGTGTTGTCGTGGGTTTTGGTGAATACGCGCGTACCGCGTAGATAACGGCCGTTAAAACGAGCATTATCCCATAGCTCGACGTCGAGCAGATCCGCAATGCCTGCCATTTGGATAAATGCATGATCTCGTGCCTGTATTTTAAGTGTTCGGCTTTGCATCCAATACAAGCTGATCCATGCATTGTCATCCATTTGTAGCGAGGTCACATCAAGTGTACCCACCAGCTGAACGTGTGCTTTACCGCTGACCTTAATCAGGCACTTATGGCCTGTAATGCCGTTAATTTGCGTGTTGCCTGAGCCTGAGACGTCAAGTTTACGCAAGGTAATTTTTCCCATGAATACGGTTTTGCCTTTATTGTTAATCGATAGATCAAGCATCCGGGATTGCAAATTGTTACCAACCACTTCTCCCGCGCCACGATAGGCAAATGAGGTGAGGTAATGCGTGCGTATTTCGGCTCGTATACGCCCAAAATGCGGGGAACCTTTGCCTTCGTTGATATGCAACAGGCCATTTTTCACGGTTATTTCAACATCCTGCATACCACGCGGGTCGCCATGCAGAATTACTCGGGGATTTAAATCACCTGTAAGCAGGGTTACGTCGATGTTGCCATCGACCTGCACACGTGTAAACGGTGCTGTTGCGCGAGTTTGAATGCCATCATGCATCACCGCTGAATGCGTTTTTGGAGCCGATAATGTTCCATGCATGCGTGCACAGCCTGTCAGTGACAAGATAATAAAAACAAATAAAAACGAGCGCATTATCATAACCAACATTCCTGTCTTGCAACCATATTCCTACATTAGATGAAGTTTTGATATTACGCAACTATTTAAATGGGATAGCCCTGCCTCCGTTTCCTGAAAATTGACCTGCATTAAACGCAAGGGCATGATAACATTAAAATCAGTGCAGAGCCTTCATTACGAGCTTCTTAGTATGTTTGCAGAACGAACCCTTTCTAGGCAAAAGCCAGTCTATGATGCTGGACGCTTGCGTTTAATTAAAACAAACGCACTTTTTTATCCGTCTATAGCACTGGTTTTGCTATCAATTATTGCCTTTGCTGTTAATGATTTTATTTATCAGTACCCTGGTAATCTTTATTTGCCAACCGGAGGCTTTTATGTGCCGTCAGTTGGATTCTATGAGCCTTCTGGATACCTATTGTTGTGCCTTATTTTACCGCTCATGTATGCTGGTTTTTTTTTACTGCATGGTGCTGATGGAAAAATGACACAAATCATCAAGGAATGGATTTATTTTTTTCTAATTCTGGTACTGTTCGTTGTGGCGGCCAATGCCATGCAATACACACCATTTACCACCATCGACAGGTCTATTTTAAAATTCGAATCGTTACTCCACATTGATACCCATGCAATCATTCGTTGGACGCATGCACATCCATTATTCAAATCCGCGTTGGCATTTATTTATAATTCGCTCCCATACCAAATGTGTTATATCCCACTCATTGTCATTGTGGCCGGTCGTAAGCATCTTATACGGGAATATTATTTTCTTTTAATTACAACGGCAGTAACTGGATTTACGTTTTATTATTTTTTTCCCACAACAGCGCCAGCCAGTGTAGTTAACAGCCTTTATTTCAGCGAGTCGCAGCGCTCAACCGGGCTCAAATTTTACCAACTGCATCATTACATTCAACCCAGCACCTTGGATGGGGGCTTGATTGCCTTGCCTTCATTTCATGTGATATGGGCTTGGCTTTGCCTCTATTTATTGCGCGGGTGGCCGGTTGCGTTTTTTACCTTGCTGCCCATTAATGCATTGTTAACAGTTTCCTGTGTTTTACTTGGTTGGCATTATTGTACGGATATCGTGGGTGGTGTGGTGGTGATCTTGCTCGCGCATTTTTTGTTTGACGTTAGTCTGAAAAAGAGTCTGGATTAATCGGTGGCAATGTATTGCGTTTCGTTTTAAGTGTCGATTTTCTCGGTTGATAGTGTTTAACAGCATGCCACAAGGCATCACCATGCCAGTTTGCCTGGCTATTTTGACTATATAGCGCTTGTGATAACAGAAGGGTTTGTTTTTTTAATTCAATATCATAAACCAGGTTCTTTAGCTGGCCTAGGTTGAATAAAGTCATATCCGGCCATTGCATGCGCCCCCAATTTAATAGCGCGGCGTGTGCTTGGACAGGATCATTCATCGAGCAAACTTTGCGTAACTGGAGCAGCACTGAGCGTATGTTTTGCTTGATCACACCGGTTTTATGGCGGTATCGGCTTAGCATCAGTGTGACAAGGCCTACCATGACAAGCGCTCCAGCAAGCCACCAGGCGATTTGATGCGATTGAGTAGCTGGTGCTGCTAAAGTTGGTTGAGGTGTCGGGATGACTTGGTGTGGTGGTTCTTGGGTTGCTGATGGGGTGATCGGTGCACTGGCCTTGCCCGTAACCGTCAAAGTACGCTCAGGTAGGGTGGCTCTCTCTTGTTTGCCTGTCACCGTATTAAACCACGGCAGACTGATCGATGGCAGCGTAACGGCGCCGGTTTGATTGAGCAGGTAGGTCACATTAACGGTGGTGGTTCCAATCAATTCCTTATGCCTTAGCGTATTGTGCGATTCTGGTTTTCCTAGGTATGTGCTGAACTGTTTGTTGTCAGTAAATTCCAGAGCAGGCAATAATTCAGCCGGCATGGCCACGGATTGCAACGTGACTGTGCGCACGATGGTATTGCCTAGGCCAATTGTTGAAACGAGTGTATCATACTGTTCAGTCAGTGTGACTCGAATCGCCGGTAGCCAATGCTCACGGGCATTTCTTTCAGGTACTTGCTTAACGATGAGCTTGACTGCCGAGCCATCCACATGAATTCGCCTAGGAACAGCATCATAAACTATGGCGTTGAATTCGGGCGGGGTAATCTTTAATTCACCACTTTTTTGCGGATAAACAGCGTAAAGTTGCTCATCAACACCATACTCCTGACCGTTCAAGGTCGTTTGATAGCGACGACCGTCACCTAATGAAATTAACAAGGCATCTTCGACGCGTGGTGGGTGGTATTCTGCATTCATCAATGGTTTCCGACTAAATAATTTAACCGTATAGATCACTTGCTCACGAATGAACGGGTTCGATTTGCTCGTTTCGGCCTGTAATAACACGGCATCGTCTTCGAGTGAGTCAGTCTGGTTGTCGAGCGTTGTCCTCATTGAACTTGTTGTGATGGTTACCTGTCCATGAGCGCTATATTGGTGACCAATTTGGATGGACGGGATAGATAGTACACCCGCTTTTTTTGCAATTAAGAAAACGATCCATTGGCTTTCAGATTTTGTTACACCATTGGCGGCTGTGTAGGACATGTTGTGCTCGGTGCCGGCAAGGGTGAAGTCTTTCTCTAATGGACTTAAATCAGGGGGAACGTCCGACATTTCATTCAGGGTTAGCGTTAGCTGCAGGGTATCGCCCAACCGTGCCGGCGATGGGGTTATTTGCATGGAAAGAGCCGCCATGGCTTTGGCATGTCCGCAAAGTAATATGAGTATGAAAATGAAGCGTTTCATTTTACAGTTCCTGTTGTCGTCAATCTGGGTTTCGCTGTCGGCTTAAATAGTCCCGCAGGAATTTTTCGCGCATCAACCCGCCTGGATCGTCCGGGATCAGGTGTAGCAATTGTTCCTTTGCCTGTTGTTTCTCCTGCTCAGTTTTAGACTGTTCCTGTTTAGTTTTAGACTCAGGGAGGTTTTCAGGGACGTTCTCTTTCTTGTCTTGATCCTGTTTGTTCTGATCTTGTTTGTCCTGATGCTGCTTGTCTTGAGATGGTTTATCTTGAGATGGTTTGTCCTGATTTTGTTTATCCTGATCTTGTTTCTTCTGATCTTTTTTCTTTTCATTCTCCTTCTTTAGCAGTTCCTCGACGATCTTGCGGTTATGCAAGGCATCTTGATTATTCGGATCTATAGCCAATGCTTTATCATAGGCTGTAATGGCTGATTTCAGTTGCGAGCTCAGTGCATAAGCATTGCCTTGATTATAGCACGCGTCACGGTTGTTTTTTAAGGATTGATAACGTTTGACGGCGTCTTTGTAATTGCCAGCACGATAAGCGGCAGCGGCAAGCCAGGTAGTATCTTCAAATGTGGCTTGCGCTTCGGAGAATTGACCTGTATCCATCATGGTTTGTGCTTGCCTATCTTTAGTGACCCATAGATCTTGCCAGGTAAACGCATGGGCTTGCGACACGGACGTCAATAATATCAGGGCTATTAATGCCTGTTTCATCTGCTAATCCTCTGTAGCCAACCCCGACGAAAAACGGGTAATAAGAACAACAGAGCCGGAATCAAAAACCAACGCCCCTGATCTCGCCATATGGGAATGTCATTGTTCAGATTTATTTCATATCGCTGATTGGTGCGGGAAAAGGTTAACCAGTGATCCAAATCCGCGCTTGTATCAGTAAATGAAATAACATGGCCATGTCCCGCTGTGGCTAATCGCTCAAAGAGAGGGGATGTGGATTGTTCGCTTAATACAGGAATGATGGAGGTGTCTATCCCGTTATGCGCTAACATTTCTGCGGTGTTAATTGCAGATTGAGACGGAGGCGTGCCTGTGAGTACCAAAATTTGCCCTGTTTGGGATCCGGCTTGTATGATCAGTTCGCGAGCCTGATCTAGCGCGCTTTCAAGGCGGGAGCCATCTACTGGCATGATCGCTGGCGTCAGGGACGGCAAGAGGGCGTCAATGGTTTGACCGTCATCCGTGAGGGGGGAGACGACAAACGGTTCCCCTGTGTATACTACCAAACCAAATTGTCCGGCATCCTGGTGTTGAAACAGGTCGTGTAATTTAAATTTTGCACGGGTTAATCGATCCGGAGATAAATCGCGAATCAACATTGTGTGGGTCATATCCAGTACGGCTACACGGGGCTGTATTTGCAGGTAAGTCGGTACGGGCAGGCGTGACCAAGTCGGTCCTGTAAGGCCTATGATCATGAATAAAGCGCTTGTCAACAATAACAACAAGGGGAGTGTACGTTTGGTGTGTCTGTTAACCTGCATTAACCAGGGCAACAGGTGGCTGTCGCAAACTATATTCCAGGCATGCGTTGCTGGCGCTTTCCTGAATAAACGCCATGTGAGCAAGACATACGGCAGAAGAAAGAGTAGCCATAGGGGTCGTAATAAATGAAAATCAGTGATCATTCGGCAACCTCCTGAAAGGCCGCGCGCCTCAATCCGACTAATAATCCGCCTCGAACTGCTAGCAAGTACATGAATAAAACCCAAGCCAATGCTAATGGCCACGGATAATAATCACGTTGTGGGCGCACGGTTGCGCTCTCCTGTGTGATGGTTTCTAACTGGTTGATGGTTTGATAAATAGTTTCCAAGGACTTCATATTTGTAGCACGAAAATAGCTACCATGCGTTATTTTCGCTACAGATTTTAATGTTTTCTCATCCAAATCAGCAGCGGCATTTATGCTTAAAAACATTCCATTGAAGGTTTGGGTCTCGACTTCTGCACCTAGGCCAATCGTGTATACCTTGATGTTATCATCGCGTGCCAATTCAGCCGCCTTCAATGGTGCCAATACACCGGAATTACTAGCGCCATCAGTCAACAGAATGATGATGCGCCCTTTTTCAGGAACAGCCTGCAAGTGTTTCACAGCGAGACCCAGCGCATCACCAATGGATGTTGATTTACCTGCGAGCCCCGCTGTAGCATCGTCTATGCGCTGCAGTACATTATGGTGATCATACGTTAAGGGCGTTTGCAAGTAGGCTCGCTCTCCAAATACAATTAAACCAATTTTATCGTTGTTGCGATTTAGTACAAATTGAGCCGCTGCGCGTTTTACAACGTTTAGCCTTGTGGCAGGACGTCCATGTGACCGCATGTCATTCATCGCCATGCTGGGAGATAGATCAAGCGCCATCATAATATTATGACCATCACGTGCCAGTGGACGTGGTTCGCCTACCCAACGCGGGCCGGCAAGTGCCAACAATAATAACGACCAAATTAATAGCAGGTAGATGAGCTTTGTTTGCCGGGTTAAACTATGTTTTTCCTGCTCAGCAATTCCCATCATGTCTTTGAAAAAAGGGACTTTTAGTGCCACTGGTAACTGAAGCGTGACACGAGAAAGGCTAAACCAAAGCAGCAGCGGTAGCGGCAACAGAATTAAAATCCAAGGCATGGCTAATTCGAACATGGTCTTCCTTGTCGTTTTATCCACTTACGCGCCGTGTCGAAAAGCGGTTGCAAATCAAGTGCTGGTGAAGGTCTATAGGGCAGCTCTAACAACAGCGAGCGTTCTTTCGTGAAGCTAACCTTTTTACCGGTGCCATTTAAAAACATCATCCACGCTTCGCCCTGCAAACCCGCTACACGGGTTCTTGGGTAGTAAACCAAGGCGACACGCTTTAATAGTTCCGATATTTTTGCGCTGCCTGCTTGGCTGTTTTTATCTTGTTGATATTGCAGTTGATAGTCTGCCAATGCTCGTAAAGCGCTGCGTTTTGGACGTCCGTTTATAAAATGGCGCCTTAGTAACAATCCAAGGACGAGGCCGCCAACGATAATGCTTGCTGCCAGCAGATACCAGCCCGGCGCCAATGGCCACCAGCCTATGGGGGCAGGCAGATGAATATCGTGCAGTTGTGTCAAGTCGTTAGCCACCAACCCTCCGGGGAAAAGTATGGCGCACGAGCTGGGGCAAATCAGTCAGTCCCGTGACTTGCATGTACTGGATTTGCAAACGCTTGAATTGTGCCTGTATTGCAGCAATGCGTTGATCGCAATAAAATTGGTAGGAAAATCTGACCGCGTCGAGCGTTGTATCCAGCAAAATTTCTTGTTGACCGTTGGTTATCGCATATTGCGCCGGCTTTGGAGGTGTTAACTCCAACGGATCACATACATGGTATGCCAATATATCATTGTGTTGACTTAAACGACTCAAATGCCGTTCACTGTCGATGTCCATGTTATAAAAATCACTAATCAATATTACAATACTGCCGGGCTTTGTAACGCGACGAAGACGAAGTAGCGCATGACTCAGGGAACGGGCATCCGGCATGCGCGCAGACTTCGGATTATGTTCGCACGTATAGTGGCTGCACGAGGCTAAAAAAGGCAATACACCCGCTTGGCGGCATCGAGGGGTGAACTCATGGTGTGTGACGGCGGAAAACACCAGACCTCCAACCTTGTCACCTTGTTTGGCTGCAGTCCAAGCCAGAAGTGCTGCTAGCCGCGCTGCAATTACAGATTTAAATGCAACACGCGTGCCAAAATACATGGATGGATTAAAGTCTGCCAAGATGACTACCGGCCGTTCGCGCTCTTCCTGGTATACTTTTACGTGAGGCCTGCCGGTGCGCGCCGTAACGCGCCATTCCATGTGCCGGATTTCATCGCCTGCCTGATAGTGGCGTGCTTCAGAGAAATCCATGCCTCGCCCACGTAATTTTGACAGGTGATTTCCTGTACGCGCCGCCATGCTGTCCGTACGATAACGCACTTTGTGTGCATAACGCTGTAAGGCAATCAAGTCATTTAGTTCTGCAATCACTCCATCACTCATGGCAATCCAACCCTACGGCAAGGCAACTTGACGCAATAGCTCGTCAATAAAATCATCGCTGCTGATGCCTTCGGCTTCGGCCTCAAATGTCAGTAAAATACGGTGACGCAATACATCATGTGCGATGACATGCACATCCTCAGGTGTTACATAATCACGTCCGTCAAGCCAGGCAAGCGCCTTGGAACACCGATCGAGGGCAATAGTGGCTCTTGGACTTGCACCAAACCGTAGCCAGCGCGCAAGTGTTGAACTGTATACGCCCGGGTTACGTGTAGCCACCACCAGCTGAACAATATACTGTTCGAGTGCCTCACTGGTATGCACATTGAGAACTTGTCGACGCGCCTCAAAAAGGGTTCTCTGCGACAAAGGTGTAATTGTTTCGGAAGCCTTAGTCACGGGTTCGGAGAGAACAGTATTGGTAAGAAAATTGTCAGCAAGCGCTTCTCTTCGTGCCAGCGCAAGAATGTCGCGCTCAACGCGTGCATCTGGGTATCCAATTTTTACATACATCAAAAATCGATCGAGCTGAGCCTCCGGCAAGGGGTAGGTGCCTTCCTGTTCGATAGGATTTTGCGTTGCCATGACTAAAAATAATTCAGGTAAGGGGTAAGTTTTACTGCCAATGGTAACTTGACGCTCAGCCATGGCTTCTAGAAGAGCTGATTGCACCTTGGCCGGTGCACGATTAATTTCATCAGCGAGGAGCATGTGATGAAAGACCGGGCCATGCAGAAAAACAAATGAGCCGTCCTCGGGGTGGTATATATCTGTGCCTGTCAAATCGCCAGGCAGTAAGTCAGGGGTAAATTGAATGCGGTGAAAGCTGCCCTCAACGCCTGCGGCTAATTCTTTGACGGCGCGCGTTTTTGCCAAGCCCGGCGCACCCTCAACCAATAAATGACCATCGGCAAGCAGGGCAATTAATAATCGCGACACCAACCCAGCTTGGCCAAGAATGCGTGAATTAAGGTAGTGGCTTAGCTGTAAAACGTCCTGTTGAACGCTTTGTGTTGAAGACTCGTTTATGTGCTCCATAAATCCAACCCCATTAATCGTGAATAACGTCTACATTATCTGCTTGCGGGCCTTTTTTACCTATAACGACATTAAAGAATACTTTGACGCCCTCCTGCAAGGATTTAAAATCTTCGGGTTTTGTTGCCGCAGCATGAAAAAAATACTCGTTTTTGCCAGACACAATAAATCCGAAACGTTTTTTCCTATCGAAAAATTTAATGGTGCCTGATAGTTTACCTTTTCCAAGTGAACCGGAAAAAATCCGTTTTAATCGTTGTACAACGTTTTTAATAAGCATTTAAGATTCCTGTAAATTTTTGTATATAGACATGTAAGGTACAAATAGAAGTATATCTATGAGTGAAGGAGAATTCTACTGTTTCTCTTGCATTATCTATGTTGCTCGAATACCCTTATGGTGTCAATAAATTAATTTACACTTAGAGGTTGGTATGGCTGCAGGAGATTTTTCAGAGACGTCGCATTGGCGAGATTCCGCACGTACGGCTCGATTTTTCATGGTGGATGCCAGAGCTGCATTTCCTGTTTTTATTTTTTTGATGCACATTCGTCTATGGACGGGTTTGTTAGTACTGATATCGGCTGTTTTTTTTGCTGTTATTGAGCATTATGGGTTTACAGTACCTGTATTTCTACGTTGGTTACGTGGTTTTTTTGCAGGTAAAGTTAAATCCTCACAACCATGGTGGCGATAAATGGAAACAGATCTTCGTAAGAGCATGGGACTGATTGCGGGTGCTATGCATGCCAAATTTTATCTTCATGACCGATTCGTCAGCTTTGATGAAGTCTTTTCATACACGGGTTTGTTGCCAGCAATAGCACGACGCGCCGATCAATTGTGTTCGTTGTGCCTTGGCTATGGACTTGGTCTGTCGTTTAATGATGCCGAAGGTGCCCTGTTGGGCACTGAGGTTGTTTTTGATGGGGTTACGCCCAACGTTTTGCGGTTGCTCTGTATGACGGATGTTGTAAATGAGTTGGTTCGGGGTGGGCCGAGCCCCGATTATACACCGTTGGATGAGCTGTTGTACGATTAAAGCAAGAGTGCAAAAATTTGAACGTATTTCGACCCTGTTAAGCAAAACTATGCTATAATGAACCTATAATGAAACATTTTCAGGCTACAGGGGAAAATTATGGACATATGGGGAGGGAACATATGGGCAGTGAAAAAGGCTGAAGTGCCACTAGCAACGGCTTCAGTCGTCGGAGCCGTTGGCTACCCGCTTGGCTTAACCGTTGGTTTTGTTAAGGGAGTAATACTGTTCCAATTAGGCAAATCAATCGTGACATTAGGGACGTTAATAGGTAATGTGAATATAAATAAACCAGAATTAACGTTGGCTTCCATGTGTCTGAATGAGTGCATCGCTCAAATCATTGCAGCTATTCTAGCTACAGACCATAGGCTTAAACAGGATGAATCACAAGAACCTTCATCTACGAGCAGAAATTCTCGGTGAACAGAACGTAGGGTGGGCAAAGGGCCACAGGCCTGTGCCCACCAGTACTAGGCATGGTGGGCACGTCGCTCCCGCTTCTTTGCCCACCCTACATCAAGATTCTGCGAAAGTAATTTTATTCAACAGGCATTTGGGCCTTTAAAATAGCGGACTCTAACGTTCGCCCAGAATTGCTGATCTACGAGGATGGTATATTAATAATAATCAGCTCTATTAACTAAAAGCAACTAAAAGTTTTTTATGAAAAATGATGAGTTAACAAAGCAGCAGGCTGAAGCTGTTTTAAAAGCATTGAATAATGCCATAGAGCAAGGGCCTTGGGAGGAATCAAATTTTCTTAAGGCCATTGGTAAGAACTTATGCTCAATTCGTGATAGCTTTGTCCTGCAAAGCGATTCGTCTGGAAAAGACAGTTCAGCTACAAGGGCCTATGCCAATCAGATTGCAAGGCGACACGGCCAACAAAAAGTATACATCCAGATATATTCATCAGATGGGATGAATATGCACTCATGGGAGTGGATTGTTGCCAATTTGCCACGACAAATGATTTCTCGCCCCATTTATGCGGATGAAGAGGATGTCAAAGCCATTATAAAAACGAAAGAAAATAAATTCAACGAAGCCTACGTCGCCTTCTATATTATTGGCGAGAATGATATTCTTCAAGTTAACGCTGATAAAGTGCCCATTGATAAATTGGGAAAGCCTCGGTTATTCCTGAAAGATGGGACGCTTAAGTTAGTTAATGTTGATTATTTTGTACACGCATCCGGTATCTACCATTACTCGCAAGGGCGACTAATCAAAGAGTAATTGCAGAGCGCATAACTTCTGTGGTAAGTATATACTCTATATAACTCATTTTAATTGAAGTGATTCTATGCCTCAACAACCACAGGGACAGTCTGGTGACAATTCATTGGGCCCCATCTGGATAACGCTGGCTATATTTATAGCGGGATATTTTGCATGGGCGGCGGCGCACACTTACATTGTTACGTTTGTTTTTTTTCTGACGACACTTCAAGCCAAGTTGTTGCAATTTTTTATTGGTGGTACATGGTTGGCTCAGGATATTTATCTGATGCAGACGCTTGATCCCGCCTCGGTCAGCTGGTCACAAATGCAGCTAATTATGCAAGATGTTGGTCAGTATATTCGTTATCCCATCATCCTAATGCTCACAGGCCTGGCAGCATGGCTCTACCGATCAGACATTACGCTTAAGTACCATCGCTCGCACAATATGAAAACCTTGCGTACCCAAGAACAACAGAATTGGCCGGCAATTATGCCGGTAGTCAAACAAGATTTAGTGGCCATCGATATCAACATCGGCCCATGGGCCATGGCCCTGACGCCAATAGAATTTGCGCGCAAGCACAAGTTGCTTAAAAAAAACGATGCCTTGATGGACGATGCAAACCCGGGTGAAGAAATGACAGCGGGCATTCGTCGAGGAGACGCCAAACGCGTCTTTACATTACAGTTGGGCCCGGCATGGAATGGATTTGAATATTGCCCACCCCACGCCTCTGCATTGGCTGCTGTTTTTATGGCGAGAATGAATCGTGATAAAGCGGCTGCATTTAAGATCCTGAAAGCATTGGATAAAAGCACTACCGAGGGCAGGCCGAATTACGGCGTGGCAACCAGCGTAATCAAACAATACCAGCAAGCTGAAAATGTTCAAGCTGTGTTGAGCCAACACGCCTATCTTTTGACTGTCATGGCAGCGTTGCTGAAAGCCTCTCGTGATGATGGTGTTATGCCAAGCTCTGATTTTTTATGGTTAAAAATCGTGGATCGTCGTTTATGGTATATGCTTAACAGCGTTGGCAGACAAACACCGTTTGCTGAGGTCGGCGGTCCTTTTGCTCACTGGGTTGCTGAGGACAGAACGGGTCGTCGGTTGTTGACACCCATGATTGATCAAGCCATTACAGCAATGGAAGTTGCCATTAAAGAAATTAAATTATCGGCGCAGGAGTTACAGGGGTTAGAGCCATGATGAGATTAAAGCCATGATGAGAGGTATTGATTCCCGGAACGAGATTGATCCAACCAGACTGCTGCGTGACACGCGAACCATTGGCATGCGGCTTGCTGACTTCTGTAATAAACCGGCAAACATTGCAATGACCCTATTTATTTTGGCAGGGGCCTCTTGGTTTCTACCTGAAGCGGCATCATTTCTTTTGATTATCGGTGTAATATTCTTCATCTATGGGTACACGCGCAAGAGCAAACTGCCTTTTCGTCTGCCTCAGGTTGCAAAGGTGAAGGATTTTAATGATATAAAGCCCGGGATTAAAATACCAAACATGGCACGTGGCATCGCTTATCTTGGTAATGATCTTAAAACCAATGAGGAGTTGTGGTTTGCCAATGAAGACATGCGAACCCATGTTCTTATTTTCGGTTCAACCGGTAGTGGTAAAACAGAAGCGCTGATCTCAATTGCTTTTAATGCCTTGGCGCAGGGAAGCGGGTTTATTTATGTTGATGGGAAGGGAGATAACTCCCTGTATGCCAAGATATTTTCTATGGTGCGCAGCATGGGGCGTGAAGATGATCTGTTACTCATCAATTTCATGACAGGTGCACGCGATATTATAGGCCCTCAGGAGAAACGTTTGTCGAATACCATGAACCCGTTTTGTCAGGGCTCATCGAGTATGTTGACGCAACTTGTGGTTAGCTTGATGGGTGGATCGGGGCAGTCGTCTGATGGCGACATGTGGAAGGGGCGTGCCATTGCGTTTGTTGAAGCGTTAATGCGGATTTTGGTCTATATGCGAGATCAAAAAGTAGTGCTTCTGGATGCCAATACCATTCGTAATTATTTTATACTTGAACGTCTTGAGTCCATTGTTATTGATAAAATATTCCCACGTGATGACCAAGAGGGCATTAATATAGAAATGATTCCTAAGGTTGTGACGGATCCTTTGCGTAATTATTTGAATACATTGCCAGGCTATAATAAAGAAAAAAAGGGCAAGCAGGTTTCCCAGGTTTTGGAGCAGCACGGGTTTATTACCATGCAGTTGGTGCGTGCTTTTTCGTCATTGGCCGATACGTACGGGCATATCCTGCGGACCAATTTAGCTGAAGTTGATTTCAAAGATGTTGTGTTGAACCGTCGAATATTGGTTGTGCTGTTACCCGCACTGGAAAAATCGCCTGATGAGCTCTCCAATTTGGGTAAAATTATTGTCTCGTCCTTGAAAGCCATGATGGCGGCTGGTCTTGGTGAAGAAGTTGAGGGTGAATATCGGGACGTAATTGAGAGAAAACCGACAAATGCACCGACGCCTTATCTCTGTATTCTAGATGAGTATGGTTATTATGCCGTACAGGGTTTTGCAGTTGTTCCGGCCCAGGCTCGTTCGCTTGGATTCTCCGTTATCTTTGCAGGACAAGATCTGCCGGCGTTCCAAAAAGCCTCAAAAGAAGAAGCGGCATCAATCGGCGCAAACACCAATATCAAGATTTGCATGAAGCTTGAGGATCCCCATGAAACGTGGGATTTTTTCTCAAAAACAGCCGGTGAAGCGTATGTGACAAAAGTAGATTCCTTTCAAACCAAGGAAGGCAGCGTGACGAATACGTATATGGATGCAAAAAGTTCATCCTATGAGCGACGTGCGCGTATCGACTTGCTTGATCTCAAGGAGCAGACTGAAGGTGAAGCGCATATTTTCTTTCGATCCACCATTGTTCGAGCAAGGATGTTCTATGCCAATCCATCGCCCGTTAAAAGATTGAAGTTGAATCAGTTTTTGAAAATAGAACCGCCGTCTGATGAACATTTGGTTCAATTACAGAAACAATTGGTTGTATTTCAAGCTGTCATTGATCGTCAGGATTTTGAAATCAAAAACACAGTGCAAAGTGAAGAAATAGATCTGATCTGCAAAACATTGCATGAATCCACCTTGGTTGAACCCATAGAGCGCGGTGTTGCCGCTCTACTTGCATTTCATAAGCATAATGAGCCTGAGAGTGTTGAAGAACTTATTGAAGCGGTAGAAACGGGTACGATAACTATTTTTACACCGTTGCATAATCCTTCCGAAGCACCTGAGATATTGGTCAAGGATGTTAAGCAATTCTCAACGCCCCTATTACTTATCAATGAAACGCGTAACCACATGATGGAAATTGAGCGTCTGACTGGAGAAAAAGACAGTCTTGCTGGTAATATTGCAAACGAATTGATAAAAGATTTTCAATCAGCCACCAGTTATCCTCCGGAAGATCGTGACAAGAACAATCCCGAAGAACTAGCAGGACTTGTGCAAGTACTCGCGGAGAAAATAAGACGAGAGCGTGAGTTGGCGAAGAATAAGGTGGAGGATGCGGTTTAGGGACCGCGCAAGAATATATTTTCAAACACAGCTTGCAACCCAATGTGTTGTATGCTGTTATTAACAGATGGTGCGGTGCCTCGGGACGACGTGAGGTGTGAAATTTCATTTCATAATAGGGACATGGTTTGAGACGATTAGATGATTATTTTTCTGTGAAGACTGCCCGGCACGCGATTTTATTGTTGTTGCTGGCTACGGTGGGGTGCCAGCCACGCACAGGAAACCCAGATGATTTAATTAAATTGCCAACGCACGTCGATGGTGCATCTGATGCGCAGATAGTAAAGCTGCAGACGCAGTTGAACAAAGACGGTGTTCGAATGATTAGCATAGGCCAGTATTACTTGTTGAGTATTCCCTCTCACCTTCTATTTGCAGATCAATCCCCGCGATTGACATGGGAGTCCTATCAGTTATTAAATGATGTCGTGTGTTATTTACAACAGTTTCGTAAAATCAATGTTAATGTCAGCGCGCATAGCAGCAAGTATGTTTCCCCTCAGCGTGAACACGCGCTCACACTGGCGCGCGCGCTAGCCGTAGCTGACTACCTCTGGTCACAAGATATTGATAGTCGTTTTGTCTTTACACAGGGCCTAGGTAGTGATAAACCTATGGGAGCGTTTAAACAAAACAGTGATGCTTCGCCTATTTCCAGAATCGAAATAACATTCAGACGTGCTGTTGCATAACGTGGAGAGTAAAATTGAGTAGGGGAACTTGGAGAAGTATCCGGCAGTCAAACCGGTTTTACGTGGATACACTGCGCCGGGCAAGGACCGCTTTGATTTTTTCCATCAGTCTGAGTATTTTACTGTGCGTGGCTATATATTATACCTATTTTGGTCGCTCCGGACATGACTTTTATGCGACCTACGGTGGAACGCCACCTATACCATTGACACCGATGGAACAACCGAATGAGACATCTGTACCATTACTTGCAGATGATCAGCTCCCGAATAATAACACCAATGCTGTGCCGTAATGAGAGGATACTATGCCACAAGATGCCTTGATCGCTGTTGAACTGCGAAATAACTTTTACCGGGATGGACAACAAAAAGTAGTGCTTATTTTGTTGCTCTCAATCCTCGTTAACATTGTATTGGCAGCGATCCTGACCTACATTATTACACATCCCCCTGCGCCAAAATATTTTGCGACCAGTATCAGTGGTCGAATAACGCCTCTATTCCCTTTAAATGAACCTAATCAATCCGACTCGGCGGTGTTGCAATGGGCTAATCAGGCAGCAATAGCTTCATTCTCTTATAATTTTGTTAATTATCGAACAGAACTACAGGCCTCTTCAGGATTCTATACCGCGGAAGGATGGGATCAATTCCTGAAGTCATTACAGGACTCAAATAATCTACTTGCCGTTAAAGCCAGTAAATTGGTTGTCTCAGCAGTTGCAACGAGTGCGCCGGTTATTTTACAGAAGGGAGTCTTAAATGGTCGGTATACTTGGATGGTGCAGATGCCGTTGTTGGTCAGGTATCAAAGTGCGAGTGAGTTTACCGAGCAAAATAATGTGGTGACGATCAGGGTTACCCGAGTGTCCACGCTCAATTCGCCACGTGGGATAGGTATTGCGCAATTTGTGGTGGCACCTGCAGGGAGTGGGAGTGATTGATGAAACTTAAAAAAATCATATTGGGGATTTCATCAACTATCGTGTTGTTAGTCGCTGGACTTTCATACACGGTTGCGGGCTTATGTGCTGACAAATCAAATTCCACTCAGCAAGCGTTGGAACAATTGCGCCAATTACAACAACGTATGTCGCCTACGGCCGCGGCCACTCCACCGCAACCTGCCGGTGAAAGCAGACCCATTGCTGCTGTCAATGCGGTTACTGTTGCTGGAAATGGCATACTTCCTACCACATCAGAAAATGACTCGATTGATTCGTTGGCCTTTGATGACGTAAAAGAGCAATTGTTTCCTTTATCTCCGGAGCAACTTCTTCGTGTCAAGCAAGAGTATCAGACGCATGAATATGCAAAAACGTCAACCGTGGGAATGCCTCCTAGGCCAGCGGCGACCTCTCAATTTGTGAATTTATCTCCAGGTTCCACACCGCCTGTGATCCGACTCTCTCAGGGGTTTGTTTCTTCCCTTGTTTTTCTTGACTCAACGGGTGCTCCATGGCCGATCAGTGCTTATGATTTAGGTGATCCTTCTTCATTTAATGTTCAGTGGGACAAAACGAGTAATACGCTGATCATTCAGGCCAGCACGCTATACACGTATGGTAACCTTGCTGTGAGATTGAGAGGATTGAATACGCCTGTGATGCTGACCTTGATCCCAGGTCAGAAGGCCGTAGATTACCGGGTTGATTTGCGTGTACAAGGCTATGGACCAAATGCTAAACCCATGACTATGGACAACGGTCTTCCCCCATCTGCAAGTGATATTTTATTGCGCGTATTGGATGGTGTGCCCCCGGGGGGGCAGCACACGGCTTGTTGTTTCAGGTGGCGATGCCCGGGCATGGCTATTAAATGAGAAAATGTTTGTGCGAACAAATCTTACGATATTGTCGCCTGGCTGGCTAGGAAGCATGACAAGTGCTGACGGTATGCATGCTTATGAAATGCAAAAGTCACCTGTGTTACTGGTTTCTTGGCACGGCAAGGTCATGCAACTCAAGGTAGAAGGGTTATAGCAAATGGCAGGTAAAAAAGAGAATATTAAAGCACTGTTTTCAAATTCCCGTTCCAGGATTATTATTCTATTTACGGTGATTTTGTTGCTGGTAAGTGTGGTGATCGGGGTTATAAAATTTACCTCATCGAGTGGGGGCGTTGATTCTGCTGTGAGTCTAACGGCTGGCGGGCAGAACATTCAGTCCACTCCAGGCTCAATGAATCAAACTGCGCAATATGCTGCTCTTCAGACGGAGCAAAATGCTGAACAGGCGAAACTCGCGATCCAAACAGGCACAAGTGCCATTCCAACGATTATTAGTACTCAGGCATTTGGTGAGGCGGGCGTAATTATTGGGCAAAAAGAAGGTGAAGGTGGTGTCGATTTTTCAGCTTTGTCACGTGATGATTTGACGGATACACCAAAACTGTGGAATCAGTCTCTGTCGAGTACTAATTGTAGTGCAGCCAGCCTAGCAAAGGCTGTTAGTCAGGGTGCAGTGGCCAGCGATTTGAGCTCTGCCTGTAGCTGCACGCAGTTAAAAAACAATGGATTCAAGCTTCCGGAATTGGAACCGATATGTACATGTGCTGAATTAAAATTAGCGGGATTCGATATTATCCAATTTAAAGAGGCTGGCTTTTCTGCGACTCGACTCAGACTGTGTGGATTTACTGCCTGTGATGAGAAAGGTATTGGGTTCACGGCACAAGCAATGAAGGATGCCGGTTTTTCTGATGGGGAACTGAAGGGCGCCGGTTTTTCTGACCAAGATATTGCACGCGCAGGCGGGGTACCTGATGGGATGACGGTTGCTGATATACAAAAGGCTGGCTGTGATGTGGACGCATTGGCACGCCTGCGTGCGACCGGTGTGACGGCGGCTGCAATCCGCCGAATTTCTGGCTGTAGCATTGATCAATTAAAAGCCGCTGGTTTTACCGCCGAGGATTTGAGAAATGCTGGATACAGTGCCGCTGAATTAAAAAATGCGGGTTTTGGACCAGCCGAGCTAAAACAGGCGGGGTTTACTGCGAAAGATTTGTTAAATGCAGGATTTTCTCCTGACGTTACTGATGGCGCTATCCACGCTGCAGGTTGTGATCCGGATAAATTAAAAGTCCTCATGGCGCAGGGTGTCAGTGCCAAACGTATTCGTGACCTGAATGGCTGCAGTGCCGACGCTTTGAAACTGGCAGGCTTTGATGCAAAAGCCTTGGCTGATGCAGGCTTTAGTGCTGCGGATTTGAAAAATGCGGGCTACACGGCAGCCGATCTGAAAAACGCAGCTATGACTGCTGCACAGTTGAAGCAAGCAGGGTATAGTCCGGAAGATTTGTTCAAGGCAGGGTTTACGCCACAACAACTGTCCGGCGCCGGATTTACGGCCGCTCAACTGAGTGCGGCGCAGTCAGCCGTGAACAATGCTATCCACGCCGCAGGTTGTGATCCGGATAAATTAAAAGTCCTCATGGCGCAGGGTGTCAGTGCCAAAGGTATTCGTGACCTCAATGGCTGCAGTGCCGACGCCTTGAAACTGGCAGGCTTTGATGCAAAAGCCTTGGCTGATGAAGGCTTCTCACCAGCAGAATTGCTCGCAGCAGGTTTCACTCCTGATCAACTAAGCCAGGCAGGCCGGAACCCAACAGCGGATTGCAGTGTTAAATCATTGACTGCCGCGCACGCATTGGGGGTTTCAGCCGCAACGATTAAACAGACCTTGGGATGCAGTGCCTTGGCAATGAAGGCGGCAGGATTTTCTGCCGTGGATTTACATAACGCAGGCTTTACCGCGGCGGAATTGAAAAATGCAGGATTTGGGTTGGATGCGCTTAAAAATGCAGGCTATAGTGCAAAAGAATTAAATGCAGCAGGATGGAACGCGCAACAGTTAAAAGATGCAGGGTTTGGGAATCAGCAATTGAAGGACGCAGGATTTAGTGCGACTGACCTGAAAAATGCTGGTTTGAGTGCAGAACAGCTGAAGGCGGTCGGGTATGATGCGAAAGATTTGAAAGGAGCTGGGTTCAGTGCAGAAGCCTTGCATAAAGCGGGATATTCTGCCAAGGACGTAAAAGCAGCAGGATTTGACCAAGATCAAATGAAACAAGCAGGCTATGCAAATCAGGAATTGCAAGACGCCGGGTTCTCAACACTAGCCGGACTGGATGCAATAGCATCGCAATCTGCTGATCCGTCATCCATGACTAACCTCCCCACATTTGACGGAGTAACTCAAACTAGTCAAGCCTCTATTCTGGCAGCTAACGCCAAGCGTATAGACGATATCCGAAAACAGCAAGAAAAACAAATGGCAGCACAACGCTACCAACAAGAAATTACACAGCGTGGAAGTGCTATGTTGGCTGCGGCGAACCAAGCATTACAAGACTGGAAAGTTGTGCCATTGCAAATATATATGGCGGGTACTGCGAAGGAGACCGATAAACAAGCTGGATTGCATGCCTCGGATGATATGCATGGGATACCATCCATGTCAGAAACGGATGGATCTGTTAATAATTTAAAAGGGGCTATTGTCATTAAGACAGGTGATATCATGTTTGCTGTCATAGACACGTCAGTGAATTCAGATGAGCCCGGCCCGATTTTAGCTACCATCGTATCTGGGAAATTGAAAGGATCGAAATTAATTGGCAGCTTTAACTTGCCGAGCAATGCCGACAAAATGATCGTAAGTTTTAATACACTGTCTGTTCCAGGAGCCGATAAAACTGTTTCAGTGACGGCTTTTGCCATTGATCCAAACACAGCACGTACCGCATTATCCAGTCAAACCGATAATCATTATCTCTCGCGATATGGTGCCCTGTTTGCCTCAACGTTCATCGAAGGGTTCGGTAATGCATTTCAGTCAGCGAACACGACGATCACGATTGGCGGTACTGGAGGTGTAACAGACACGACCGTTCAAAGTGGTGTTGGTCGTTCTACCATGGAGAATGCTGTGATTGGATTGGCAACGCTGGGTAAGGCGTGGGGACAGGTCGCTGCTAGACAGATGCTTCGCCCAACAACGGTGCAGCTCTATGCAGGTACAGGCGTGGGAGTTCTGTTCACACAGGACATGAAAGTATCATAAATAACCTAACTGAAAGGGCCGATATGGCAGACAACGACAAGTACGAGGATGAATACCAATTTGCAGATCCGGACGCGGCCGGTGCTGAGTTTTCTGATCAAAATCCAGACGCCAGCAATAGTACGCAATCCATCGGTGATCAATCAGTAACTGATAAATCGTTTGCGAGTAAAAGCAACGTAATCCGTAATGCGTTGATTGTGGTGGCGGTACTCATCGTCATGATGGCTATTTACCCATTCATACATCGGCTACTCTCTGGTGCAAAGAATGCATCAGCAATAAATCCAGCCAACAACCTGAACATGGTTAAAAAAACTGTAGTCCAGGCTTTACCTAGCCCCCTCATGGTTTCAGTGTCTGAGCCCACCGCGTTATCTGAGCAAACCAATATAATTAACCAGAAAATATCCACATTGGAGTTAGGTCAGGATCGCATGCAAACAGAGTTTGTTTCAGCGAACACTCAATTAAATGGAATTAACAACAATATCAATGAGATGATGGCCAAAGTGGCGTCATTGAGTAACACTATGACCCTCTATGCTACAAAAATTGATGAGCAAGCGCGTGTGATTGAGAGGCTAACGGCTCTGGAAACAGCGCGTAAAAAGGGTCGAGTGCTACACGTAGCCTCTAATAAAACAGCATCACCTTCTTTGAAATACTATATTCAAGCGGTAATTCCCGGGCGCGCTTGGTTAATTGCCACGAATGGAGCTACACTGACAGTCAGAGAAGGAACGATGATTGCGGGAATGGGTCTGGTGACATTAATTGATCCGCGACAGGGTCGTGTAGTCACCAGTTCTGGTCACGCAATAAGATTTAGTCAAGAGGATAGTTGAGGTTTGATATGGACAAGAGTACGATAGTATTTGCTAATATATCCTTTGCCAATATAATTAGTTCCTTGCTATCAATCGAGAAATTGATTGTTGGTGCGGCGTATCTGATGGGTATTTCATTTGGAATTAAAGCGCTTTTTAGTCTGAAGAAACTGGCTGAAGCTAAATCTCAGATGGCAGACCACGGGAGCATAAAGGAGCCTTTGATATACCTTCTGGTGGCGGCGATGTTTCTTTACTTCCCAACCGGGTTTGCTGTTCTGATGCAGACCACCTTTGGGTATACTAATGTTTTGACATATGTACCGGTGACCAGCGGTAGCTCATCGCTGCAGTCTTTGTTTGGCGATAACAGTGCTTTTGGTTACACCCTGTCAGTGCTCATTCAAGTAGTGGGTGCGATTGCATTTGTTCGGGGTTGGGTGCTCATTGCGCGATCTGCAGCTCAGGGGCAACCACCTGGCGGTACAGGGACTGGGTTAGTCCATGTGTTTGGTGGTATCTTGGCGATGAACATTGTCGGCACGCTACAGATAGTTAATAATACAATTTTTGGTGTTTAATGGTAACATCCCAGTACATCCTCCCGAGTGCAACGAGGGATCTCCCTCGCGGTGCTCGGGACGACGAGAGGTGCTACGTTTAATGTTTTTTAATGAGGAGAAAATAGAAATGAGTAATCTGTGTGCGAATTTAAAACATTGTAAAGTTGGTATTGCAGCATTGGTCAGCGTGGGTATGATCATCTTCGCCAATGAGGCAGCGGCCGCTGGTGGCACGATAGGTACCATGGCAACCCAGATCACCGGCTCATTTGCGCAGCTAACCAAATTGATTACAGCTATGTCCTACCTAGCTGGATTGGGTTTTATGGTGGGTTCCATCATCAAATTTAAGGCACATAAAGACCAGCCAGCTCAAATTCCAATCGGTCAGCCCATTGGTTTAATGTTGGTTGCTGCAGCACTGTTATTTTTGCCATCAATCCTGAACATGGCAGGTAATACGTTGTTTGGTGCAAGCGGTGGTAAAACAGCGGGTCCTACTGGCATGACGTTTTAGTAGGATTTATTACGTGTCGTTCCGAACGACACGTAATAAATTGTTTTTTTACCTCACTTGAGTTGAATGCATGGACACTACGCAGAGGTCATATGAGCTAAAACTAATTGCGACTCCAGACGCATGGCGTCTTTATTCCGCCAGAAAAGCGGATGAGCGATTTAAAATGCATGAACAGCGAACACTTCAACGCGATCGTTATACATGCCGGTTCTGTGGTTTTCAAGCCAGGCTTTACAACGAGGTTGTAAACCTTGATGGCAATTTTAGCAATAATAAACGCGATAACCTTGTTACGGCATGCTGTTTTTGTTCGCAATGTTTTTTTATGGAATCTGTTGGCGTTGGGGGTTATGGCGGGGGTACCTTGATTTATCTGCCCGAGCTGTCTCAAACTGAGTTGA
This sequence comes from Legionellaceae bacterium, assembly GCA_038923045.1. GTDB lineage: Bacteria > Pseudomonadota > Gammaproteobacteria > Legionellales > Legionellaceae > DDPF01. The sequence goes on from JBCKWE010000001.1 coordinate 100,467, forward strand.
ACAGCCTTTGTCACGTGATATTTTGTGCCATCACCAATGACACTGGATACAAAAGTAGTTCACAAACAATTTATCGCAGTTTCAAATCTCGCTCACAAGCTGTCGAAGATAAATTTGGAGAAGGAACGAGTGATCCTGCAACGTTTGGCCATTTGCTGATCGATACGGGCCACATTGCTGATGAAATTTCTACCAGAATGGTCAGAGGCATTCATCTGTTGCCTTCCATGGCTAAATTTCGTAAACAAATAGAAGGTTGGGCTGCAAGTGCTCTGGAAGAAATTTCTGAGAAATAAACAAGGACTGCGTGATGAGTAACTGGACCGAATCTTTTTTTGAAGGCGTCGATGTTTTTTTCGCCTGGTTAAGCACGTCTCTGAAGCAAACAACAGAATCGTACTGCGAGCTTGAAACCGCTGATAGCCAAACTGACTTGGTTTACCATGATGGTTCCCTTATTTCTGTTCTGCAAATTGATGGGATTACAGCGCTGGCCGGTACGGATGAATTTACACAGCTGGTCGAGGGCTTGACCAATACATTTCAGCCGGCTATGGGGCGTGCAGGGCACGCATTGCAGGTCTATTTTAGCCATGACAAACAAAACATAAAAAAAGCTATTCGGGATATTTACGCCCCTGCTGAAGCAACCCAAAAACGTCTTGGGTTGAATCTCACTGATTTGTTCAATGAACGGGTGGATTTTTTGTCACAGTACTGTGCTGAAGAAAAAGTGTATTTCGTCCTGTTTACAAGACCATTTAACCTAGCCTCTGATCAATTAAAAGCAGCCACTAAAGTCAAGTTGAAAATGATCAGAAATTCAAGGAACCTGTCGTTTAAAAACACACAAACACTATATGCTGCTATTCCTGAATTACGTGACACGCACAGTGCCTATGTCCGCTTAGTATTGAACGATTTAGATTCTTTGAAGGTTGTGGCTAAATTATTAGATGTCCATGATGCGGTTCACGCAATAAGAATGACCGCCGATGCTGATTTTACATCCGATGAGTGGCGAGCGACGTTGCCTGGCGACCGCATACCAGTTCGAGAGCTCAATAATTTTGAAGGCGATGCATCCGACTTATTATGGCCATCCCTTGCAAAGCAGATCATTCCCCGTGATGCTGAAATCATTGATCGACGCACTGTGTTGGTCGGTGATAAAATATATTCATCTGCCTATATTGATTTATTTCCAAAAGATGTTCGACCTTTCAT
>JBCKWE010000002.1:0-75589 GCA_038923045.1 Legionellaceae bacterium
CTGTTTCTGTTTGTTTAGCCAATTAATGATTGAAGTCCAAGATTGCTCTGTCTGGCTTCCAAAAGTCTCCGAGCCTGCATCCATTAGTGGTAACAGAATAGCTAAACTCTGCTTCTCTATCGCAGGATCAAGTGGGAAATCCTTGCTTTGTTTATCTAGTAATGTTTTTAAGGCTTCGTCTGGATGACCTACTGTATAAGCTAGCCCTTTGGCAGAAGCGTCTAGAAATCTCTTAATAGCCTTGCTGTTATTTTGAACACCATTTTCGCTTGCGGTCACTACAAGTTCATAATAATCTGGAACACCATATTTTGATGGGTCGACTGTGATCAGCTTCTCGCCTTTTTTTTCAAGAAGTAGTTTTTCATGATTGATGTATCCACCTATGACCGCATCGACTTTCCTCGTAGTTATGGCCGGAATGATATCCCAGCTAATATCGATGAAATGAGCCTTCGTGGGATCACCGCCATCAGCTTTAATCATGGCACTTACAATGGCTTTATCTTGAGGAGCAGAAGGATAGCCTATTTTTTTTCCGATAAGATCTTTTGGACGCTTAACTCCTGACGACTCTAAAACAAATAATTGATTAAGCGGGTGTCGTACAATCGCTGCAACCGAGACAATAGGAATATCCTCGGCACGTGCAATCGCCACCTGCATTTGGTAACTTAGTGCTAGATCAACGTTTCCATTTGCCACTAATTTAAGCGAATCGCTCGTATCCGTTGGTGTTTGCAGCTTAACCTTTAAACCCGCTTCAGCATAATACCCTTGTTCTTCCGCAGCGTATAAAAATGTATGGACCGCATTCGGATACCAGTCCAACAATACAGTTAGCTCTGTATCGCTTGATTTATTGGAAGAGTAGCCAACAATTCCTACAAGCATGAGTGTGACACATAAGACCAATCCTACAGACTTCTTCCATTTTAAAAAATTCATTGTTCTAATATCTCCTTTTCAAGCTTTATTATAAGGATGTAAATGTCGTTGAGTATAGGTGGGTATTCCTGTGAACGTGAACACTTTCCCGAAAAAACAGGAATAGGTGTTCACGATAGGCAGTAATACCCAGGCAGCTGGATATGTCGCATAAAAGCAAAATATTTAAGCTTCCTAGCTAATCCAGCGCCACTGCGTTCCTTCCGACCTGAAGGTCGGGGTATGTACCATCAATGAGTATTTTTGTGATCACAAGCTTCGATCAGCTCATTTCTATCGCTAGCACAAAAAAAAGAATGCGATGATTGTAAAGTCGAAGGGTTTATTAATTGTTCCCTAGCAATGGTTTCTTTTTGTCCTGCTATCGCATTCTTAATGTATTTATCAGCCCAGATAAAAGCCATATTGGATAAGTTATTTGTCATTATCTTAGCATTAGGAGTAAGTAGCTCGCCATTTTTATACACCCTTTTAGCGCGTTCAAGATTACAGTGTGTTCCTTTATTTGAATATCCCAGTGTAGACGAAATACTATATTTTCCACCATTCGGCTTGACGACAACAAAACCAGTAAAACCAGCCACTTTAACGTTTTTATATCCAAAAGCATACAACGCGCGGGACATGTCTCGTGCAAAATTAATATCAATATTACTATCAACAGGTGCATATGTTGTTGCAGATTGACAGGTTAATAACGTAATATTGAGCGGGAAAGATGGCATTTTATTTTCATAAAGAAGCTTGGCAAATAATTGCGCATGTAAATCATAAGCGCTAGGTTCCTGTAACCCCAAAATAAAAGGTTGACCTTCTCCATGCATAATAATTTCATCATTTTCAGTCAGCCTTCCCATGAAGGTTCTCATACTATCTTTATCATATAAATAATAAATCTCAGGATTAGTATCTTTATTAGTAACCTTAACTTTTTTAAGTGCCATATTTATTTCCGAAATTAAGTCGAGCGCAGCCCGTCTGAATTTATCTTGCATGCCATTTATGTTGCACTTAGGAATATCTTTGTCAATTTTTGGGATAGGGAGTATATTAAATTTCATTCAGTATCTTTATAATAAAATTAATTAGACGACCAGTATACACTAATTCTATTTTTTGCACATTCCCTGTCATTGCCCGTTGAAAACCACCTAAACAATAACAAATGTGCCATAATCTCCTTATTCATCCCATAACATTGAAGCCTCATGAAATACGCTGATCTCCGCGATTTTATTGCTCAACTTGAAACCCGTGGTCTGCTGCGACGCATTGATTACCCGGTTTCTCCCAATCTTGAAATGACGGTCGTCAGTGACCGGGTTTTACGCGCCGGTGGGCCTGCTTTGCTATTCACCCATCCGGCCGGTTTTAGCACGCCCGTGCTCACGAATTTATTCGGCACGACAGAACGGGTAGCCATGGGCATGGGTGAGGAAACCATTGACGCGCTGCGAGAGGTTGGGAAATTGCTGGCGGCGTTAAAAGAGCCTGATCCACCCAAAGGGTTTAAGGATGCGTTCAGCAAATTGCCGCTGCTCAAACAGGCTTTGAACATGGCACCTAAATATGTCAGTCATGCGGCTTGTCAAACCCATGTTTTCGAGGGTGATGCCGTTGATTTAAGCACGTTGCCGATACAAACCTGCTGGCCCGGTGATGTGGCACCTCTCATTACTTGGGGCATGGTCACGACCAAGGGGCCGCATCAACCACGTGAAAACATGGGGATCTATCGCCTACAAGTGTTGGGTAAAAATAAACTCATCATGCGTTGGTTATCGCATCGAGGTGGCGCGCTGGACTATCAAGCCTGGCGTCAAGAACACCCGGGCGCGCGATTCCCCGTTGCGGTGACGCTGGGTGCGGATCCCGCGACCTTGCTTGCCGCGGTGACGCCCGTTCCTGATACGTTATCAGAATATGCATTTGCTGGTTTGTTGCGAGGCCAACGCACGCAATTAACGCGTTGTATTGGTTCTGAATTGCACGTGCCCGCGAGTGCTGAGATTATTCTGGAAGGCTATCTGGAACCAGGCGTTGAAGCGCTGGAAGGGCCATTTGGTGATCACACCGGTTATTACAATGAGGTTCAATCGTTTCCCGTCTTCACCGTTGCGCGCATCACGCACCGTGATAAACCCATTTATCTCACCACCTACACCGGCCGTCCGCCCGATGAACCTGCAGTTCTTGGGCTTGCCTTGAATGAGGTATTTATCCCGTTATTGCAAAAACAATTTCCGGAAATCGTCGATTTTTATTTGCCACCAGAAGGCTGTTCCTATCGTTTGGCCGTGGTCACGATTAAAAAACAATACCCGGGACATGCCAAACGCATTATGATGGCTGTCTGGTCTTTTTTGCGACAATTCATGTATACGAAGTTTGTCATCGTGTGTGATGATGACATTGACGCCCGTAATTGGCAGGATGTCATCTGGGCCATGACAACGCGCATGGATCCGCTGCGAGACACGGTGATGATTGATAATACACCCATTGATTATCTGGACTTTGCCTCCCCTGTTTCAGGCTTGGGATCCAAAATGGGCATGGATGCCACCAGTAAATGGGCAGGTGAGACGCAACGTGAATGGGGGCGCGTAATTAAAATGGATACTGACGTATTGCAACGCGTAAATGGCTATTGGTCTGATTTGGGGCTGAAATGAAGACAATTCAAGCGCGTGTCGAGTGCATCACACCCCTGACCGACAGCATTTTGCGATTGATGTTAAAGCCTGATGTCTATGTTGATTATCTAGCGGGACAATATTTGCAAATCATGTATGAAAACGAGGCGTTCAGCTATTCGATTGCGAATGCGCCTTTGGGCTCTCATCAATACGAATTGCACATCCGTCACACGCGTGATAACCCCTACAATCAACCCTTGCTGGCAGACATTAAACGCCGGGGCGTGGTGACGCTTCGCATGCCCTTAGGGGAGTGCAATGTGAGTCGATTGAGTCCACACAAGCCGATTATATTCATTGCTGGCGGCACCGGTTTTGCACCGATCAAAGCGATGATCGAACAATTTCTGGCCAATGGTGAATCGCGCTGTTTCGAGTTATTCTGGGGGGCTCGCTCACAAAGCGACTTGTATATGGATGATAAGGTATTGCGCTGGCAAGCCCACGTCAATCACTTCAAATACCACTCCTTGCTGTCAGAAAAAAGTCAAATAAGCTTGGTCGACAGCGTGTTGGAACAGCACGCGATCGATATCAACGACTGGCAAATCGTAATGGGCGGTCCATTCGACATGGCTTACAGGATTCGCGACGTACTGGTGTCTCAAGGGGTGTTGCCGACAAATCTTTTTTCAGATGCGTTTACAGCGTAGGTTTTAAATCAGGAGTTAAAAATGGAAACATTATATCAAATACTGGGTTTGTTGGGAGCTGGCATGATTGTTTGGGTCATCTACCGCAGCATTAAGGGACGACCAGAACAATTTAGTCGAGAAAATTTGACGAAAAGTTTTTCAACCATGGGGATTATGGCTTTATTATTGATTGGATTCGTAGGTGTGTTGGTTTATCTCGCGCGGATGTGACTTGTTATTAGCCCCATCCTACCGCCGGCAAGCCCGCAGTAAGATGAGTGTTTTCAACTACGCCTAATCATGCGTAGATATGGCTGGCTATGCAGTAGGTTTTGCAGATGTGACAGTGCTTTTTGTCATCGCATTGTCGTGCGCATGATGGTGTGTTATGTGATGAACGGCTTTATGCAATGCTTTTGTGCGCACGGGCACCATGGCTTGTTTTACTGCATTTATATCTTTTCCAGCACCAACAACCGTGCCTGTGACGGTTTTACCAACGCCAACAGCGGTGTCTTCAAGGCCAGTTGCCGTGCCTTGAACGGCATTGCATGCGGTCAGCAAGGATGCGCCTACTAAAACAACGCCCAAAGCGAATACTGTTTTTTCCATATAATGGTTCATTTACTTCTCCATAAATAATAATTAAGTTGCGAAGATAGATAGTGAAACTATTTGTATGAAGTGTCAAATATTTAATGGCGTCGCGCATTACTGCAATAATGGCCATGCCGTTGGATCAGGTAATGGTTCACATTTGGATTATCAATGATCTGTGGACTGGAGTCCCGCACTAAAAGAGGCTCCTCTACATAGGTTATCTGACTGCTGCTATCAACCAGCAGGCGATACCATGGGTTGCGTTTAGAGAAATCGCGTTTGCAGGCTTGTGGGTTATAGCGTCCTGAGGCTTGAAACAGGGGGTCGATATCAACAACAACAGCCCTGTAGCCTTGGCGGGTGTGTACGACAAGATCGCCAATGTTGAATTTTGCGGTTTTGTTCATGGGCTCTCCAAGTCTATACTTGGACTATCGGCGTTATTTGTGTGATCTTTAGTTTTTATGTGCAAATAAATCACGGAAAGCCTGCTGCTCTTCTGATCTCATCGTGAGAACCTCAACGCCTGTTTTGGTAACCAATAGTGTGTGTTCCCATTGCGCGGATAGCTTGCGGTCTTTAGTCAGGGCGATGCTCCATCCGTCTTTTTTTAAATGTTTTACATCAGCAGCGCCCTGGTTGATCATCGGTTCAATCGTGAACGTCATGCCTTCTTTCAGAATCAGGCCGGTTCCAGGCGTTCCATAATGCATGACTTGCGGATCTTCATGCATTTTCAAACCGATCCCATGACCACAGTATTCGCGTACCACACTGTAGCCGCTTTTTTCGGCAAGCGATTGAATGGCGTGACCTATATCACCCAGCGTGGCACCAGGCTTAACCACCGAAATGCCTTTATAGAGGCATTGTTGGGTTACATCAACCAGTCGTTGCGCATGCGTGGGTACTGTGCCGATGCAAAACATCTTGCTGCTGTCCCCATAATATTTTTCACTGATGACGGTGATATCAACATTCACAATATCACCATTTTTCAAAATCTTTTTGTCAGAAGGCATGCCATGGCAAATCACATCATTAAGCGATGTATTCACTGAATACGGATAGCCATATTGGCCTTTGCTGCCTGGGATGGCATGCAATGTATTCCGAATATAATCTTCGCAAAATTCATCGACCTGCATGGTGGTCATGCCAGGCTTGATAATTTCACTCAACGCCTCAAGTACTTTAGCCGTTAAACAACCGGCTGTGCGCATCTTTTCTATTTGTTCAGGTGATTTGATTGATATCATGGTTCAGCGCTTCCAAATAATAATTAGCGACATTTTAACATAGTTTGACGTCAGGAATAAAACCTTGTAACCGGTTGATGGCAATAAGGTGCCTTGCTGGATTTGGCATAATAATTCTGGTGATAGTCTTCAGCTGCCCAAAAGGGTTGTGCTGGAAGTAATTTTGTCGCAACGTCGTAACCATGTTGTCTTAATTGACCAATTAACTCCTCAGTCACCATTTTTTGTTCCTGATTATAGTAAAACACCGCACTTTGATATTGATGGCCTAAGTCAGGCCCTTGGCCTGTGCGTTGAGTCGGGTCGTGAATTTCAAAAAATCGTTTTAACACGGTGGCATAGTTAGTTATGCCTACATCAAATACAACGCGTACGGCTTCATAATGGCCACTGCTACCGCTACACACGTCATGATAGGTTGGATAGTCCAGCGTACCACCGGAATATCCCACTTCAACCTTGAGTACGCCAGGAATTTGTCTGAGATAATAATCCACACCCCAGAAACAGCCGCCGGCAACCATGGCTTCTTCCGTATCGACAACCGTGTCATCGTCCACAAAATCAATGGCGACCGAATTGACACAGTGACGTCGATTTTTTTGCGTTAAGCGTTCACCGGTAAAAACATGGCCTAAATGCCCGTCACAACGAGTGCAACGAATCTCGGTTCGCAGCCCGTCGCTGTCGGGGATTTCTTTGATTGCAAGGTCTATTCCATCATCAAAGCTGGGCCAGCCACAGCCGGAACTAAATTGACTATTCGCTCGAAACAAGGCTAGCCCGCACCGGCGACACAAGTACGCTCCGAGCAAAGCAAGCGTGTTATAAGCCCCACTATGCGGGGACTCCGTCGCCTTGTCGCAAATAACGCGATGTGCAGACGGCATCAAGCTGGCCGTTTTATCGATAAAATAGGTCATTGGGTTACCCTGTCTATTGTGTGGTTCGTTGACATATTTTATCAGCCAAATAACCAATCGCACCAGCATAATAAATGGAATTATTATAGTGCAATATCATTTTGTAATTTGGATAGGCAAGAAACACAGGCCCCCCGTTGGGTTTAACCACACTCGCTTGCAGGTTTTGATAGGGAAGCGGTTGACCATTTTCCATGCGCACGCCCAAGGCATTCCAATCACTAACGGGTTTAACAAGGGCTTTGCCTTCAAGTGACATATCAAAGTGTGGCGGCAATTTCACGTAAACGGCCCAGGGTTCACCGGTTCTCCAGCCATTCAACGTCATATAATTGGCAATGGAGGCAAATACATCAGGCTTGGATGTCCAGATATCCCGGTGACCATCGCCGTCGTAATCAACGGCATATTTCACCCAGCTGGAAGGCAGAAATTGAGGTTGGCCTGACGCACCCGCCCACTCGCCTTTGAATTTGTCCATGGTGACGTGACCATCGTTCAAAATGCGCAAGGCAATAAATAATTCCTTACGGAAAAAAGCAGGGCGAGTTGAATCATAAGCCAACGTGGCCAGCGATTTAATGACGGGAAAATTCCCCATGTAACCGCCATAACTGGTTTCCATGCCCCAAAATGACACGATAAAACAGGGATCAACACCATACTGACTGCCTATTTTGTCCAAAATTTCCTGATTCTTTTTATATTCTTTACGACCAATGGCAATACGGTATGCGTCTACACGCGTGCTAAGGTAATTGGAGTATGTCAGTCGATGTTCAGGCTGAGACTTTGCTAGCCCTTTGACTTGTTTGCTCGGTTCGTGAATGTCTGCGAAGGCCATGTCAAACACAGCAGGGGATATCCCTTGTTCTAGCGCCTCTTTGTGCACTTGTGCTACCCAGCTGTCCCAGCTTTGCTGTTGTGCTGAAGCCATGACGGGCAGCATCAATGTGATTGCGATTGATAAAATAATTATCCATTTTTTCATTGTTCATCCTATTTATGTAGTCACTGAATAGGTATGAGTGTGTAGGTAAAATGAGGAAATGGCAATTATAAATCAAGATTAACTCGTGCATTATATTGCACTAATGAGCTTTGTTGCGCTATAATGCACGCTTTAAACACATTGGAGTCTCGATTATGCCTACCCCTACCACGCTTCTTGAAAAGTATTCTCTCATTACAGCAAGATTAGCCGAACTATCTATCATCCTGGCTTCAGAACGTCGGGAATTAATTGATGACAGTTGCACGCGCGCTGTTTCACAGATCTGGCGTAAAACGCACAATGAGATTACAGATCTACAGAAGGAAGAAATCGAGGCGTGTTTAGCTATCAATGTGCTATATAAAAGAGCGAGTACTAGATGGAATCATCTACCGAAAGGCTTGGTTAAAACGACAGTGCAATCAACGCATCTAGTCACAGCAATGGCCGTTCAGGAAGAACTGATGTTTCCTCTTGATCCTAGTCCTGGTCCTGGTCCTGGTCCTAGTCCTAGTCCTAGTCCTAGTCCTAGTCCTAGTCCTAGTCCTGCCTATACCACTCTCCTTGAACGGCATGCTCTCATTACAGCAAAATTAGCCGAATTATCTATAATCCTGGCTTCAGTACGCGGGGAATTAATTGATGGCAGTTGCACGCGAGCTGTTTTTCAGATCTGGCTTAACACGTACTATGATATTACAGATCTAAATGAGGAAGAAATCGAGGTGAGGTTAGCAATCAATGTGCTAAGTAAAAAATCGACTACTAGACTGAATCATGAACCGAAAGGCTTGGCTAAAACGACAGTGCAATCAACGCATCCAGCCCGGTTGTTTACCCCCGCTGCGGTAGCTATGCCAGTGAAAACACTGGTCAGTGGAACAAAATGCAAGATGCCAGGTCAATCCAAACTACCGTTAGTCACAATACTGGCCGTTCAGGCTGACCTGAATGGGCTGGGGTCGGTTGATAAATATCCAATATATCAACCAGCTGTCTTTAGAAAGAGAAGCATGGGGGTTGAGAATGATTGCACTAAAGCAGACATGGAGTTTCTTCTGAATCCTTGGTTTTCTTTTGATCTTTAACTATAAACATGCTAGACCACGAGCCCGCCTATCCTGTATAGTTCTACCCCAACATTCATGGGGGACGTATGCGAAAAAATATAGTCATGGGTAATTGGAAAATGAATGGACGGCTTGAGCGCATCCATACGTTGCTACACGATTTGCGCTCGTTGCTGCCTGTGCGCTCAGGGGTTGATTGTGTCGTATTGCCACCGGCTATTTATTTACCTTGCGTAAGCGCACAGCTCGCAGGTAGCGCAATAGGCTGGGGTGCGCAAAATGTTTATCCGCAAGATGCCGGCGCGTTTACAGGCGAACTGTCAGCACCTATGTTACTGGACTATGCTTGTCAATATGTTTTGGTCGGACACTCCGAGCGACGGCATCTCTTTCATGAAGATGAAAAATTTATTGCTGAAAAATTCCACCATGTAAAAGATCATGGTATGATACCCGTTCTTTGCGTCGGTGAGACATTAGCTGCGCGTGAACAAGGGTTGACAGAGCAGGTTCTTTCGAGGCAATTATTGGCTGTTATGCACTGGGATGCAACACACACAAAACATCAAATTTTTGAAAACTGTGTTGTTGCCTACGAGCCTGTTTGGGCGATAGGTACAGGACAAACGGCGACACCAGAGCAAGTGCAATCCGTGCATGCGTTTATACGAGCGCTGGTGGCCATTCATGAAAAAGGCAGCGCGCAAACGTTGTCAATTCTATATGGTGGCAGTGTCAACGAAAACAATGCACGCGCGCTGTTCGCGATGCCGGATGTTGATGGTGGCTTGATAGGTGGTGCATCACTGAATGCACGACAATTTGTGGAAATTGTAAAATGTATCAATTTATATTAATAATTCATGTTCTGATTGCCATTACCGTCATTGGTTTGGTGCTCATTCAGCATGGCAAGGGTGCCGACATCGGCGCCTCGTTTGGATCAGGCGCGTCCACCACTGTTTTTGGTAGTCAGGGAACCGGTAGTTTCTTGTTTAAATTAACTGGCGGATTGGCCTTGACTTTTTTTGCTACCAGCTTGTTATTGTCATCTATGGTAGCCAGTCAATACCATAAAGCGTCCCAACTGGCTATTCCTCAGCAAACCAGCGCGCCGGAAAGTAAAATTCCCGTGCCGGTTGATAGTGAAAAAAAATAGGGTCTGTCAACAGGCCCACAAACACATTTGCCGAAGTGGTGGAATTGGTAGACACGCCGTCTTGAGGGGGCGGTGGCGTAAAGCTGTGCCGGTTCGAGTCCGGCCTTCGGCACCAATTTAAATAATAAACACATTACGAGCAATGTGACATGATGCAAACACACTATTTACCTGTTCTCGTTTTTATCCTGGTGGGCTTAGTGCTAGGCTCAGTGATGCTGGGTGCTGGTTCTTTGTTGTCGGCTCACAAGCCTGATGCCGAAAAAAACTCACCCTATGAGTGTGGGTTTCCCGCATTTGAAAATGCGCGCATCCCTTTTGATGTGCGATTCTATCTTGTTGCCATATTATTTATCATTTTTGATCTAGAGACGGCTTTTTTCTTTCCATGGGCTATCGCGTTGCGTAAAATTGGCTGGTTTGGTTTTTCTGCTATGATGATGTTTTTGGGTCTGCTGGTGATTGGTTTTATTTATGAGTGGAAGCGGGGAGCATTGGAATGGGAATGATGCCGGCTATGGATATGCCTTCAACTACCGAATTACAACAAACGGGCTTTGTTACAACGTCAGTTGAAAAACTGGCTGATTGGGCACGTAGTGGCTCGATGTGGCCCATGACATTTGGGCTGGCCTGTTGTGCGGTTGAGATGATGCATGTTGGTGCGGCGCGTTATGATCTGGATCGGTTTGGAATTATTTTTCGCCCCAGTCCGCGGCAATCAGACGTGATGATTGTGGCAGGAACCTTATGCAATAAAATGGCGCCAGCACTACGTAAAGTTTACGATCAAATGCCGGAGCCCAGATGGGTTATTTCCATGGGCTCCTGCGCAAATGGGGGCGGCTATTACCATTATTCCTATTCAGTGGTCCGCGGTTGTGACCGCATTGTTCCCGTGGATGTGTACGTGCCAGGATGTCCTCCAACAGCGGAAGCGTTGTTGTATGGTATTATTCAGCTACAGAATAAGATCAGGCGCAAGGCAATAATTGAAGCGTAAGGCTCGTGATGACAAAACAAGAAAACCTAGTTGAACAATTACGTTCTGAATTAATGGGCTCATTCGTATCCGTATCGCTGGCTTTTAATGAAGTGACGGTGGAATGCGAGGCTTGTGCATTAACGACACTGCTATCGCAGTGTCGTGACCATGCCGCCCTTGCCTTTGATCAACTGATTGATCTATGTGTTGTGGATTATCTATTGTATGGCGTTTATGATTGGGAAACCGATTCGGCTTCCGAGCATGGGTTTTCGCGCGGTGTTGAGCGCCAAGAGACAAAAGCCTGTACGCTGGATAAACCACGTTTTGCTGTGGTTTATCATTTGCTGTCAACCACCAAAAATTGGCGACTTCGAGTGAAAACCTTCATTGAGGAAAGCCATCCCATTGTGCAATCTGTACATGAAATCTGGAAAGGTGCTAACTGGTTCGAACGGGAAGCGTATGATTTGTTCGGTATTTTGTTTGAAGGGCATCCTGATTTACGACGAATTTTGACGGACTATGGTTTTATCGGTCATCCATTCCGCAAGGATTTTCCGCTCAGCGGACACGTGGAAATGCGCTATGATGCCTTGCTTAAAAAAGTAATTTATGAGCCAGTGGATATCGAGCCCAGAATAACGGTGCCTAAGGTGATACGCGATGATAATCGTTACAGTCGATATCAGGAAGGTAGTGCCACATGATTGAATTACAAAACTATACCTTGAATTTTGGCCCACAACATCCTGCAGCACACGGTGTATTGCGCTTGGTTCTTGAGCTGGAAGGTGAAACCATTGTGCGTGCTGATCCACACATTGGCCTATTGCACCGCGCCACAGAAAAATTGGTAGAAACAAAACCCTATCTGCACAACATTGGCTACATGGACAGGCTGGATTATGTATCCATGATGTGCAATGAACATGCTTATGTGCTTGCAATAGAAGGCTTGCTTGGTGTAGAGGCCCCCTTGCGCGCACAATATATTCGGACGCTGTTTGACGAAATAACCCGTATCCTCAATCATTTGTTGTGGTTAGGTGCAATAGCACTTGATATCGGCGCGATGACTGTCTTTTTGTATTGCTTTCGTGAACGCGAAGATTTATTTGATTGTTATGAAGCCGTCTCAGGTGCGCGTATGCATGCCAACTATTACCGCCCTGGTGGCGTGGCTCGTGATCTGCCGGACACCATGCCGCAATACAAGCCATCCAGATGGCATAACGAGCGGGAAACCGAAAAAAAGAATACCAATCGACAGGGCAGTTTGCTCGATTTCATTGAAGACTTCGCAGCGCGCTTTCCAACTTGTGTTGATGAGTATGAAACATTACTGACGGATAACCGTATCTGGAAACAACGCACTGTGGATATTGGCGTGGTATCGCCTGAAGATGCCTTGCAGTGGGGGTTTTCAGGTCCTATGCTTAGAGGTTCCGGTGTAGCGTGGGATTTGCGTAAAAAACAAACCTATGCCGCCTATGATAAAGTTGAATTTGATATACCAGTTGGTAAAACCGGCGATTGCTATGATCGCTACTTGGTTCGTGTGGAAGAAATGCGTCAATCCAATCGCATTATCAAGCAATGCATCCAGTGGCTGCGTGCGAATCCAGGGCCGGTGAAACTTGACGATTACAAAATTACGCCACCAACACGCGTGGCCATGAAACATGACATGGAAGCCATGATTCATCACTTTAAATTATTTACGGAAGGGTTTAGCTTGCCGCGCGGTGAAATTTACAGCGCCGTTGAGGCGCCCAAAGGTGAGTTCGGAATTTACTTGGTTTCTGATGGGGCAAACAAGCCTTATCGCATGAAAATTCGTGCGCCTGGATTTGCACATTTATCCAGCTTGGATGAAATGGTTCGCGGCCATATGCTGGCAGACGCGGTCGCCATTTTGGCCAGTCAGGATATTGTATTTGGCGAAGTTGATCGATAATGCCCACAAGGTTAATAAATATGACTGATAATTCGACTAAACTTCTTCATCAATTTGTCAGTGCTACCGGTGTTCAAGGTATTGATGAGTGGATAGCAAAATATCCAGCCGATGAAAAACAATCTGCCGTGATGGAAGCGCTCATGGTAGTGCAACGGGAAAACGGGTATTTAACGCCAGCGGCAATGGATGCAGTAGCTGAATATCTAGGCATGCCTGCAATAACTGTTTATGAAGTCGTGTCTTTTTATAGCATGTACGAGTTGAAACCTGTTGGCCGACATGTGCTGAACGTGTGCACCAATATTTCATGCCTGTTGCGTGATTCGGCGGCCGTTGTGGATCATTTAGAGAAAAAACTGGACATTAAAGTCGGTGAAACCACTGAAGACGGGCGTTTCACCTTGCGAACAGTTGAATGCCTTGGTGCATGCGTGAATGCACCTATGATGCAAGTGGATAAAGATTACCACGAAAATCTGACGGCTGATAAAATTGACGCGGTTTTGAATGAGTATTTGTAGTCTTAAGTTATTTAAAAGGTGATGCGATGGTTGAGTTAAATCAAGTCTGTTTTCGAACCCTACATTTACCAGAACCCTGGACACTCGCGGCTTATCAAAGCGTTGGTGGCTATCGTTCTTTGAAGCGCATTCTGGACGAAAAGATACCTGCTCAACAGATTATTGATGAATTGAAATTATCCGCATTACGTGGTCGTGGTGGCGCTGGTTTCCCGACCGGGCTGAAATGGAGTTTCATGAATCGCAATGCGCCGGTGCAAAAGTATGTGGTGTGTAATTCTGATGAAGGTGAACCAGGCACGTGCCATGATCGTGATATTTTAAGATATAACCCCCATCAGCTAATTGAAGGCATGGCCATTGCAGGTTATGTGATAGGTGCTACCGTCGGCTACAATTATATTCGGGGCGAGTTTTGGGAGCCGTTTGAACGCACGGAAGCAGCCCTCTGTGAAGCCTATGCGGCCGGATTTTTGGGTAAAAATATCTTGGGCTCAGGCATTGATTTTGATCTGTATAATCACCTGGGCGCTGGTGCCTATATTTGCGGCGAAGAAACGGCTCTGCTGAATTCTCTGGAAGGTAAAAAAGGGCTGCCTCGATTCAAACCGCCATTTCCTGCTAATTACGGCTTATATGGTAAACCGACCACGATAAACAACACCGAAACCTTTGCATCAGTTCCGGTCATTATGGAAAAAGGCGGCGATTGGTTTTTGAAGCTTGGCAAGCCTAACAATGGCGGCACAAAATGTTTTAGTGTTAGCGGGCATGTAAATAACCCTGGGAATTATGAAATACCCTTAGGCACACCATTTAAAACATTACTGGAATTAGCCGGTGGCATCCGTGGTGGGCGTCGTATTAAAGCCGTGATCCCAGGAGGTTCATCCATGCCTGTATTGACAGGGGATGTGATGATGGGCCTTGACATGGATTATGACAGCATTCAGAAGGCCGGCTCAGGTCTTGGGTCGGGTGGCGTGATTATTATGGACGAAACGACGTGCATGGTTAATGTATTGTATCGCATATCTGAATTTTATATGGACGAATCATGTGGTCAATGCACCCCGTGCCGTGAAGGCACAGGCTGGCTGGTTCGTTTGCTGCATCGCATTAAGGAAGGTCATGGAACGCCTGGCGACATCGAGAAATTGGTCAATGTTGCTGATAGCATTGAAGGGCGTACAATTTGCGCGTTGGGTGAAGCCGCCGCATGGCCAGTACAAAGTTTCGTCAAACATTTTTACCATGAATTTGACGCGTTTATTCAGCATAATAAGGTTTAATCATGGCCATCATTGAAATCGACGGCAGAACATTTGAAGTGGAAAATGGAAAAATGATCATCGAAGTGGCTGATGAGCAGGGCATTCATATTCCGCGTTTTTGCTATCATAAAAAACTATCGATTGCCGCAAATTGCCGCATGTGTCTGGTTAGTGTCGAGAATAATAAAAAGACCGTACCAGCGTGCGCTACACCCATTAGCGATGGCATGAGAGTGTTTACCAAATCAAAGGAAGCGATCCGCTCCCAAGCTGCGGTGATGGAATTTTTGTTGATCAATCACCCGCTTGACTGCCCTATTTGCGATCAGGGTGGTGAGTGTGAGCTACAAGATGTCTCTATGGGTTTTGGTAGTGACCGCTCAGTGTATACCGATGCCAAACGCGCCGTTGCGAATGACGATATTGGTCCGTTGATTTCCATGGAAATGACGCGTTGCATACATTGTACGCGTTGTACTCGCTTTGGGGATGAAGTCGCGGGTTTACCTGAGTTGGGCGCCTTGGGGCGTGGTGAAGACATGTACATTGGCACGTACATCAAGCACAGCGTGAGCTCGGAAGTGTCCGGGAATGTGATTGATCTCTGCCCTGTTGGTGCGTTAACGTCCAAGCCATACCGATTTACCGCCAGAGCTTGGGAAATGACGCAGCATGATAGCATTGCCCCGCATGACTGCTTGGGCTCCAATGTTTATTTACACACACGTAGCAATCAATTAATGCGTGTGGTACCGAAAGAAAACGAAGCCATTAATGAAACTTGGTTGTCCGACCAAGATCGCTTCAGTTACTTGGGATTGAATAGTCCGGCGCGCGCTAGCGAGCCCATGGTAAAGCGTAATGGTCAATGGGAGACAGTGGATTGGGAAACGGCATTGATATTCACCGCTGCCGGTATTGCGCGCGTTATCAAGCAGCATGGACCCGAACAGTTTGCAGCCTTTGCATCCGCATCCTCTACACTGGAAGAGCTGTATTTGCTGCAGAAATTGATGCGCGAGCTGGGTGTTAATAACCTTGATCACCGCCTGCAACAAACTGATTTCCGTGATCAGGGATTTCTGCCTGTTATGCCAACCAGTTCCTTGATCTACGCTGAGCTTGAAAAGCAAGCTACAGTTTTATTGCTAGGCTGTAATATTGACCGTGAAGTGCCGCTGGCCGGTGTGCGTGTGCGTAAGGCATTCACAAATGATGGGAAAATTTACGCGATTAACCCCGTTGACTACGATTATCATTTCGATGTGGCGGGAAAGATCATTGTGTCCCCCCAGGAAATGCCCTTGCAGTTGGCTAATCTGGTTCTAGCGATGACGGATGATGCCACGCGTTTACCGGATGAACTACAGAGATTATTAATTGGTTTAAAACCTGATGCAACCATCAAGGCAATGGCGTGGGCGTTGTGTCAGCCCAATGCCGTGGTTGTCACCGGCAGCTTGTGTGAAAATCATCCACAAGCCGCGCTCATGCGTAGCTTGCTGGTATGGCTTGAAAAATTAAGTGGCGCACGCCTATTACGTTTGACGACAGGCGCTAACAGTGCGGGTGCCAGTGTGGCGGGTATGTTGCCGCACCGTGCGGCGGCCGGAAAATGTGTTGAACCTGTAGGCTTGGATGTGCAGGCAGCAATTGATGCTAAACTCCACGGCTATTTTTTAATGGCGGCGGAACCAGGGTTTGATTTTGCCAATCCACATGCTGCCCGCCAATCCATGTTAGGCGCTGAATTCGTCGTGGTGTTATCTGCTTATCAAAATGAGTCTATCAAGGATTATGCTAATGTCATCCTGCCAATGGCGCCTTTTGCTGAAACGTCTGGTACGTACATTAATGTCGATAGATTATGGCAGACAGTAAAAGGTGCCTTGGCACCACATGGTGAATCGCGTCCAGCATGGAAGATTTTGCGTGTGCTCGCTAATCTGTTGCAGTGTGATGGGTTTGATTATACCTCTACAGATGATGTACTTGATGAGGTTAAAACGCGGGTAGGCATGATGCATGAAGCCAGCGCCACATTATTTTACCCTGAGTCCTTGCCCGCTATTCGTGATGAGCTGGTACGCGTGGGGGAGTGGCCATTGTACCGGGGTGATGCCATTGTGCGTCATGCGCTTGAATTGCAACGGTGTGGATCAGCAGAAATAGCCTGTGTTAAAATGAACCCCGAAACAGCGCGGCGGTTGCAATTAGGTGCGCATGCCACTGTATCCCAAGGCCATATTGAGATAACATTGCCGCTCATAAGCGATGCGCGCATAGCACCTGATGTTATATGGGTAGCAAATGCCATGCCTGAAACCGCTGATTTAGGGCATGCCTTTGCTGCAATTAACGTTAAGCCATAAATAATAGGTAAGAACATGTTACAAAATATTGCCATATTGCTGTGGATCATCATTAAAATCGTCGTTATCGTGGTGCCGCTACTGTTGAGCGTTGCTTATTTAACCTTTGCCGAGCGTAAAGTAATAGGCTATATGCAGGTGCGCATCGGTCCTAATCGTGTCGGATTCAAGGGTTTGTTGCAACCGATAGCCGATATGGTAAAGCTCATCAGTAAAGAAATCATTATCCCAACCCGCTCGAATAAATACCTGTTTGTGATAGCCCCTTTGTTTGCATTGACGCCAGCGTTGGCTGGATGGGCTGTTGTGCCGTTTGAGGACGGCATGGTGTTGGCAAATATTGATGCAGGCGTATTATATCTGTTTGCCGTGAGTTCGCTGGGCGTTTATGGAATATTAATAGCAGGTTGGGCATCCAATTCCAAATACGCCATGCTGGGTGCATTGCGCAGTGCTGCTCAAACGGTGTCTTATGAAATTTCCATGGGTTTTGCCTTGGTTGGCGTGTTGTTGGCCGCTGGTAGCATGAATATTACCGAGGTTGTGCTTTCGCAACACGGCGGGTTTTGGCATTGGTGGTTTATTCCTTTGTTTCCTTTGTTTATGGTGTTCTGGATTGCGGGGATTGCTGAAACCAATCGAGCGCCGTTTGACATGGCAGAGGGTGAGTCAGAAATTGTAGCCGGTTTTCATGTGGAATATTCGGCAATTGGATTCGCCATTTTTTTTCTTGCTGAATACGCCAGTATGATTTTGATTGCAACCACCATGACACTCCTGTTTGCTGGCGGTTGGCTGTCACCGTTTGAAGGCATTCCGGTCTTGAATGACCTATTTTTCTTTGTTCCAGGTTTTGTCTGGTTGATGGCTAAAATATCGTTCTTCCTGTTTGTGTATTTGTGGGTGCGCGCTACATTTCCTCGTTACCGGTATGACCAATTAATGCGACTGGGCTGGAAAGTATTGATTCCCGTGACCATAGTCTGGGTGATTGTTACTGCGGTAATGGTACTGGCTCAACTTAAACCATGGTTTTGAAATGAAAAAAATATATCGATATGCAAAGCATTACCTTCGCAGTTTTCTGTTGCTGGACTTATTGGCGGGTTTAAAGCTAACGGGTAAATATTTTTTTAAGACAAAAATTACCGTGCAGTTTCCAGAAGAGCAAACGCCAATATCACCCCGTTTTCGTGGCATGTTGGCGCTGCGACGTTATCCGAATGGTGAAGAGCGTTGCATTGCATGCAAACTCTGCGAGGCGGTATGTCCTGCGTTAGCCATTACCATAGAATCTGAACCGCGTGATGATGGCTCTCGTCGAACCACGCGTTTTGACATCGATGTATTCAAATGCATCAATTGCGGTTTGTGTGAGGAAGCATGTCCTGTGGACTCTATCGTGTTGACTCCCATTCAGCATTATCATATCGCGGAACGTGGTCAAAATATCATGACCAAAGAGAAGTTGCTGGCGATAGGTGATTTGATGGAAGACCAATTGGCAGCCGATAGAGACGCTGATAAAAAATACCGGTAACCGTTAACGGGGGGTAAAGTATGCATGAGTTTGGGCATGAGTTGTTATTGCAGGTGATATTTTACGTGTTTTCCGGATTGACCGTCTTGTCTGCATTGATGGTTATCACACAAAATAATCCGGTGCGTTGTGTATTATTTCTGGTGCTGGCGTTTTTTGCCAGTTCAATACTCTGGATTTTAGTGAATGCAGAATTTCTAGCTCTGATACTGATCCTAGTGTATGTTGGCGCAGTCATGACGCTGTTTCTATTTGTGGTGATGATGCTCAACATTGATATTGAATCCATGAAGACGCATTTTATGCGGCATTTACCCCTTGGGTTGATTCTGGTTGCCTTACTGGTCAGCTTGTTAATGGTTGCGTTGCCGAAGGATGCCTTTAATACGGGTGTAGAGGTTTCTGTTGCACGTTCGCAGCTTGCAGCAACGCCGGTGCTTTCTAATACAGAAGCGCTTGGGATGGTTCTTTACACAGATTACGTGTTCGCATTCGAGTTGGCGGCCGTGATACTGTTGGTTGCTATTATCGCGGCCATTACCCTGGTTCATCGCGCCCCCATTCGTTCGAAGCGACAAAACATTGTTAATCAAATTATGACGCGTCGTGAGGATCGGGTGACCTTGCTTAACATGAAGTCGGAGAAACCATGATCCCTGTAACACATTATTTAATCCTAAGTGCTATTTTATTTGGCTTGAGTCTGGTTGGGATTTTGCTTAACCGTCGAAATGTTATTTTAATATTGATCTGCGTCGAGCTGATGTTGCTGGCTGTGAACACTAATTTTGTTGCCTTTTCGCATTATTACGGTGGGAATGCCGGAGAAGTGTTTGTCTTCTTTATTTTGACGGTTGCAGCCGCGGAAGCGGCGATTGGTTTGGCAATTGTGCTGTTGCTCTACAGAAATCGGGGCAATATTAACGTGAACAAGATGCATCATTTAAAAGGGTAGGCGTGTGAGTATTTTACAGTGTTGTTTGATCATTGTGCTGGCTCCCTTGGTGGGATGCATCATAGCCGGCCTATTTCGCAAGCAGGTCGGGCGTACGGGTGCACATTGCGCCACCATCGCAGGTGTTGGCTTGGCGTTTATTCTGTCCGTTTATGTCGCCAGTGTTATTTTAAGTGGGCAGGAGCCCGTGCTGGATGGAAACTTATACACATGGGCCAGTGGCGGGGATCAATTCCCTTATGCCTTTCATCTTGGGTTCTTGATTGATCCATTGACCGTTGTGATGATGGTTGTGGTTACCTTTGTGTCGCTTCTTGTGCATATTTACAGCATTGGTTATATGGCGGACGATGATGGCTATCAACGCTTTTTTAGCTATATCTCCTTGTTTACATTTATGATGCTGATGCTGGTGACAGCCAATAATTTTCTGCAATTATTTTTTGGCTGGGAAGGCGTAGGGCTGGTGTCTTATTTATTGATTGGTTTCTGGTATCAGCGGGAATCCGCCAATCAAGGCAGTATGAAGGCCTTTATCGTCAGCCGTGTTGGAGACTTTGGCTTTCTGCTCGGGATTGGCCTGGTGTTGGCGTACACAGGTAGCCTCGACTATGCGACCGTGTTTCATAACGCGGATAAATTGGCCAATGAGACCATGGTCGTGTTCAACGGCCACGCTTGGTCCGTGATGAGCGTTACCTGCATCTTGTTATTTGTAGGTGCTATGGGTAAATCCGCCCAGGTTCCGTTGCATGTGTGGTTGCCTGAATCAATGGAAGGCCCCACGCCGATTTCCGCACTTATTCATGCGGCAACGATGGTGACAGCGGGTGTATTTATGATTGCACGCATATCGCCGCTGATTGAGTTATCAACAACTGCCTTAAGTGTGGTGATCGTGATAGGTGCTACGGGGGCCTTGTTTACTGGGATGCTCGCACTGGTAATGAATGACATCAAGCGTGTCATTGCTTATTCCACGCTGTCACAGCTAGGCTACATGATGGTTGCCATGGGGGCGTCAGCCTATAGCGCTGGAATTTTCCATCTCATGACGCATGCGTGCTTTAAAGCACTATTATTTCTAGGCGCAGGTTCAGTCATCCTTGGCATGCATCATGAACAGGACATGCGTAAAATGGGTGGCTTGTGGCGCAAAATGCCTATCACCTACGCCACGTTCCTGATTGGTACTCTTGCCCTGTGTGCGTTGCCACCGTTTGCTGGATTTTATTCGAAAGATACCATTATAGAAGCTGCTAAACTCTCGCAAATTCCAGGCAGTGCCTATGCATATTTTTGTGTCGCAGCAGGGGCTATGGTGACGGCGTTGTATAGTTTCCGCGCTTTCTTTATGACATTCCATGGCAAGCCGCGTATGGATGACCACACGTTTTCACATGTGCATGAATCGCCTTGGGTTGTATGGTTGCCGCTGGTTATTTTGGCAATCCCCTCTGTTATCTTAGGCTATGTACTGTACATGCCAATTTTATTTGATCGCCCCACCTTGCTGGGTTCTTCAATTTTTGTGTTGCCTAATCACAACGTGCTGGCAGAATTGGCTACAGAGGTTGTGTCACCTATGGCCACCCTGCTGCATGCGTTCCACTCGCTGGTTTTTTGGATAACCCTTGGCGGTGTTTTGCTGGCCTATATCGGGTATATTGCATGTCCTGCGCTTCCGGCCGTGCTAGCACGACGCTTGGCCTGGCCGTACCGGATGCTTGTTGATAAATATGGATTTGATTCATTTAATGATCGGGTGTTCGTGCGTGGCACAAGAGCCATTGGACAATTTTTCTACCGATATGGTGATAAGGATCTGATAGATGGCTTCTTCGTAAATGGTACTGCACGCACAGTCGCGTGGTTTGCCTTGAAAGGCCGTGGTATTCAAAGTGGCTATTTATACCATTACGTCGCTGTGATGGTGTTTGGATTATTCGGGTTTCTTTGCTGGTTGTTACTGGGTTGAAAGTTAAGGTGAAGGTATGCATCATTTGCTCAATTTATTAATCTGGTTGCCCATTATTGGTGGCGTGTTTATTGCCCTAACAGGCGATGACAAAAAGGCCAATGTATCGCGCTATTTGTCCTTGTTCACCGTGTTGCTGACCTTGGGCCTATGTATTCCGTTGATGGCAGGCTTTGATATTAATACGCCTACGATGCAATTTGTCGAAGACATGGCATGGATACCGGCAGTTGGGATCCGATATAGCCTTGGCATCGATGGTCTATCGTTATTGTTAATTGTGCTGACCCTATTCACCAACCTGATTGTGATTCTCAGCACATGGAGCAGCATCAAAAAACGTGTCGGGCAGTACATGGCTGCATTTTTGATTATGCAAGGCCTTCTGGTTGGCGTTTTTTCATCCCTTGATGGGATTGTGTTTTATATATTCTGGGAAGCAACACTTATCCCCATGTATCTGATTATTGGCATATGGGGTTCCGACAACCGTGTTTATGCGGCGATTAAATTCTTTCTGTACACCTTTCTCGGTTCCGTGCTAATGCTGGCGGCTTTTTTATACCTTGGCTATTTAGCTGGCTCATTTAACATTGAAACATTTTATGCGGTTAAATTGGGGATCACGGCGCAAACACTGATTTTTATCGCATTTTTTCTTGGGTTTGCGATTAAAATTCCCATGTTTCCGGTTCATACCTGGTTGCCAGATGCGCACACGGAAGCCCCTGCCGGGGGTTCGATTGTGTTGGCGGCTATTTTGCTGAAACTGGGTGCGTATGGATTTATTCGGTTTGCATTGCCAATTGTCCCTGATGCGTGCAGCAAATACGCCATGGTAATGGTTGTCCTGTCATTAATTGCCGTGGTGTATGTGGGATTGATTGCCATTGTTCAGCAAGACATGAAGCGCCTGATTGCCTATTCATCCATTTCTCACATGGGCTTTGTTACCTTAGGTTGTTTTGCTATCTTTGCGATAGCCGATAAAAGTGGCATGTCGTCGGCAGGGCTTGTGCTGGAAGGTGCTATCATCGTGATGATTTCTCATGCCTTTGTGTCAAGTGCGATGTTTGCTGGCGTTGGCTTTATTTATGATCGGATGCATACAAGGCAGATCAATGATTTTGGTGGCATAGTCAATACCATGCCTATGTTTGCCTCGCTATTTATGTTATTTGCCATGGCGAATGCTGGCCTGCCGGGCACATCCGGTTTTGTTGGCGAGTTCATGGTGATTCTGGGTAGCATCAAGGCCGGCTTCTGGATAGCTTTTTGGGCGGCTAGCACCCTGATTATTGGCGCATCCTACACGCTCTGGATGTATAAACGGGTCATCTTTGGGGTCGTGGCAAACAAAAACGTTGCGGCCTTGCGTGATCTCGATGGCTTTGAACTGAGTGCCTATGCGTTACTGGCTTTGATGGTAATCGGCATGGGGGTTTATCCAAAGCCGGTGCTGGATTATGTTCACCACACGGTAGCCCATACATTAGCACTAGCCGATAAATCAAAAGTATAGGAATGACATGACTGGATTACTTGAAAATATTCACCTGGCTTTACCAGAAATCATCATCCTTGTGACCGCTTGTGTTGCTTTATTGGGTGACTTGTTTCTACGCCAGTATGTTAAATCTATCGCGTTTATTTGTGCGTGTTGTGGACTGGCGCTGGCAGCTATCACGACTTTTTTATATCTGGGGCAATATAGCTCAACGATATTGCACGGGTTATTTATAAGTGATGATGCTGGGCAATTAATGAAATTGTTCATCTACCTGACCGTCTTTTTGAGTTTTTTCTATTCCCGACATTACCTCGATGAGCGTCAAATGCCAACTGGCGACTATTATGTGCTCGGGCTATTCTCAACAGCCGGCATGATGGCGCTGGTGTCCGCGCATTCGTTATTGACTATTTATTTAGGATTGGAGTTAGTGTCATTGCCGTTGTATGCCATGACGGCTATTCGACGCGCCGATGCGGATGCGTCGGAAGCGGCTCTTAAGTTTTTTGTGATGGGTGCCATTGCATCTGGCATGTTGCTGTATGGTATTTCGCTGTTATATGGCGCGACCGGCAATCTGGATCTGCATCTCATAGCCAATGCGATTGCGTTGAACGGGCAAGCGCAAATCGGGCTGTTATCGTTTGCGTTGGTGTTTATCGTGGCAGGCGTTGGGTTTAAACTGGCGGCCATGCCATTTCATATGTGGGCCCCTGACGTGTTTGCCGGTGCGCCGAGCGCGGTCACCCTGTTTATCAGTACCGCTCCAAAAATTGCGGCCCTAGGCATGGCGTTACGCTTATTTACTATCGGTTTGATTGATATTGCCAGCCAGTGGCAACAACTAATTTTGATCATGGCGCTGTTATCAGCCGGTGCTGGAAATCTCCTCGCCATTATGCAGGACAATATCAAGCGAATGTTTGCATACTCGGCCATTTCGCACGCAGGTTATGCCCTGTTTGGTGTTCTTGCGGCAACCGCGGCTGGTTTTTCCGCGGCATTGTATTACGTGTTGGTTTATTCACTCATGTCAGCTGCAGCCTTTGGCTTGATAGTCCTGATGTCTCGCGCAGGACTGGAGGTTGAGCAGGTTGACTCGCTTAAAGGCTTGAGTAAACGCAACCCATGGTTAGCCTTTATGATGATGATCGTCATGCTTTCAATGGCGGGCGTACCCCCTACCGTTGGTTTCCTGACTAAATTGCTGGTCTTGAAAGCCTTGGTTGATGTTCAAATGACTTGGGTTGCCGTGCTGGGTCTTGTTTTCGCCGTGATCGGTGCATTTTATTACCTGCGCATTATCAAGGTGATGTATTTTGATGAAGCGGTTGATGAAACGCCGGTGAAATTACCCCGTACCACGACGGCGATATTTTCTGTGAATTGCCTGTCTCTGCTGTATTTTGGTATCTTTCCTAGCGTGTTGATCAGTGCGTGTGTGGGTGCTTTTTCGGGATAGATTTCAAGCATTACAGACATAGGCATGCTCAACAGAACTAATCGAGGCCTAGAAGGCCTACTCGCACGCTCAGGAAAGCAAATGACAAAGTTGGTTCCCTTTCATATTCCAACTGCCATGTGGCCTGTGTGATTTCCTTTGATCTGCTGGCTGATTATGGTAGAATGACCATTCAATTATCAATTAACACAAATTAAATATGACTGCCACTAAATTAGGTCAGTATGCAAACAATGCAACGTTTATTAAAGAAATGATTGCCTCGCTGGCTTCTGTGGGTATTGTTGGTCTTTTTTACGTACGGATTTATCCTGATGGAACAATAATTAATTTAGGAAGTGATGCTAACTGGGCAGATTTTTATTTTAATCAGGTGTGTGGTGGTGTCTATCAAAAAAAAGACATTGTTGATCAGTTTTTTACATATTCAGGCGTTAGCTTATGGGAGCTAAATTCCGGTAGTAAGGTATGGCAGGATGCTAAACAATATTTTGGTTATGGAAATGGCGTGCTCATTTGTGAGGATCACCAGGACTTTCGTGAGGCATTCTGTGTTTACTCAACGCCAGCTCATTTAGAAATAAATTATTTTTATATTAATCAAATTGACGCTGTGAAAAAAATAAAACAGTCTTTTTTGTCTCAAGCGGCTGATTTAATTCAGCCGGCTGAACAAACAAGACTTGCTCTCCAGTATCCTATATTTCCAAACCAAATTTACAACCCGGCTGGTGAAATCAAGATAATTGAAACTTCACTTGAATATCAAAATACAATTGATTTTTTTGCTTCAACTGATAAAAACAGGATCAACCCCGCTACAAGGCGCATTTGTGTGACTCACAAAAACACAGGCTGCCCAATTTTTATTTCACCGCGGCGCGGGCAATGCTTTTTGCATTTGATGCAAGGTAAATCAGCTAAGGAAATCGCACAAGCTGTTCATCTTACCCCTAAAACAGTGGAACATTATCTCGAAATGCTACGCAAAGAATTAGGCTGTCGCTCAGGTAGAGAATTAATTATTTCATACGCCCATCAAATCCGTTAATCCATTTTTTAAACAAACAAACTTCGTACTAGGGTAAAAATACCATATTGTTAAATCAATGCCGTATATATTATCATGCCGAAATATTACCTAACAATATTGTTAGCCATATATTGCTTGAATGATTTTAATCCTTTGTTTAGTCACAAATGATTATTCCAGCATTAAAGAACCATGGATAACCGTATCACAGCGATTAGGATTGAAGGTGCCCTGTAGGTACCATCTATGATGTTTAACCTTCGTAATTTTGTTACAGCAGCACGTTATTATCAATGGTGAGGACTAGAGTATGTATTTATCGAATGGTTTACTTGATCAAGGGTTTTCATTTATTCCCTCTGAATATTATTTAAAAAGTAAAGAAGAACGTAATTCTTTGATCTACCTTAATTATTTATACACGACCAGTTTACAGGCCGACGGTCCACGTAATCGCGCTTATCTTAAGCTTTTATGGGATAGAGAATCACAAGCGGTGACGGCCGCAAAAAGCCAATGTTATTTCCAAACAGCTGCAAGCAATAATGCAGATGGTGGGAAAGCAAGGCAATTTGCAGTTATGGATTTAGCGATCCTTGAATTACCTGTCATGAAGAGCTTGATAGAAAATAATTTAAATATTATAGAACAATATGAACCTCTAATGGCTTATGAACAGCTTACCTTGGGATTGCATTTTATTCAGTATCTCGCAGTGCAAGGATGCGCAAGTTATAGCTCACCCGTAGGTATAATGACCCCCATGGATACCTTCCAACTCAAAAACAAGGAAGTCATCGGGGTTGGATGTGCTTTACTTGCCGGGTTTTTCTATAGTATCGCGACAATTATTGCAAAAAAAATTAGCATGGTTCCGCCCCCGATGATGATATTCTTACAATTATTGGCCGGCGGGGTAATCTTATTGCCTCTCGCTCATCTTTCCCAGATCCATTTCACCTGGGAGACCAGTGTTTATATCCTAATATTGGGTATCGTGCATACGGTTTTGGCATTTATACTTTATTATCATTCCGTGAGTAAATTAACAACCGACAAGATTGCTGTGCTAAGTTATGTCGATCCCATGGCGGCCATTTTTACCGATGTGCTATTTTTTGATCGTATATTACACCCCATCCAAATCCTAGGGATTTCTATAACATTCTTAGGCAGCTATTTTGTTATCGATATGAGTGTGATTAAAAAAATATTCATGCGGCGCATTCAACAAGCCCAGTGAGTTTATACAAGAAGGATCAATAGAGTCATGGAATCAATCGACGCCGAGAGGCCCTATTGATTCCTTTGTCATTACCCTTGTATGCTCGACGTTCCGATGCGGACGTTTCTGAAGCTGCCTCCGAAGTATTTTGTGATGGGACAGCCCTACGCCTTAACCTTAGACGCGATTGAGAGGCGTGGTGATGGTTTTGGTGATGTCTGCTCACCTCTTTCCATCAGGGTTACTGACGAACTCAATGCTACTACTGGCATCATCGTTAATGTTAACAACCGCTGTGCAAAAAAACGGGGCTGCTCGGGACCGTGATCCTTCACATAGTTTTCAAGGATGTGCTGTCCTTCTTCCTGAGACACGCTATTAAACCTGAGCATAAAATGTAGGAAAATAGACTCAGTGGGTGATGCCATTCGGGCAGATGACTCAATTTGCGCAGCAATTGTCGTGGAGGTGGCGCGTATTGGACGGAAAAAACCATGCGAGAGGAGCGAGAGGTGCGAGATTAAAGTTTCACATGATTGTGATCGGCGGAAAGAATCTGGTTCAGCCGTACTTCTCTGTGTAGGACTAATATCTATAATATGTTTCTGTTTCTTGAAAATGGGTTTCTGTTTCTTGAAATTAATTTCAACCCAGTTTGCAAGCAGTTCGGGGTTTGCAACCTGAATTCTTAATTGAGCGTGTTCTATCTGACCCTGGGGCGCAATAAAATAATCTCTCGTTGCCCAAAATAACTTTGGAGCGGTTCCAGGATATGAAACAAAATCAATGCCACGTGCTGCGGCAATCCAGAAAATTGCAGGCGTTTCCTCTCTTAAGTAGTCGCGTGAACGTTGCGTAAATAAAGCGACGCTTTCAGGCGCTATTTTCTTTCTATGACGACGAACAAAATCAGCTGTTGCTTTATCAAGGCAGCTTTTTAGCGTTTCTTCTGATTCGTACAGGGTTGAAATTTCGGACTGCTTGGTTGCAAAGGCATGTTTTCCATTGGCCACCCATTCTCGCCATCTAACGATTTGAAATGGAATGCCAAAGTCGAGAGCCAGCTGATTCAGGATGATAACGTGTTCTGACGGCGATTTGTCAGGATTACTCGTATAAAACGCGGCAGCATTGAACTCAGGATGTTGTTGTTCTATAACGGCCAAAAAGGCAGGCAGATTGTCTTGCAGGTATTTGGAACCCATGGCAATGGCTTGTTCTTTTAAAGCCGCTTTTTCTTCTTCACTGACAACCGGGGCGCTCTTTAAATTATGCCAGTGTGTTTCATCGCCAATTAAAAAGATTGTTTCCCCATGGTTTTTTATGGATTGCTCTATGATTATTTGCAGATCAGCGCCCACGCAGTGTGGATTGCCTGTAATGCTCAAACACACAAGATTGGTTGTTTGTTTAAGCTGTGCTTTTGACAGCCTTGATATGGCAAATCCACTAAATGTAGCAATTTGTGTACCATCGACGAGGTTTCCTGGCATAACGTGTACCCTCAAATCTTACAGCAGTTAATGAACGATCGATTATATACTTTTTATTTATCCAAATGAATTCTTTTTTAACATATAATTTTAGCATGTAAGCAATTGGTTTCGTGTACAATGTTCTTTGTCTTGGAAAACGCAGCATCATACTACATTATTATTAATTGGTGAATCATGGAAAACCGGCATATAGGCATTAGTCGTGCGCTAATTGAAGACAGAGACAAGCAAATTACTGAACTCACCGCTCTGATTAAAAAGAACGCTCAGGCTCATCTGACTGCTGTGCGAAAAAAAGTAACTTATTATGAAAATATACTGGCCTTAATGCCTGGCTGTGTGTATTGGCTTGATCGAAATAATGTGTATTTAGGTTGCAATGATATTCAAGCAGAACAAGTGATGCTGTCATCAAGGCATGAAATAGTCGGAAAAAATACAAATGATTTATTACTTTATGTAGGTCAGGCCAGTGGCGTGGATAAATTAAATAATCAGGTGATGGAAACGGGAGTGCCTCATACGGAAATTGAGCGGGGAACAATGCCAGATGGTGAGCGTGTTTATTTTTCACAAAAAGTTCCATTAAGAGATGAACACAATGAGATCATTGGGCTACTCGGCATATCGATTGATATTACCGAGCTGAAGAAAACTGAAGCAGCGCTCATCATTGCCAAGGAACGCGCCGAAGCTGCTAACCGGGCAAAAACTGAATTTATAGCCAACATGAGTCATGATATTCGCACACCGCTTAGTGGTGTTGTGGGCATGTCCCAATTGCTGGAAGATCGTCTTAAACATCCTGAGCATAAACAGTTTGCCCACTGGATCAATCAAAGTGGTGAGCAGTTATTGAGTTTGTTGAACAGTATTATGGATGTGGTATCCGCTGAAAATATCAGTGAATGCGATATTAAAGAAGAAGCATTTGATTTACGTCAATGCATCAATGACATTGTTCAACTGGAACGTCCGACAACCATCTTGAAAAAAATTGAGTTAAACGTTGAAATAGATGAGCGCGCACCGCAATATATTGTGACAGACCCGGTGAAACTTCATCGGGTTTTATTAAACCTTGTGGGCAATGCCATTAAATTTACCCAAGCAGGTTTTATCAAGATAGATGTGAAACTGGTTGATTTCAATGGAGAGCAGACCTATCTTCAATTTCAGGTTATTGATACAGGCATCGGCATCTCGCTCGATCATCATGATAAAGTCTTCGATCGATTTTACAGAGCCAGCGCATCTTATGAGGGGATATATCCCGGCTACGGTGTTGGCCTGCACATTGCGCAATCTTATGTGAAATTATTGGGAGGGGAATTGAACTTCACCAGTCAACCCGGAATGGGGAGCACGTTTTATTTTGATTTGCCGGTCAGTGTGGCAGAAGTAGACGAGATAGCCGGTGAGTCGAATCTTCTCAATGAATTAAATTCTAAATTTGACATGTTTAACTGCGATGAAGATAGACCTCATATCCTTCTGGTCGAGGACAATGCCATTGCTTTGCGTATGCTGGAATTGATTGTCTCTCAGGCAGGCTGTCGTTATACGTCTGCTGTGAACGGAGAAAATGCGCTAAAGCTGGCAAAATCCATGGATTTTAATTTAATTATAACGGACATTGGCTTGCCGGGCATTTCCGGCTACGAATTGACACACTCTATTCGAAAATGGGAAGCAGATGAGGATAGGTCGGCTATACCCATTTTTGGGTTGACGGCACATGCGCATGCGAAAAATGAATGTTTGAAGTCAGGGATGAATGATGTGTTTTGTAAACCGCTCAGCCTACAAATGATGACATCAATTCTCCATCAATTTATTTTATTTAATGATGATCAATCATGGCCTGCGGGCGAATGCCGGCATGGATTGCCAAGTGACGATTCACAGCTATTCGTTCTGGGTCAATTTCCCTTGCTAGATCTGGAGCATGCCGCAGAACGCATCGGCAACAAAGCTGTTTTGCTTGACATGTTGCAACTGATGGTGACGCAAGAGATTCCAAACGATGAACAAGCACTTCGCGACGCCTATGCGCTGCGCGATTGGAGTGCGATTGAAAAATTGGCCCATAAAATGAAAGGCGGCGCAGTTTACTGCGGTACGTTTAAAATGCAGTATGCTTGTCAATATCTTGAGCGGTACCGGAAGACCGGGCGCACGGTGTTGTTGGAACAATTGTATCAGCAATTGTTAGGCGTGCTGGAGGAAACCAGAGCCGTTATAATTCAAATATATTAATTATCAAAAAGCCCTTGCCAACTGCGATAGTTGTCCGTATAATTGGCCTCAGTTGATGCGGGGTGGAGCAGCCTGGTAGCTCGTCGGGCTCATAACCCGAAGGTCGTAGGTTCAAATCCTGCCCCCGCTACCACTAATATAGGACCCCTTTTTGGGGTTTTTTATTATCCAGTATTTGTAAAAACTAAATCTCTGTACACGATAATTCCAAAACACGAGCGGGATATGATTCAAACTGAAATTGAACAATTGATACAGCCAACTGTAGACGATATGGGCTATGAGCTGTGGGGCTGTGAATATCTGGCCCAGGGCAAGCATTCCCTGCTGCGAATATATATTGATAAAGCAGATGGTATTGGCGTTGAGGACTGCGGGAAAGTCAGTCATCAAGTCAGTGCGCTGCTGGATGTTGATGACCTAATTCCCGGTAATTACAGTCTGGAAGTTTCATCTCCAGGCATTCCAAGACCCTTGTTTCATAGCAGTCAATATCAACGTTATATTGGTTTGGATACTCAAATTAAATTATTTAAGGCGGTTGCGGGCAAACGAAAATTTGTTGGCACGATTGTGTCAGCGGACGAAATCACATTGGTTATCATGATCAATGATGAGCAACAACGTTTTCTTTTTTCAAATATTGTGAAAGCAAATTTGACGGTCTAGTGAGGCGAACCATGAGCAAGGAATTATTATTAGTTGCTGAGGCGTTATCCAATGAGAAAGGCGTAAGCAAGCGCGTTGTTCTGGAGGCCATTCAAGCCGCGCTGGAATCAGCAACACGCAAGCTGTCTGGTGCGGATATGGGCATTCGCGTGACTATGGATCCACGAACCGGTGAATATGAAACGTATCGCCATTGGGATGTTGTGGCTGACGATGCCGTTGAGTTCCCAGACCGCGAATTAACGCTTGCTGAAGCTCGCGAACGTTCGCCAGATATTGAGCTTGGGGGGCACATTGAAGAACCCATGCCATCCATTGAATTTGGCCGAATAGCGGCTCAAACGGCACGTCAGGTTATTTTCCAGAAAATTCGTGATGCAGAACGTCAAATGGTTGTTGATCAGTTTAAGGGCCGATTGGGTCAGCTGGTTTACGGAACCGTAAAAAAAGTGACGCGTGATAACGTGATTATTGATTTGGGCGGTAAAGCCGAGGCCTTTATGTCGCGAGCGGACATGTTGCCGCAAGAGATGTTTCGCACCAATGACCGTGTTCGTGCCTACCTTTATGAGATCACTGACAATGCGCGTGGTCCACAATTGCTTGTAAGCCGTGTTTGCAAGGAAATGCTGATTGAATTATTTCGGATTGAAGTTCCCGAAATTGGTGAAAATATTATTGAAATCAAGGCCGCGGCTCGTGAGCCAGGCAACCGTTCTAAAATAGCTGTTAAAACCAACGATGGTCGTATTGACCCGATTGGTGCGTGTGTGGGTATGCGCGGAGCACGCGTGCAAGCGGTGTCCAGTGAACTGGGTGGTGAACGCGTTGATATTATTTTGTGGGATGATAATTCGGCACAACTGGTGATCAATGCCATGGCGCCCGCTGATATTACATCCATTGTTGTGGATGAAGATACTCACACGATGGACCTGGCTGTGCACAAAGATCAGCTCTCACAAGCCATTGGCCGAAATGGTCAAAATGTGCGTCTCGCAAGTCAATTGACCGGCTGGACACTCAATGTCATGACAGTGGAAGAGTTTGAAGGCAAAAGTCAGGAAGAGTCGTCTAAAATTATCAAACTGTTTACCACAGCACTTGAAATTGATGAAGAGATTGCAATTTTACTGGTTGCTAATGGATTCTCATCGTTGGAAGAAATTGCTTATGTGCCCAAAGATGAATTGCTTGCAATTGACGAATTTGACGAAGACATTGTTGACGAATTACGTAATCGCGCCAATGATATCCTGTTGACACAGGCCTTGACCTCCGGGAATGAGTTGGCGGGCGTAGTCGAAAGCCTTGCGTCAATGGATGGCATGACCGACGAACTGGTTAAACATATGGCGGCTATTGGTATCAAGACGATGGAAGATTTGGCAGAACAGTCTGTGGATGAGATCCTCGACATAGCGGGTATGACTGAACAAAAAGCGGCTGCTCTCATTATGAAAGCACGGGAACCCTGGTTTCGATAGAATGCAGTATGGATTCCTAAGTATTTGAATTAAGATTTGTTCCCAAGGGAGCAGTCGAATGAGGATTAGATTATGGCGGATGTGACGGTTAAACAGTTGGCTCACGTTGTGGGTATCCCTGTTGAGCGCTTATTGACTCAGTTACAGGAAGCTGGATTGCCCATTACTGATGAGCAGCATGTGGTCAAGGAAGATCAAAAACGACTATTGTTGAATCATTTGAAAAAATCGTCCAATCAAACTGAAAAAGTAGCACCCAATCGCATTATGCTACAGCGAAAAAGTGTTAATCAGGTAACGCATGGGCATGACGCACACAGTGGTAAAACGGTTAATATTGAAGTGCGAAAAAAACGCATTTACGACAAACCTAGCCCGTTGCTTGAGTCACCGCTAGAACCTGTGGCTGAAGTTGCAGCGGCGGTGCTGCTGCACGTTGAGGACACTGTCGCGCCAGTTATGCATCATGCAGAAGAGCAAGCCATTATTACTGAAGAGGTCAGCGAGAAGCCCGTTGTTGAGGCGGGCGTTGTTCCTGCCCAAAATGTAGAAAACACGGTTGAAAAACAGGCGAAGAAACAAGCCGTTATGAACGAGAGAAGCGCGACCGCCAAGCCTGACCTTAAAAAAGGCAACAAAAAGGGAAAATACCAACCACCCACAAAACGCAATGAATCTGAAATTGATCTGTCGGCGCATGCGAAACGTAATAAGGCCAAACACCGCAAGGGTCATGCGAAATCCGAGAAATACCGTGAAGCCGAAAAGTCACTGATGCATGGTTTTGCCATGCCGACCACAGCCACTATTTATGAAGTAGACGTTCCCGAGACGATCACGGTAGCAGAACTTGCCAAGCGTATGTCCGTTAAAGCCGCCGCCGTGATTAAGGTTATGATTGGGCTGGGTGCAATGGCTACCATTAACCAGGTTATTGATCAGGAAACAGCCATTATTGTTGTTGAGGAAATGGGGCACACGGCAAGGATGTTGAAGGACGATGCGATTGAGCATACGCTGGATGCTGCTGTCACCAAAGGTATACTGGATGAACCGCGTGCACCCGTTGTGACAATCATGGGGCATGTTGATCATGGTAAAACGTCATTACTGGATTATATACGTCGCACTAAAGTTGCGGCAGGTGAGGCCGGTGGTATCACTCAGCACATTGGTGCTTATCATGTGACCACCGCCAAAGGTCAAATCACGTTTCTTGATACGCCAGGACATGCCGCGTTTACCGCCATGCGTGCTCGTGGTGCGCAAGCAACTGACATCGTTATTTTGATTGTTGCAGCAGACGATGGTGTTAAGCCACAAACTGTTGAGGCAGTTCAGCATGCGAAAGCGGCGGGCGTTCCCATTATTGTTGCCATTAATAAAATCGATAAGCCAGGTGTTGACACTGAGCGGGTGATGACCGAGTTGTCAGGCCTTGACGTTATTCCTGAAGCATGGGGTGGGGACACCATGTTTGTTAATATTTCGGCAAAATCAGGCGAAGGCATCGATCGTTTGTTGGATGCCATTCTGCTGCAAGCTGAAGTGCTTGAGTTAACCGCACACACGGATGGCGCCGCGAAAGGGGTTGTCATCGAATCTAGGCTGGATAAGGGCCGTGGGCCTGTGGCTACGATACTAGTACAACGCGGAACATTACGTAAAGGCGACATCCTGCTGGCTGGTTTCCAATACGGTCGGGTGCGCGCGCTGGTGAGTGATAGCGGCGAGTTGGTTGATAGTGCGGGTCCCTCCATGCCGGTGGAGGTGTTGGGTTTATCAGCTATACCGCATGCGGGAGATGAGGCCATTGTTGTGCCTGATGAAAAAAGGGCGCGCGAAGTTGCCTTGTTCCGTCAGGGCAAATTCCGTGAGGTTAAGCTGGCAAGACGGCAGAAAACATCCCTGGAAGGCATCATGGAAAACATGACTGCCGCAGAAGTGAAAGTCTTGAATGTCGTGCTCAAGGCAGACATGCAGGGATCGGTTGAAGCAATCGCTGATGCGCTAGTTAAATTATCGAATGAAGAGGTCAAGGTTGCAATCATTGCCAGCGGCGTGGGCGGCATCACCGAGTCTGATGTGCATTTGGCGATGGCCTCCAGTGCGCTATTAATAGGCTTTAACGTACGCGCTGATGCGGGTGCGAAGCGTCTGGTTGACCAGGAATCGGTATCGCTTCATTATTACAGCGTTATTTACGACATCGTTGATCAGGTTCGTGGCGCGCTAACCGGTATGCTATCATCACAATTCAAAGAAGAAATTGTAGGTATTGCCGAAGTGCGCGATGTATTCCGCTCACCTAAAATCGGCGCCATTGCGGGTTGCATGGTTGTTGAAGGCGTCATCAAGCGTAATAATCCCATCCGCGTACTGCGTAACAATGTCGTCATCTATGAAGGCACGCTGGAATCATTGCGTCGCTTTAAAGATGACGTGCTTGAAGTGCGCCAGGGTTTTGAATGCGGAATTGGTGTGAAAAACTATAATGACGTGAAACCAGGTGATTTGATTGAAGTGTTTGAAATTATCGAAATTAAGCGAAATCTATGAGTGCAGACTTTAAAAGAACTGACCGCATTGCAGAAATGATGCAACGCAAGCTGGCGCAAATCATTCAACAGGAAGTGAAAGACCCCCGTCTTCCAAAATTGATTACGATTTCTGCGGTGACGGTAACACGCGATTTAGGGCATGCTAAAATTTATTTTACCGTGCTTAATGATGAGCCAGGTCTGGCAGACGTTATTTTAAACGCCTCCGCAAGCTATTTGCGTTCAGCGTTAGCAAGAACGTTAACCTTGCGCACGGTACCCCAGTTGCATTTTATTTATGACAATTCAATTGAATATGGCCGTCATTTGAGCCGTTTAATTGACGATGTAAACCCGCCAGAACAAAACGATGAACCCAAAACAGATTGTTAATGGTCTCCTGTTGGTCAATAAGCCAGGCGGTCTAACCTCCAATGCCGTCCTGCAAAAGGTTAAACACCTGCTGCATGCCAAAAAAGCAGGTCATACCGGCAGCCTCGATCCGCTGGCTACCGGCATGTTACCCTTGTGTTTTGGTGAGGCGTGTAAATTCAGCCAGTACCTTTTAGACGCAGACAAATGCTACGAAACCACTGGTTTATTAGGCATTAAAACCAACACAGCAGATGCCATGGGCGAGATAATTGCCCAAGTGGATGGGTTCAGTGTTTCAGAGTTGGAACTTCGTGCCGTACTGGCCCAATTTACCGGCCCCATCAAACAAATTCCATCCATGTTTTCAGCGCTGAAGCACCGCGGTACACCCTTGTATAAATTTGCGCGTGTTGGCATTGAGATTGAGCGTAAGGCACGCGAGGTAACCATTCATCAATTGCAATTAAATGCTTTTAACGGACGTGAATTTAAATTAACGGTGACGTGCAGCAAGGGCACCTATATTCGTAATCTGGTTGAAGACATTGGCGAACGCCTAGGCGTTGGTGCGCACGTCACGCAATTGCATCGTACGCATACCGCAGGCCTTGCGAGGGAGACCATGTATACGCTGGATGAATTGACCGCCATGACCACTGAACAATTGCTGCAATGCCTGTTGCCTGTGGATCGCGCCGTCGATTATTTGCCACGCATTGTACTCGATGACGACGCCGTTCACGCCTTGCGCCAGGGGAAGTTAATTACCTTACCAGAATCAACGGATTCGACAGGGTGCGTGCGATTGTTTGATAACAACGCGCAGTTTTTTGGATTGGGCGAATGGGACGCAATCGGGGTATTGAAAGTCAAGCGGTTGCTGGGACAGTCCTGAACTGATATAGGCGCGGTTTTCTGGACATAAAAAAAGGTTTTTTATGAGTTATTCTTCTTAATATAAAGAGGAGAGTAACATGACTAAAAAACGGGCTTATCACACGGCGTCCAAGAAAGCCAAAATTGAAATAACGGCGATTGAAGGCAAACTAACTCAAGCACAGGGCACTTCCAATTTGTAACGCAAGCCGCTCCTCCTCGGGATAAAAGCTATCAAAAAAAGCCCATTCAAATTCAAGTGATTTTTCAAATGCGGCAATGATTTGATTTTCTTGCAAAAGGCAATTAACGTTACCAAGAACATGATCCAATGTTCTGATCAATGCATCCGTATCCGCAAGAAACGCTGGATCACGGTATGCTTTTATCCAGGATAAATAAGGATTATCAACCGAACATAACGAAGGATCCATTTGTTTTCCCAATTGGGCATATAACCATAAACAAGCCGTAACTTTCGTTACACGCAAGGCAATGGATTCAGTTTTATCAAGAAGATACCGGGTATAGTTTACTAGGCAATCTGTAACAGGCGTGGATTGAAAAAAAACACAGCTTGAACCCTGTTGTTGAATAGCATAGCGGGAAATGATATCTTTCTCATAGGCAACCGTTACATCTGCCAATCGAATAAACTGCTCAGCCTGCACAGGATGAAAGAATAAATTAGCCGGATTATTTAGGTCCGAACCTATTTCTCGCAATGCCTGCGCATATTTTGGTAGATAATAAAATACATCCTGTGTTAAAAACAAGTTAAATAAAGGCTTGGGCAGTGTGCCTGAATACAGTGAGGCATTGAATTTTTGTTTATATATTTTGCGCAACGTTGGTGCGCACGCATCAACAAGTTGTGAAAATTTCATCGCTACATTCTCTTGATGGATTTAAAAAATAAAAGTGATCAATGGGGCCATTTCCACGGCCAATTTGATGCTCAGCGCCCGATTGAATAGCCTTGGTTATATATTGCTTTGCTATATCAATAGCCTCAGAGAGTGAACGTCCTTGTGCAAGAAACGAGGCTATTGCGGAAGACAAACTGCATCCCGTGCCATGCGTGTTTTTTGTGTACACGCGCCCGGCCTGAAACCATGAGCAATCATCTTGTTGTATTTTGTAAAGCACGTCGGATGATTGCTTTCCACTCAGGTGCCCCCCTTTAATTAACACATTAATATTAAATTGTTTACCAAGCATTTTCGCCGCAGATTCCATATCGGATAATGTTATGATGTCTGCTCCTAGCAAATGTTCAGCTTCAAAGATATTCGGTGTAATCAAAGTAACGAATCTAAACAGGCTTTCTTTCAAGAAGGCAATAGTATCCAAATCAAGCAATAAAGAACCATCTTTAGCAACCATAACTGGATCAAAAACCACATTATTGGGTTTGAATATTTCCAACTCAGACGAAACGGCCTCAATAATTCGCGCATCATGCAGCATACCGATTTTAACAGCTTTAACATTCAAATCACTAAAAACAGACTGCATCTGCTGACGAACAAAATCAGCAGAAACCGCTTCAATAGATTGAACACCTTGTGTGTTTTGTGCAAGCAAAGCCGTAATAACAGAAGCGGCATATCCACCCGTTGCAGAAATAACTTTTATATCCGCTTGAATACCAGCTCCACCCGATGGGTCTGTTCCAGCAATCGTAACAACGCAAGGTGGACTAACTTTTCTCATAGCAAGCTCTCTCGGGTAACATGGATAATTGATCTAGAAAACAGGGCTTAAATGTTCCAGGACCCTTTGCAATTGAAGCGGCCAATTCGCCACAAACAGCATAAAATGCAACAGCCGCGGAAACCGCTTCATAAAGATTGTGATGCACAACACCAAACGCACTCACGACGGCTGATAATAAACAACCGGAGCCTGTGATCATGGGCATCAATGCCGATCCATAATCAAACTGTTGAACGCAATTCTTATCAATGACGGCATCAATTTTACCACTGATAACAACGACAACATCATGCTGTGATGCTAAATATTGAGCACTTTCAATGGCGTATGTGCTTGCTATGCTGGCATCAACTCCTCTTGTATTTTGAACAGATCCTGCCAGCGCCATGATCTCGCTCGCATTCCCGCGAATGATTGAAAAATCAAATTGTTCCAAAAGATCCAAACAGGTTTTGGTACGATAGAGGCTTGCTCCAGCGCCGACCGGATCTAGAGTAATCGGTTTACCCAACCGGTTAGCCGCTAGGCAGACGGCTTTACAAAGATGAATGAACTCATCATTCAGAGTACCAATATTAATCACAACAGCATTGGCAATAATTAGTAAATCCTCAACTTCCTGAGTAGCAAGCGTCATGATAGGTGAGGCACCAATGCTGAGCAAACCATTGGCAACAAAATCCATCGTGACATGATTGGTAATATTGATAATTAATGGCTTATTGCTCCTGACACGACCTGCAATATCTTTAATTTTTGTATACATGATGATTTCCCATTTTCATTTCTCGAATTAATTCTGCTGCTGCCAATTCAGGGTAAGCATGATCATGAATTGCGCTGATCACAGCGATGCCACAGGCTCCATGAGCTATAACATCCCGAGCGTTACTGGCATTGATGCCACCAATAGCAACAACAGGATGCTTAGATTGTTGCGTTATAGTTTTTAAACCTGAAAGACCCCAAATTGTTTTACAATCTTGTTTGGTTTTACTGGGGAATATGGCACTCGCAGCAACATAATCAATGCAATTTAATTGATTGGCTTGGTCAAGCTGCTCACTCGTTTCAATTGACAATCCGATGATTTTATCAGATCCCAGAATGTTGCGTGCCTCAATGGGCAAAAGATCAGACTGACCAAGGTGCACGCCATCAGCATCAATTTCTTTTGCAAGCAAAACATTATCATTAATAATCAGCGGGATGTTTAAGGGCCGCAGTAACGATAATAACGCTAAGGCTGTATCGCGAATCATCGACATTTGATTTGTTTTATTACGAAGCTGTATAGAGGTAGCGCCGCCTTTTATAGCTTGTTGGATGAGGAAGATATAATTATCAAATGACTGATAGTTTGGAAGCGTAACCAGACAAAGCGTTAAAGCAGACTGAAGCATAATTTCTTTCTTGGCAATTTAAAGGGTGATTTTAGGCATCCGATGTATTAATGTCAATCAACCTTTGCTCACAGTGTCATGGGCCACGAGTACTGCTCCACCCCTTGGCCAACGAAGTAGCCCATGACATTAATTGGGTGGATCGGTTTTTTAGCAGAAGGTTGGTTAATTTACATTAGCGTTGAGGTATCTATTTAAAAACCAACCCGCTCCTTCTCCACCACCAGCGGACGATTCAAAATCTGCGTCTGCAAATTACCAACATATTCCCCCAGCAAGCCTAAAAAGAACAACTGCACGGACGCAAAAAAGAACAAACCCATTAACAAGGGCGCTGTACCAAGCGCAAAGCTATTCCAAAGCAGCAGTTTCAAAATCAGGTATAGAAATGTCATCATTAAACTTGTTGCGGATAGAAAAAAACCGGCAAATACGGCCATGCGCAAAGGCACTTTTGAATGGCTGGTGATCCCTAACATGGCGATATCATACAGCGTATAAAAATTATTCTTGGTAATACCACGTTTTCGCTGAGGCTGATTAAACTCAACTTCAGCTACGTCAAAGCCTAACTCGGAAACCAGTCCTCTCAGGTACGGATAGGGGTCGTTCAGGCTTTTCATGATGTCAATCACGCGTCGATCATACAAACCAAAACCAGTGAAATTATTGATTAACTTGATGTTTGAAATGCGATTCACCATTTTGTAATACGCTTTTCTAATCATGAAAAATAATGGTGATTCCTCACTGGTGGTCTTTACACCCGCTACAATTTTAAAACCAGCTTCCCACTGTTTGATAAATTCAGGCAGTAATTCGGGTGGATCCTGCAAATCTGACGCCATTAAAATAACCGCGTCTCCTCTGGCTTGCATCAACCCATAATAGGGTGAACGGATATGGCCAAAATTACGTGCATTGACGATCAAGCGAACTCGCTCATCCTGATGAATCAAGGACTTAACCAATTGGACCGTGTTGTCTGTTGAGGCATTATCAATAAAAATAATGTCATACGCGTAATCCGGACACGTTTTCATGACGGCCGTTATGCGTTCAAACAGGTGAATAATATTACTTTCTTCGTTGTAACAGGGGGTAACAATACTAATTTTTAGCATAAACAAATCTCCAGTTTTAGACAAATTATAGTTATTTACCTTGAAGAGTCAACAACCTAGAGATCGTTTCATATTCCACTCGAATCAGGTTGCAGATCACGTTTCACGTTGGAAAAACGTGATGTTTTACAAAATCTTAGACCGTAAAACGTGATTTATCAAGGTATGTAACGATATAAATGTGGTGTAACAATACTAATCTTTCGCATAAACAAATCTTCGGTTTAACACAAATCCCAAGCTGGCAATAAAAACAAGCGTAATCGCATTGGCCAAATAAACATTATGAATACGAGCATACGTCATCAACATAAAAACACAGCCTACATTCACAACATATAAAATCCCGTAGACCGCAAAAAATCGCCAAAGTAAACGCCAGTCCCGGTTTTTAAACACGAAATGCCCAAATGTTCTGAAATTAAATAATATGCCCGCGATCGTTGCAAAAAACAAAGCAATTGGGTAGTGCAATCCAGACCAAGTTAGCAATGCAAAGACGGAATAGCCAAAGGTGGTGTTTAGTATGCCAATTAAAAGATAACGGGTGAGAATGGTATTAATTTGCATGTGGTCTGCCGTTAGGAAAATCGCATTATTCTATTCATCCAGTGGAATGTAAAGGATGCATGCCTTTTTTGCATGGTAGACATTGATGACACTTAATCTTATCATTAACGCTCACAAGCCTGTTCGAGAATGCTATCTGTGCAACCTAATCTTTTGTCAGCTGATCTTGATTGTATCTTTGAAAATACACGGTCGTTATGGACCGCATTGCGTGATCAGCGAATTTTTATTACCGGTGGTACTGGTTTTTTTGGTTGTTGGCTTTTGGAAAGCTTTGTTTGGGCAAATACAAAGCTAAACCTTCATGCGAAGGCTGTTGTTTTGACACGTAATGTTGAGCAATTTGCAAAAAAATGCCCACACTTGGTTTCTGATCCAGCGTTAGTTTTTCAAGAGGGTGATGTTAAAAATTTTCAATTTCCCCAAGGGCATTTCTCGCATGTGATTCATGCGGCCACTGAAGCCAGTGTGCGTCTGAATAAGAATAATCCGGATTTAATGCTTGATACGATAGTTCAGGGGACTAGGCATACACTGGACTTTGCCAAGCAATGTGGAGCTAAACAGTTTCTGTTGACAAGCTCTGGCGCTATTTATGGCAAACAGCCAAGTCATATGTCTCATCTCCATGAAGATTATTTATATGAGCCAATCCCGCAGCAGGAAATTAAATCGGCTTATGTAGAGGGTAAACGTGAAGCTGA
Source organism: Legionellaceae bacterium (assembly GCA_038923045.1). GTDB lineage: Bacteria > Pseudomonadota > Gammaproteobacteria > Legionellales > Legionellaceae > DDPF01. Next base: position 42,328 of record JBCKWE010000002.1, read on the forward strand.
AAAGATGTGCGCGTATTATGCAAAACACTATAATCTGGACGTTAAAATCGCTCGATGCTTCGCGTTCGTGGGCCCACATCTTCCATTGGATACACATTTTGCAATTGGTAATTTTATTCGTGACGGATTAAACGGGAATTCAATTGTCGTAAACAGTGATGGATCGCCTTTCCGGTCTTATCTCTATGCAGCTGATTTGGCCATATGGTTATGGACCATTCTTTTTCGAGGGGAAACCATGCGTCCTTATAATGTGGGCTCGGATGAGTCGATTACAATAAAGGATTTGGCTTGCAAGGTTGCAGCTCAGTTCGCGCCAAATAGCGAGGTTCAAATAGCGCGGGCTTCTGCTAATCAATTGCCCGAAAGGTATGTGCCCAATGTTAGTCGTGCGCGCGATGAACTGAATTTAAAAGTGCGCGTTGATTTGGAGCAGGCAATACTATTAACAAAACAATGGTATACTCTTAACGCTAATTTAAACGTGAAGACATGATGAAACAAAAAATGAAAGTTGCCATTTTAGGCAGCGGTAATATAGGCACAGATTTGCTAATTAAAACCATGCGCTCTTCTCATTTGGAATGCACAGGGCGTTGTTGCATAAATAAACGCCAATAAAAATGCAGCCAGGATGATGATGGTTATGGTTACAATAAAGAGCAAGTGCAGCGGCACAGAGGTGTCATCCTGATATTGTTTCTCTCTCATGTTTGATTTACTCATATATCAATTTTCAAGACACGCATGATATCATGTAACCATTAAAAATAGAGGACATGTCAATGAAGGCATCCGATGCGGTAGCTCAATTATTGGCTCATAAGAAAATTAATTACGGTTTTGAATTAATCGGTGGAATGATTGCGCATCTGGTTGACAGCATCAATCTACTTGGAAAAACAAAATTACTGTCGGTTCATCACGAACAGGCAGCAGCCTTTGCGGCAGGTGGGGTTGCCCGCGCAACGGATAACGCCATTTTAGGTGTGGCACTGGGTACGAGCGGGCCAGGAGCTACCAATTTAATTACGGGCATTGCCGACTGTTGGCTGGATAATGTTCCCTGTTTATTTATTACAGGACAGGTGAATGCCCATGAAGCAAAAGGTGACAAACAAATCAAACAGCAAGGATTTCAAGAGCTGGATATTATCAAGCTCGTTGAATCCATTACAAAATATGCTGTAAAAATTGAATCGGTTGAAACGCTGTTGTCCGAATTGAATAAAGCCATCGATATTGCACGGCATGGACGAGCCGGGCCTGTTTTAATTGATATCCCCATGAATATACAACGTGAAGAAATCAATGAAGAACAGCTGGCGGCACTGATCAACAGCATGACGTCTCATGATGACGTGGCACATGACACCGATGATATTGCGGTCATTTACAACGAATTATTAGCCGCGAGCAAGCCCTTGGTGTTACTGGGCGGTGGTGCCGTTAACCATGATTTATTGAATCCATTTCTTGCGGTGTTGCAAGAATTACACATTCCTTATGTGGCCAGCCTGAAAGGATGCGAAAAGATAGCTGACGCCCCAGCTTATCTTGGCATGATCGGCAGTTATGGAACCCGCGTTGGCAATGACGCCATTCAAAATTGTGATGTGCTACTGGTGATTGGATCCCGTCTTGATGTGAGACAAACCGGCGCTGACTGTCAGGACTTTGCAAAAAATGCGCGGATTATTCAGATTGATATTGACGAGCATCAACTGAACAATCGAATACAAGCTGCAACCGCGTTACACATGGACGCGTGTATTTTTTATCGTGAATTTATCAAACAATTACCCACTGTAGATAGAAGCAATCATTGGTTAACCCTGTTAAACACCAAAAAAGACTTTCATTATCGAAATGAATACAGTGAGTTAAAACTCAGCCCGTTTTCTGTATTTGATGTCATCAATAAAAAATTTCGTGGCGTTGAAGTACAGTTTGTTTGCGATGTCGGGAACAATCAAATGTGGGCCGCACATACCATTCAACTGGACACTCACCAAAAAATACACCACTCAGGTGGATTGGGTGCCATGGGGTTTAGCATACCCACATCTTTAGGCGTTCAAGTGGCATCCAATGCGCCAGTCGTAAGTTTTTCAGGGGATGGCGGCGCTCAATTAAATATACAGGAACTAGACATTATAGCGCGCGAAAATTTACCCATATTAACCATTATATTGAATAACAAAGCACTGGGAATGGTCAAGAATTTCCAGGAAATGTATTTTGATGGCCGCGATGAATCAACCTACTGGAAAAAATATTCCTGTGATTTTGTGCAAATAGCCCGAGGCTATAAAATAGAGGCACAACGAGTAGAACACATTGCGGAACTAGGCATTGCCGTTGATGCCTTTATAGCCAACCCACGACCCGTTTTATTGGAAATTGACATGGAGTTTGTTAATGAATGCCGACCACGCTTGTCGTTTGGGGATAAATTAGATAAACAATCGCCACAGTTAACCGATGATATCGCATGAAGATTGTTCTATTTATGCAACAACGCCGGCCAATTGCTGCAATTGTTCTTGCATCGTAAAAGGCGGCTCCCAGCCAAGCAAGTCATGCGCCTTGTTTGAATGAATCTCCAGATTACCCAGCAATTGTCCCGCCAGTCTTGATTTACCAATCGAATTTAAACCCCAAGCCAGCAACTGATGTGGAACAGGCAGAAGTCTAGCCTTCTTCCCCAATGCCAGCGATAGAAAATGCAACAGTTGTGTGGTTGAAATGACTTCCTTATCCGCAATCAAAAAGGTGTCATTGATGGCCTCTTTCGGCTCAATGCACGTCATTATAAAATCAACGAGATTATCAATCCCGATAAACTGACGTTTGTTTTTGACTGCACCCAGCGGCAGGGGAATTTGTTTCTGTATGGCATTTAATAATGTCCTGAAATTACCACGTACGCCTAACCCATAGACAATCGGCGGCCTGATGATGACCCTGTCCATGCTGGTTGGTAAGGCATGTAACGCCTGTTCTGCTTCCCATTTTGCCTGTGCGTAAGGCGCTTGCGGATTCGGTTTGGTGCCATCAGTAAACGGTTTGGCATAACTACTATGGCCCAGCACACCAATGCTGCTCAGAAAAATAAATCGCCGCACACCCTGATCGCTGGCTTGACGCGCAAGGTTCGTCGTGACGTGCGTGTTCATTTGACGATACGTTTCCAGTGGGTTAGCACTGGTTTCTCGCAGGATATGTGCTCTTGCCGCACAGTGAATGATGGTATCAACCTGGTCTAATGCTTGTCGCCAATCTGTTTTGTCGGTTAATTCACCTAAGTTATACATTGTCACCATGGACGCGTTCTCGTCGTCCCGAGGAGCGTGCGACGAGGGATCTCCGGTGCGAACAGTTGCTCGAACATCATAGCCTTTAAGACACAATGATTTAACCAGTGCGCTTCCAACAAAACCGCTCGCACCGGTAACCAGAATGACGTTACTGGACATAAGTGCCCTTGTTCAAATGTTGCTGAATTCGGTCAATCAGTTTATTGCCGAGAAATTTAGCGGGCGAGCAAGGGTAGTTGTGGTGCTTTAATACCTGCAGAATTTCTTTATTTTGATTGACAATGTTTGTGAGTGATTTGTTGGTAACGCCGCCCAAGCGCATTTTTACCATGACGTCCGGGATGTAGGTTGTTTTAATGTTGTGCGTGAACAGTAATCGCAACAGTACCTCATAGTCTGCGGCTAATTTATAATCCAGATTGAAAAGCATACCATATTGATCATGAACCGCCTTGCGTACATAAAACGTAGGGTGAGCGGGAGCCCAGCCCCTTCCAAAGAGTTCGGGGGTGTAAGCACGTGATCTCCAGTAGCGGACAACCTGCTTGATATTGTTGTTTTTGACGTAAACCAGGTCACCATAGCAGGCATCGATAGTGTCATCCGAGAATGCTTTTGTAACTTGAGTTAATACATGGCTGTTCGCAAAAAAATCATCTGAGTTTAACAGGCCAATAATATCGCCGGTAGCCAGGGCAAGGCCTTTGTTCATGGCATCGTAATGCCCTTTGTCGGGTTCTGATATCAGGCGGGCGATATGCTGTTTATTTTGCTCAAGAATTTCAAGGGTACCATCGGTAGAACCGCCGTCAATCACAATATGCTCAATGTCTTGATGCGTTTGCATGTGAATGGTTCTGAGGGTGTCACGAATTGTGGACGCATTGTTGTAGCAGGCAGTAACGATTGAAATTTTCATAAATAACCCCTGTGTCAGGATTGTGGCTGAGAAACAGGCCATCCCGTTCGCTGAACCATGACAAATAATGAGTAACCTAATAAAGCCAGGCTGGCGCTTGCGGATGAGAGTGCTGCACCAATAAGGCCGTAGCGTGGAACCAACAGAGCATTTCCAATCAGCATAATACAAAAAGCCGCTAAGTTAATCGACAATAATAATCGATCACTGTGCTGCGCGTAAAGTGTATAGAGTGGAACGTCTGCAATGCTGCGACATGCCGCACCAAACAATAAAAAATAAAAGATGGAAAGATGTGATAAATAGATCGGTCGATTGAGGAAATTCACGAAGGGTAAAATCAAACACAAGCTAAGGGCAGCAAATAGCAGCACGAACAGTGTCGTATCTTTCAGCATTCGCCTGCCTTCATCTTGAAATTGTAGGTAATTGTCTTGCTTCCAGGCCGATAACAACTGGGCCAGACGCATTTTTGATACACCGGTGTTGACTAGGTTATGCAACGTTAGACTTAAGCCCGCATAAAACGTGTAGATGCCAACGGCATCCAGACCACAGTAATAATTAACGAAAAAACGTTCGATATACAGCATGCTTAGCGCACAGAAACCACTAATGATAAAGGGGCGCGAAATGCGCAAGGCGAGCCACATGTGCGTCCAGTTAATCGGTTCTCGCCAAAGGCATCGCCAAGGAAGGTGACGCAATCCAAGGGTGGCGATTAAAATACTGAATGCAGCGCCGGATATCCAGGCAATCAAGACCGTATTAAACTGGCGACTGTCCGGTAAAAGCAAAAATAAAGGCAGTAATATAAGCGCCCATAGACCTTGCCTTAAAAAAAAGACAACGTTGGCGAGATAAGGGCGTGCCATTGCAATCAGTATGCGCATTAATTCATTGGAAATATGCTCGGTGATGACTAAAAGAATAAGCAACCAGCACAGTGGCCTAGGCAACATGTTAGTGTAAAATACCAGATAAAATAGCGGTGATAGCATAAAAAAAACAATGGCATAAAGAATGAACTGGTCTCTGATAATAACCGCTTGTGCGATAGGTGATGCGTCAACCAGTGCTCTTGAGGTATAATTGTAAAATTCAAGCCCTACAAAAAACAGGGCATATGCTACTATCGCCGTAATAATCCCGTATAATCCGAGGTCACTGGGTTGAAAATAGCGCACCAAGCACAAGATCAACAATAATTTTGCGACTAAACCAATACCCCGTATTCCTACGGCACTTAAGCTGTAAAACCATGAAAAACGCATGTGATTATAGGATAAAATAATGAAGAGTGTGGATTATCCAGTAGCGTGGGTCAATTGGCAAGTTAAGTATTATGTTCCCTTCTCCCCTTGGGGAGAAGGGAACATGTTGAGGACATTTAAGAGATGAAGGCATTAATTACCGGCGCTGATGGCTTTATTGGCTCTCATTTAACGGAAATTTTGGTGCGGGAAGGCTATCAAGTCAAAGCACTCTCGCAATACAACTCGTTTAATTCATGGGGCTGGCTGGAAGACACAGCCTGCCTGAATGACATTGACGTTTTGACAGGCGATGTGCGTGATCCCCATTACTGCAACCACATCACCAAAGGGGTTGATGTAATTTTCCACCTTGCCGCCTTGATTGCCATTCCTTATTCTTATATTGCACCAGGCAGCTATGTCGATACGAATATAAACGGTACCTTGAATATTTGTCAGGCAGCAATAGACAATAATGTAAGCCGCGTGATTCACACGTCCACCAGCGAAGTGTATGGCACTGCCCAGTATGTGCCCATGGATGAACTACACCCGTTACAGGCACAGTCACCCTACAGCGCGTCAAAAATAGGCGCTGATGCCATGGCCATGAGTTTTTTTAATGCGTTTGATTTGCCAGTAACCATTGCGCGACCGTTTAATACCTACGGACCCCGGCAATCCGCACGGGCCGTTATCCCCACCATCATTGCACAAATCGCCAGTGGCTGCCGTCAAATAAAATTAGGTGATGTCACGCCAACGCGTGATTTTAATTACGTGGATGATACCTGTCGTGGGTTCCTAGCACTTGCCCGTTGTGAAAAAGCCGTGGGTGAGGTTGTTAATATTGGATCCAATGATGAGATCTCGATTGCCGATACCTTGAACTTGATTCGTGAGCTCATGGATAGCCAAGTTGAGTTTGTATTCGATCAACAACGCCTGCGGCCTGAAAAATCCGAAGTATCACGGTTGTGGTGTGATAATACCAAAATCAGAACATTAACCGGATTTGAGCCAGAATTTTCTATTCGCCAAGGCTTACAGAAGACGATAGCATGGTTTACTCAAGCTAAGAATTTATCTAAATACAAAGCGAGTATTTATAATGTTTAAGCCATTAATAACCTTCATCCGCGAACATTTCCGCACGCAGGATTTTATCCCCTTGCACGCGCCAGTGTTTACTGGGAACGAGCGTCAATACGTATTGGACGCCATCGATTCCACGTTCATCTCCAGTGTGGGGGCATATGTTGATCGATTTGAACGTGAGATGGCTAGCTTTACAGGCAGCCCAAGTGCTGTCGTCACCATGAATGGCACCAGTGCGCTGCACATGGCGTTAATGCTTGCCGGCGTTAGTGATGGGGATTATGTGATTACCCAGGCGCTGACCTTCGTTGCAACCTGCAATGCCATCGCCTATTGCCACGCTGAGCCCATTTTTCTTGACGTGGATAAGGCCACGTTGGGTCTATCGCCTGCGGCAATGGAAACGTGGCTTGATGAACATGCTTTTATCGATGAGGCTGGATTTTGTCGCCATCGTGTGGATAATCGCATTATCAGGGCCTGTGTTCCCATGCATACCTTTGGGCATCCTGCCGATCTGGATGGCTTGGTGGCGGTATGCCTGCGCTGGAAATTGCAACTGGTGGAGGATGCCGCCGAATCCTTGGGCAGTTTTTACAAAGGGCGTCATACCGGAACGTTTGGTCAGTTTGGCATTTTAAGTTTTAATGGCAATAAAATTATGACCACAGGTGGTGGAGGCATGATTTTATGTGATGCTGAACAGGCCGCTCGCGGCAAACATTTAACGACAACGGCGAAAAAACCGCATGCTTACGCTTACGTTCATGATGAAATTGGTTTCAATTACCGTATGCCCAACATCAATGCCGCCATGGGTTGCGCGCAACTGGAGCAACTGGCGTTGTTTGTAGAAAACAAACGCGCACTGGCGAGCAGTTACGAACAATTTTTTAAACACAGCGCCATGCAATTTATTATCGAGCCTGAACATTGTCGTAGCAATTATTGGCTAAATGCTGTGGTTTGCGAGGATAGGCATCAACGCGATGCATTGCTTAACGCATCTAATAAAGCGGGCGTGATGACACGTCCCTTATGGGAGCCAATGAATAAATTACCGATGTTTAACAAGGCACCCATGGGGAAATTAACCAATACGGAATGGCTGGTTGAGCGAGTGATCAATCTTCCGAGCAGTGTTATTTTTGGGGATGCTCATGCGTAAAATCGCTATTTTCACCGGTAGCCGTGCCGAATATGGTTTGCTTTATTGGCTAATGAAAGCCATCCAGGCCGATCCAGAATTGACCTTGCAGATCATTGTCAGTGCCATGCATTTATCGCCTCAATATGGTGATACATGGCGAGACATTGAAACCGATGGCTTTACCATTGATGCGAAGGTTGAAATGCTGTTGTCATCTGATTCACCCATCGGCATTGTTAAATCCATGGGCTTAGGCACGATTGGTTTCGCCGATGCGCTGGATCGGTTGCGGCCCGATATGTTAGTCGTGTTAGGCGATCGTTTTGAAGCACTGGCCATTGTACAAGCGGCTTTAATCATGAGAGTTCCCATCGCCCATATTCATGGCGGTGAATTAACGCTAGGCGCTTATGACAACGCAATACGCCATGCCATTACTAAAATGGCATCCGTTCATTTCGTTGCGGCAGAGGCCTATCAGTCACGTATAATACAAATGGGTGAAGAGCCGTCGAACGTATTTAATGTCGGAGCACCTGGCCTTGAGCATGTGGTACGTGCGGCGCGATTATCGCTTGAAGCATTAGCTGAACAAATTGGTTTTCCCTTGAAACAACCCTACTTTCTCGTTACGCATCACCCGGTGACATTGGCAACAGAGTCGATTGAAAATGAATTTAACGCTTTATTGAAAACATTGGATGATCATCCCGATCACCACGTGTTGTTTACCTATCCAAATGCGGATAATGGCGGGCACATCATTATTCAAATGCTGGAACGTTATTGCCAGGTCAATCCACAGCGTGCTTTTGTGATGAAATCGATGGGGTACACGCGTTACTTAAGTGCCGTAGCGCTTGCTGAGGTTGTGATGGGGAACTCATCCAGCGGCATCATTGAAGTGCCTGCATTCGGTATTCCCAGTATCAACATTGGTTTAAGGCAGCAAGGTCGTCTGGCCGCGGATTCTGTTATTCATGCTCAAGCCAATTATGAGGCCGTTACCCGTGCATTAAATCAAGCACTCGATCCTACGTTTCGTGTAGTCTGTCAACATGTCACCAACCCTTACGGAAAGGGTCATGTGGCCGCACGTATTTTGCCCGTTCTTAAATCGCACGGCTTGTCTACGATCAAATATTTTCAGGATTTGGATATTAATCATGCGTAACGTTAAATCAGTTTATATCATTGCAGAGGCCGGCGTAAATCATAATGGACGCTTTGATCTGGCGATGCAATTGGTAGACGCCGCTGCTGAGGCGGGTGCGAATGCCGTGAAATTTCAAACGTTTAAAGCCAGTAAACTGGCCAGTAAAAACGTCGAAAAAGCGGCTTATCAAAAATCAACAACGTCTGAAGAAGAATCCCAACATGATATGTTGTTAAAACTGGAATTGCCGGAAGCCTACCACAGTGAATTACAGGCGCACGCTCACAAGCGTGGCATTGAGTTTTTATCAACCGCGTTTGATACGGGGAGTTTGCAGTTTCTGGAATCATTGAATTTACCGCTCTACAAAGTGCCGTCAGGTGAATTAACCAATGCGCCGTTATTATGGCAGTTTGCCCGCACGGGTAAGCCGCTGATTATTTCAACCGGTATGGCCACGTTATCGGAGGTCGAGGAGGCACTGGCAATTGTTACGCATGCATTGAATGGCTCGCATGAGCCTTCTGGTATGGCAGATGTTTGGCAATGCTGGAGCAATCCAGATGCACGCGAAAAACTGCAAGGGCATGTCACCTTATTGCATTGCACGTCCCAATATCCAACACCCATGAGCGAGGTTAATTTGCGCGCAATGGATACGCTGGCCGCCTCATTTAGGCTGGATGTGGGTTATTCTGATCACACACTAGGCACGGTTATTTCCATTGCAGCCGTCGCACGCGGTGCAACCGTCATTGAAAAACATTTTACGCTTGACCGAACGTTACCAGGGCCTGATCACCAAGCGTCCCTGGAAGTGGATGAATTAACAAAAATGATTGCCGATATTCGTGCCTTGGAGCTGGCATTTGGAGATGGCCTCAAGGCACCTCAAGCAGCTGAGTGGGATACACGTCGCGCGGCGAGACAATCCGTTGTTGCGGCACACTATTTACCTTCTGGTAAAAAAATTGAACGAGGGGATTTAACCACAGCACGCACAGGGGGCGGACTCTCGCCCAATGTGTTTTGGGATTTGCAAGGAACGATTAATAAAAAAGCATGTGAAGCCGGCGAGGTTTTTCAATCATGCGTTTGAAACAGTTAATCATCTTAGGCGCCGGTGGTCACGCAAAAGTCCTGCTGTCATTAATACAAGGCGTAGGGCTTGATGTTCTTGGCGTGGCAGCGCCTGAACTGGCCGGTCAAACAGAAACGGACTGGCGAGGCATTCCCATTTTAAGTACAGATGATAATCTGGACGCGTTTAGTCCAGAAGACGTTGCTTTGGTCAATGGGGTCGGCAATCAGCTCGTCCGACAACGCTTGTTCGAAACATTCAAGGCCCAAGGGTATGATTTCCCCACCCTGATTCACCCTCATGCGTGTGTTGACCCTTGCGCGAGTCTGGATGAAGGCGTACAAATCATGGCGGGTGCCGTTATTCAAGTCGACGCACAAATAGGCAAAAACGTGATTATCAATACGCGAGCAAGCGTTGATCATGATTGTATCATTGAAGATCATGTGCATATCGCACCAGGGGCTGTATTGTGCGGTCATGTGCATGTCAAGCAAGGTGCATTTATTGCCAGTGGCGTCACCGTGGTTGTTGGAATACAAATTGGTGAGCATGCTGTTGTGGGTGCGGGGGTGTCGATTGTGCGTGATATCGCCCCAGGCCATGTTATTTTACCCGGGGCGGTTCGTATCAGTATTGGAGCTACACTATGAAAAATTGGAAAACCCTGCTCATTCGTCCTGAAACAACGATGCTTGCTGCAATAGACGTGCTTGATAAAGGCGCACAGCGTATCGTGCTGGTTGTTGATGCTCAATCACATTTACTGGGTACGGTAACGGATGGTGACATACGCACTGCATTAATCAGGCGCATGTCGATGGATATACCCGTGCAGCAGATCATGTGTAAAACGCCCAAAACAGCCCATGTGGATTGGAGTCGTGAACTGATGCTTGCGACCATGGAAAAATACCAGCTGTTGCAGATCCCCATCGTGGATACGCATAATCGAATCGCAGGCTTGGAAACATTGCATCATATCTTAAAAAAACGCCATCGCGATAATCCTGTTTTCCTGATTGCTGGTGGCCTTGGCACACGCCTGCATCCACTGACGCATGTTTGCCCCAAGCCCTTGCTCAAGGTAGGTGACAAACCTATTCTGGAACTGATACTCGAGCGCTTCATTGACGCAGGCTTTCATCGATTTTTTATTTCAACCCATTACATGCCGGAATTGATCGAAGTGCATTTTGGCGATGGTAGTCGTTGGGGTGTCACGATTCGTTATGTTCATGAAGCGTTGCCGCTAGGCACTGCCGGTGCGTTGGGCTTATTGCCTCATGAAGAGATTGATTTGCCGTTGTTCATGATGAACGGTGATTTACTCACATCCCTTGATTTCCAAAGCGTGCTGAATTTTCATCATGAACAAGAGGCGTATGCCACGGTGTGCGTACGTGAATATGAACACTGTGTACCGTTTGGTGTGATGAGCTTTGACGGGCATCGCATTACCGACATCATTGAAAAACCCGTGCATCGTTCATTTATCAATGCGGGCATTTATTTACTGTCACCAGGGTTTACACGCAGTGTGGAACCAAATGAGCGTATTGACATGCCCTTTCTGCTCACGCGTCATATTAATCAGGGACATTCAGTGAATATGTTTCCCATACATGAGTATTGGTTGGATATTGGACGCATGGATGATTTTAAACAGGCCCAAGAAGATGTGATGTCGTTATGATTAATCAAAAAAAAATACTGGCCATCATTCCCGCCAGAGGCGGCAGCAAAGGCTTACCTAACAAAAACATTCGCCCATTACAAGGCATGCCTTTAGTAGCATGGCCAATTAAGGCCGCGCTAAATTCACGTTATATTGATCGCGTCATCGTGACCACCGATGATATTAAAATCGCCGAAATAGCCAAACAGTACGGCGCCGATGTCCCCTTCATGCGCCCTCCCCATTTAGCGCTCGATAGTTCACCCTCATCCGAGGCTATTATGCACGCCCTTGATTATTGCGCCGTTGATGAGCGTGAATATGATTATTTTGTGCTTCTGGAACCGACATCGCCATTAACGGAATCAGCCGATGTTGACAGTGCCCTAGAGAGGCTGATTGCAGGCAATGGTCTTGCCATTGTTGGCGCCAGCAACGTCAAATCAACACATCCTGTATTTTGCGCAACAATAGGTGAAAATGCGTTTTTAAGGCCGTATAATCGTGACAGTTTTGCAAAACCAATCAGGCGCCAGGATGTGGATGACCTGTATTTTTTTGACGGCTCGCTTTATATTTCTGATGTAAAAAAATACCGGGAAACGGCAACTTTTTATCATGAGTCGACATTGCCTTATATTGTTCCCGCCTGGAAAGCATTGGAAATTGATACCTTACTGGATTTTTTTATGATTGAAGCCGTGATGAATAATAAGGAACTTACAAATGAACTTTAAACAACGCTTGTTAAACGTTATCCCAGGTGGTGCGCACACCTATTCGCGTGGTCATGATCAATACCCGGAAAATGCGCCACACATCATGACTCGTGGCAAGGGTGCTTATACTTATGATGATAAAGGGCACGAATATCTGGATTACGGCATGGCCTTGCGTGCGGTCAGTATTGGCTATGCCGAAGACGAGGTAGACTTGGCGGCCTTTGAGCAAATTAAAAATGGCAACAACCTGACGCGTGCATCCATGATTGAATTGCAAGCGGCTGAATTGTTGGTTGATTTGATTGGTAGTGTCGACATGGTTAAGTTCACCAAGAATGGTTCAGCGGCCGTGTCTGCCGCGGTTAAATTATCCCGAGCGTACACGGGTCGTAGCATGGTAGCACGGTGTGCGGAACAACCATTTTTTTCATTTGATGACTGGTTTATTGCCTCCACCCCGATAACGCGTGGTATTCCTGCCCATGTTATCGAGCAAACCAAACTTTTCAGCTATAACAACATCGCTTCCCTAGAACAACTTATTGCTGAATACCCTGAGCAATTCGCCTGTGTTGTGTTGGAGCCGAGTTCCGTTAAACATCCTGCGCCCTCGTTGACGCATCCTGGAGATACATATCTGCATGATGTACAACGCTTGTGTAAAAAGCATGGCATTGTTTTTGTTTTGGATGAAATGATTACCGGTTTTCGCTGGGATCTAAAAGGTGCACAACATTATTACAAGATAGACGCTGATTTATGCACGTTCGGCAAGGCCATGGCGAATGGCTTTTCGGTTGCCGCTGTTGCTGGCAAACGGGACATCATGGAATTAGGCTCCATTGAATTTGCAGGGCGTGAGCGTTTATTTTTACTGTCAACAACGCATGGTGCAGAAATGTCCGGGTTGGGCGCATTTGTAAAAACCATGGAATTATTGCAACGTGATCAGGTTGTTGATCACATTTGGACTTATGGACAACAACTCATTGATTTAATCAATACGAAGGCCGCAGCGGCTGGCATCGCTGAATTTTTTAAGGCAGGGGGTGTCGCATGCTCCCCATACTATGCTGCCTGTGATAAAACCGGTGCCGCCTCCCTTGCTCTGCGCACTTTGTTTTCGCAAGAGATGATTAAGCACGGTGTGTTAATGCCCTGGATTGCCCTCTGCTACCGACATGGTGCGATTGAGTTGGAAAAAACATCGCAGGCTCTGGAGAAAGCCTTTCATGTTTACGCGCAGGCCATTGAGCAGGGCTCAACAAATGGGTTGTTGCAGGGTGATGTGATTAAACCCGTATTCAGGCGGTATAACTAATAATGAACACACTTCTAAACAATAAAGTAGTCGTTGTCACGGGTGGTGCAGGCTGTCTCGGTGCTGCATTTGTCAACGCCATTGTTGCAAGCGGCGGCACTGCCATCATTGCGGACGTAAATGACAAGCTTGGGCTCGATTTAAAAGAGAAAGTAGGTGGAAAGGCTGACTACATCAACCTGGACATTACGAACAAACAGTCTGTTTTGCAGGCCATTGAGTTCATTTCCACTCAATATGGGAAAATAGACGCCTTGGTGAATAACGCCTATCCACGTAATCCGCAATTTGGGCGGTCCTTAATGGAGGTTGAATACAGTGATTTTTGTGAAAACATAAATGTACATTTAGGCGGTTATTTTTTAGCATCACAACAGTTTGCCGGTTTTTTTGAGCGACAAGGCCAGGGTAACATCATCAATATGGCGTCCATTTATGGTGTTGTCGCGCCCAAATTTGAGATTTATGACAATACACAGATGACCATGCCAGTTGAATATGCGGTGATCAAAGCAGGGCTTATTCATCTAACCAAATATTTTGCAAAATTTTTAAAAGGCAAAAACATCCGTGTGAATTCATTAAGTCCAGGCGGTATTTTGGATACACAACCGGCGGCATTCCTTGAGGCGTATCGTGAGGTGTGTTTGAACAAGGGGATGCTGGATAAAACCGACTTGGTTGGTTCATTGCTTTATTTGCTGTCTGATCTGTCTCGATGTGTTAATGGACAGAATTTAATCGTTGATGATGGATTTACTTTATAACAATCTACGTCGTCCCGAGCACAGCGAGGGATCTCCTTAATTACGGGAGGTCCCTCGCTGTGCTCGGGACGACGGGTGATATAACTCAGGTGTTTTTATGACCATGAAACTAAAACGTTGTTCCAATTGTTTATTGCCTGAAACCTACGAAACCATTGAGTTTGACAGCAATGGCATTTGCAATATCTGTAACTCATCAAAAATAAAAAACGAACACATTGATTGGGATTCACGCAAAAAACTGCTGGGGCAGTTGATAGAAAAACACCGTGGCAAGGGTGATTACGATTGCATTATTCCGTTCAGTGGTGGTAAAGACAGCACGTTTCAATTGTTGTACCTGATGAAAGAATACAATATAAAACCGCTGGTTGTACGCTTCAACCATGGTTTTATGCGACAAGTTATTGCCGACAACAACCAGCGCACGTTTAAAAAACTTGGTGTTGATGTGATTGATTTCACGCCTAACTGGCGCATCGTCAAGAAATTAATGCTCGAATCCTTTATCCGAAAAACAGACTTTTGCTGGCATTGTCACACCGGCATTTATTCATACCCGATGCAAATCGCCATCAAATTCAATGTTCCACTTATTTTCTGGGGTGAGCCGCAAGCTGAGTTA
This sequence comes from Legionellaceae bacterium, assembly GCA_038923045.1. Lineage (GTDB taxonomy): Bacteria > Pseudomonadota > Gammaproteobacteria > Legionellales > Legionellaceae > DDPF01. Next base: position 57,421 of record JBCKWE010000002.1, read on the forward strand.
ACGGCTTATTATGATTATTTGAATGATGAAATTGAATATGAAGACGAAAAAAAATTCAACATGATCAGAAACCTTGGCATATCAGCCGATGACATGTACGGCATGATCAACACGCCTGAAGATCCGATTGATCGCCGCGATTTAAACCCGTTCACCTACCCCCCGCTGCGAGATTTGAAAAAACTGGGCTACGCCTCCGTCTGTCTGGGGAGTTTTATTCCTTGGGATTATGAAGCGAATACCCGCTGGATTAAAGATGAACTGGGTTGGCAATCTGATGAATTGGAAGGCGTGCCTAATGAAGTCAATTCAACCGGTGAAAAAATCGAGTGCTTCCTGCAAGGCACCCGCGACTACATCAAATATATTAAGCGTGGCTATAGTCGTATCACGCAAATTAACGCCATTAAGTTGCGTAATGGCAGAATAACCCAAGATGAAGCTGAAAAATGGAATGCCATGGAAGGGCACAAGCCTGAATCATTGGCTGTTTTCTTAGGCTACATCGGGTTGACTGAGGAAGAATTCAACACCATCGTGAAACCCATGGCCATCCCGCCTTATGAACATGATTTTGAAAATAATCCCAAGGGGACGCCGGTTTGGGATACGATTAAGTGGTATAGGGAAGACGAAAAATAGGAGCAGTCATTTGTTTTGACATCGCAATGCAATTGCATTACCATGTAAGTGTATATACGGCTAAACCTTTCTTAAGGTAGATGATATGAGCAGATTACAGTTACAAAGCGAATCAACATTAACGGATCGTTACCAGACCACAGTGCCTGATACGGTTCGTAAAGCCTTGCATTTGGATAAAAGAGACAAAATTCGTTATATCATACAGTCAGATGGACATGTTCTCATGTCTCGAGTAGATACGATGGAAGAAGATCCGGCTATTGCTGAATTCTTGAATTTTTTAGCAACGGATGTGCTTCAATCCCCTCAAAATGTCCATACAATACAAGAAACGTTATTCAACCGAGCTCAACGGCTTGTCTCAGGTGTTCAAATTGATTTGGATGCATTATTACCTGATGAAGAAAACTCTCAGGATATTGGAAAAGATCGAGCTGAACGTTGATTAGCACGCGTGCTGAACTGATAATTAAAGGATGGAGCCTTTTTTATCACCCACTTTTTCAACAGCAATTCGAAGGCCTGCTCGATGAGGTGGAAAAATTATATGAAAAAGACCCGGTTAATTACAAACAAAAAAATGCCAGCAAACGTTTGGCTGCTATTTCAAAATTGATTTTTGATAAAATCCCCGAAGATCCGTCTTCATCTGAATATCGTCAGGGAACAACGTTAGGTCATCAGTATAAACATTGGTTTCGTGCTAAATTTTTTCAACAATACAGGCTGTTTTTTAGATATCATTTTGACAGCAAAATAATTGTGTATGCATGGGTCAATGACGATACGACCAAACGTGGGTATGAAAGCAAATCCGACGCTTATTTAGTCTTTAAACAAATGCTTAAAAATGGTTGTCCACCAGATAGCTGGGATACATTGAAAAAGGACGCTAATAACGCGTCGAAAATAGTCGACCTGTTAGGCGGTATGCCCGAAGATTTTTTTCCAGATGGTCGACAAGACACGCTGCCGCAAGAAAGGGACTATTAATAAATGACGCATATCGGCATACTCGACTATGGAATGGGCAACATCAATTCCGTTCACAACGCGCTCCTGCACCTAGGCTATGATCCTAAAATTGTAAGCCAAACCGACGCCATCAAATCCTGCTCACACCTGATCATCCCAGGTGTTGGATCTTATGCAAAAGCCATGGAAAACATCACCGATCGCGGCCTCGATCTTGATATTATCGAACACGCACGTCTCGGCAAGCCTTTGCTTGGTATTTGCTTAGGCATGCAAATTCTCTCGGAACTTGGCGAGGAGGGCGAGCACGCAAAAGGTTTTGGCTTGATTAAAGGCTGCGTGCAGCTGCTAGATGTCGCCTCATTACCCCTGCCCCACGTCGGCTGGAACTCGCTCACTTATAATTTTGATCACCCTGTGTGTCAGCATGTAAAAAAACACGTTGATTTCTATTTTGTTCATTCTTATTTTTTCAATGCGGCGGATGAAAAAAACGTGTTGGCACAAACGGACTACGGCAAACCATTCCCTGCCATTGTGGTTAATCAAAATATTGTCGGGGTCCAGTTCCATCCGGAAAAGAGTCAGGATAACGGTTTATTATTAATTGAAAATTTTTGTGAATGGGATGGCACATGTTAAAAAAACGCATCATTCCATTATTATTATTGAGCAAGGCTCGCCTGGTCAAAGGCATGCAATTTACCCATTTTCGTGATACCGGCGACCCGGTTTCGGCAGCCAGAATCTACAATGCACAAAATGCCGATGAATTGATTTTTCTGGACATTGATGCCAACCGCCATGGCAGCTCATTTGATGTGCTTGAATCAACCGTCAAGCGCATCGCTACAGAATGTTTTATGCCACTCACCGTTGGGGGCGGGATAGATACAGTTGATAAAATACGCCGTCTACTGCTTGCAGGGGCTGATAAAGTTGCGATTACAACGGCCGCGCACACCCATCCTGATTTAATCAATGAGGCAGCAAGCTTGTTTGGACGGCAATGTATCGTGGTAGGCCTGGATATAAAGCAGCAACAATTATATACCCATTGCGCAAGCAAGCCAGCAACCCGCACGTTAGCTGATTTCGTAATTGACATGACCACACGCGGTGCAGGGGAATTTCTCGTCCACTCCATTGAAAATGACGGCATGATGGCGGGTTATGATTTGGAAATAGTCAATGAAGTAAGGTGTTACACCGACCGACCGCTCATTGTCGCAGGTGGAGCTGGCACCTTCATGCATTTGGTAGACGCGTTCAAACAAACGAATGTAGACGCCGTTGCTTGCGCCAGTTTATTTCATTTTGGTGACAACAACCCGATTCGTGCGCGATCGTATTTATTAAACCAGAATATACCCATGAAGCTGACAAAATGAATTTATCACTTGAAAAACCAACCCTGACAAACTATCTGGCAAAACAACTCGCCGTCTTTTACCCAGATGAGGCGGACGTAAGAAGCGGCCTAACTCACATTATGCCCGCTGTCATCGAGCGCATGGATCATTGTTTTTCTCATATCCATAAAAAATATTATGTTGATGAAGGCCGGACACTATTCAATCACCTGAATTCAGATCATTATGCGATGTTTTTATATTTTGTGGCCAATGAGGCTTGGCGACAAGGATTGATACCCATTGCAGAAAAAGCCTTTCTGCTCAATAAAGCCTTGCATGGCATTGACGCGTTTTATTCCATCGCGTTGCCGGCCATATTTTTATTTATCCACCCGGTCGGTACGATTTTAGGTAATGCCTCGTACGCTGATTTTTTGGTTGTTTATCAAAACGTTGGTGTAGGAACAGATGTAGGCAGTGTTTACCCGACGTTTGGTAAAGGCGTGGTCTTATATTCTAAATGTTCAGTGGTTGGTCGATGTACTATTGGCAATAACGTGTCTATAGCCACCCATACGTTGATGAGAAACACGGATGTGCCTGATGATACGGTGGTTGTTGGGTTGTATCCGAATAATAAGATGATGAGAAACAACCAGGATAATCAGCACAATTTCTTTAATGAAGGGATACTCCCGCAGCGGCAGAGCCACCTTAAGGGGATTTTGGTTTGATCTGCATAAACGCACTAGCCGCAGGCTGATTCCTACCATGGGCTTTTGAAGCAAAAAAGCCTGCTCCTGCAGGTAGTTCTCCAATACCACCAGCTACTGGATCGTTACGATTGGATAGCTCAGGGTTTCCTGATGGGCTCAATCTCCTAAGCTTCTTCCTAGTAGCCATAGTGTTCGGCTGCTGTTTGCCAGATACTAGGATTTTAAAGCTGGATTCGTCAAGGTTTCCTGCGTCATTTAATGTCCTAAGGCCTTGAGCCATAGCGCACACCCGAGGCTCTGTGGAACCTGCTAGGGCGTCACGGTTGCATTGGTTAAGGATTTCTGCTGCGTGCAATGTCACAAAACAGTCAGCCAAAGCATACACATGCTCTCCGGCAGCTAGCAGCGCGTCACGGTTGGGTTGGTCAATGATTATTCCTGCGCGGTTCAATGTTATAAGGCCGCGAGCCAGAGCGTCTGCATTCGCGCCAGCTGTTACTAGCGCGTCACGGTTGGGCTGGTCAATCATTGCTTTGTCTCCCAATGTCCAAAAGCCGTATGCCACAGCGGCTGCATGCTTACCGGCAGCAACTAGCGCGTCACGGTTGGGTTGGTCAAGGTAGGTTTTCTCGCTCAATGTCGAAAGGCCGTCAGCCAAAGCGTTCGCATGCTGTCTGCCCACGTCTAGGGCGTGAAAGTTCAATTTGGTAAGGATTCCTGCATTGTATAATGTCCTAAGGCCGCGAGCAAAAGCGTTTACATGCTCAACGGCCGCTACTAGGATCTCATAGTTCTCCCGGGTAAAGATTCCTGCACGTTTCAATATCCCAATGTCTCTAGCCAGAGCTTTTGCACCCTCACTGGCAGCTACCTGGGCGTCACGGGATTCTTGCGTATCTAAGGGCTCCTCACGTTCTAGTAATTTTTCGTTGGCTTCTTCGCGATTCATTTTCTTTGCCTTAATTTCGGTTTGGGTGCTAGTGTAACATTGTTCCTGTACTTTTGGGTACAAACTGAACTAACCCCCTAGGGCTCTCCCATATAACCAATTTTGGGATACGTCTTTCCCTGAAGCCCTTTGATGTGAACCATCGCGTATTATCTGTGCCACATGATCGCTGAAATTCCACGATTGGCGCGATCCTTACGTTGATCGTAACAATTTCCTTTTCGCATTCGCCCGTTCCAGTGCTTGCAAAATATAATCCTGTTTTGCCATTTTATCTTGTAACTGGCCAACCGTGGGTGCTACTAGGTTTCGCTTTTCACGGTACGCTTGCTGTTTGTCATGTTCTTCTCGCAATAGGCGCACCTGGCGCGCATTAAAGCGTGTACGGGACAGTTCTTTATCGTATGCCGGCGCTGGCAAGATCACCCACTCGATACAGTCCACAGGACAGGGTTCAACACACAGACCACAGCCTGTGCATTCGTGTTGCAGCACGCTGTGCATCTGCTTGCCGCTGCCGATGATGGCGTCCACAGGACACGCTTGGATGCATTTGGTGCAACCAATGCATTCGTCTTCGCGAATAAGGGCCACGGCGGGAGGACGGGTGTTGGCAATGGCGTCATCCAGAAAGGGCGATGAATCAACCTGTAGTAATTTACCTAGCGCCTTGACCGTTTCCACACCGCCCGGTGGGCAGCGATCAATGGGGGCAAGCCCTGCCGCCAAAGCCTGTGCATAAGGCATACACCCGGGATATCCACACTCACCGCATTGTGTCTGGGGTAACACGGCGTCAATGGCTTTAGCTGATACCATCATGCCACCTTGTTTTCAGCTATTAGCGCGTCAATTTCAACCTGTTGCACGCGGGTCATGAGTGGCACGAACGCGTTGATTTTATGATCCAGCAGCGGTTGATCTATGCTGTTCCACATCAAGGGTTCGCAATTTAAAAACTGTTCCGCAGCTGTAGCCATTTCAGGTAGCACCGGTTTTAAATACGTCATCAGCATGCGGAATAAGTTCAAGCCCATGGTGCATACGCCCTGTACTAAAGCGGCTGTTCCAGGATCTTTTGCAAGTAACCATGGTTTTTGAGCATCGATGTATTGATTCACGCGTGCAGCAGCATCCATAATCTGGCGAATAGCGAAAGCATAATCACGATCTACAAAAGCGGCAATAATAGCCTCACGCTTGTTAAGTAATTCTTCATACAATGCAGGCTCTGTAAGCGAACTCGATAACTGATTATCAAATTGTTTATGAATAAAACCGGCACATCGGCTGGCAATATTCACGACCTTGCCTACTAAATCCGCGTTAACCCGATTCATAAGGTCAGCAAAATTAAGATCCAGATCGTCAACCCGACCATTTAATTTAGCCGCAAAATAATAGCGGAGGTATTCAGGATGCAAATGCGCCAGGTAATGGCGTGCCTCGATAAATGTGCCCCGTGATTTTGACATTTTTTTGCCATCAACCGTTAAAAAACCGTGCGTGAAAATGGCCGTGGGCAGGCGGTGATCACTGCCTGCCAGCATGGCGGGCCAAAATAATGCGTGAAAATATACGATGTCTTTGCCAACGAAATGATACAGTTCGGCCGTTGAATCTTTACCCCAGAATTCATCAAACGAGGCGTCATGCTCATCGCAATATTTTTGAAAGCTGGCCATATAACCAATCGGTGCATCCAGCCACACATAAAAATATTTATCCACAGTGTCTGGGATTAGGAAGCCAAAATACGGCGCGTCACGTGAAATATCCCATTGCTTCAAGCCAGCCGTGAACCACTCATCCAGTTTGTTCGCTACTTCCGGTTGCAAATGACCATTACGCGACCACGTTTTTAACAAGGTTTCATAACGCGGTAAATCAAAGAAATAATGCTCTGATTCTTTTTTAATCGGGGTGCTCCCGGAAATGGCCGATACCGCATTCAACAAATCAGTCGGCGCATAGGTTGCGCCACATGCCTCACAGCTATCACCGTATTGATCCAGCGTGCCGCATTGAGGGCACGTTCCTTTGACGTAGCGATCGGGCAGAAACATGTGTTTAACCGGATCATATGCCTGGGAGATCGTTTTCGTTACAATGTCGCCACGCGCTTGTAATCGCGCATAAATTTCAGTGGCTTTTGCCTGATTTTCAGGCGAATGCGTGGTGTGGTAACAATCATAACCAATGCCAAAGGCTGCAAAATCACGTTCATGGCTTGCCTGCATCTCAGCGGTCAGTGTCTCCGGAGAAATCCCCAGCTGTTCGGCCTTCAACATAATCGGCGTGCCATGGGCGTCATCACCGCATACGCTAATGCACGTCACGCCCAGCATTTTATGCGTACGCACCCAAATATCAGTTTGGATATGCTCCACCAAATGCCCCAAATGCAAATGGCCATTGGCATAGGGAAGCGCGCTGGTAACCAGCATTTTACGGACTGTTGTCATTATCATTACTCACGACGGTACAAATCGTTTATTGTAATGCATTTGTCTTAAGATTACAGGCCTGTCCGATTCTGATTCAGGGACGTTTTTCGTAACGCGTTAAACCGCGCCTATATCACCCCTGTCTACACTCGTGGCGTTGTAGGCGTTTCATCATCGTTGCCAGGCTTCTGATGCGCTCCTTTAGCCCGTATCTCCTTGAGCACGGCTTTATAATTGGCCGTCGTTTTAGACGCAGCCAGATCCACTATGCAAAATTGTTTGGTAATCTCAGAAAGGCTCTTAGAGAGTTTGGCCAGCGGTAATATGGCCTGAACAAGTTCTCGTCTTATTGGGAGCATACCCCCTTCCAGTATCCTGGCTATGTCATTACAGCAAGTATCCTCTGCTGCCGTCATATCGTGGATAGTGACGTGATTTTGGATGAAGGCAAGATGCTTCTCACGAAGACTATTTCGTGCTTGCGTTAACGCCTGAATGACTCTGTTAGTCATGACTTTATTCTCAGGGCTTAATGATTTATAGTCCTTATACTGCGCAAGCTTGAGTAATGTAGCGGAGCATGTCGTGTCAATTTCTACGAATCGCTTGACAGCACCAAAACGAGGATCTTTTTCTTCGACAATTTTGAGCCAGTGCGCTTCAATGGAATCATGAAAAATTTGGCATTTCTGAGCTGGAAGGTGTAGCAGGACAGTGCTGAAATCATCCAATGATTTAATAATGGCGGGCTGCAGGCTCATCATGGATTCAAACATAATTATATGTTCCTCAGGTGTGAGTGGCTCCAGTACCTTAACAAATTCAGCCACTGATTTAATGAATTTTGGCTGTGATGCCATCATGGTTTTACACGCAATGATGCGTTGCGCTGGAGTGAAGTATCCCCGTACACTGAGAAAATCAGGCACTGATCTAATGATGAGGGGCAGTGATGGCATCATTAGATCGCAGGCAATTGTGCGTTGCGCAGGTGCAAGGCATCCCCGTACACCATGAAAATCAGACACTGATCTAATGATAACGGGCAGTGAAGGCATCATTAGATCACATGCAATTGTGCGTTGCGCAGCTGTCAGCTCTTGCACTACATTGTAAAAATCCCCCGATGTTTTAATGATGCCAGGCAGTTTGTGTATAATTATGTCAACAACGCTTTCTTTTTGCTCCTGTGTAAGTAAGTTCACCACCAAGAAGAGATCAGCCGGTGATTTAATCATGTCGGGCAATGAGGCCTGCCTTGTCTTATACACGCTTGTGCGTTGCTCAGGTGAAAGTTCTTCCAGTACCTCGTAAAAATCATCCGGTGTTTTAATGATGGCGGACAGTGATGCCGGCATGGAATCACATACCACATCACATTTTTCCACATCCAGACTAATCAGTAATGCGCTCAAGTCACGCGGTGAGTGAATCCATTTCTCGGCTATATTGTCAGCCATGACCATCAAAAATGCGTTGAGTCGTTCCGGCGGTGTTTCCATGGCGAAGATAACGAGATTTCCCAGTGTTCGTAGTTGCGTGATGACTTGCTTTCTTAGCGCCTTACTCTCACACACCTCGGTGATTTCTGAAGGACTTAAGGACCGGATAGCGAGCAAGTCAGCCTCCGATAAGACATGAAAATCCACAGCGAGTGCACGGAGTAAGGGCACGCTGATTCCCAATGCGTCTCGGCCGTCTTGATAAGCATTTTTTTTAATGGCAACGATAAGCTCTTCCTTGGCCAATTCAAATTCTGCCCTTGCTTTACGGGTGAGTAGAATTTTATTGTCGCCACTGAGAGAGATGCTACTTAACAACTCATCATGACCGCTCATCGCCGTAATCAACCCGGTTCGACGTGAGGCAATGCATGTTTGGATATTTATTTCCGTCATTGGTTTACCCTTAACGTCTAGCATTGGTTTACCCTTAGTGTCTAGCATTGCTACTGTGTTTTTTATATCGCCTACCTCCCTAAGGGTTTGAATCTCCGTCATCAAGGGAGCAGGAATTGTTGCTTTTACAGCCAAGTCCAGCTCATCGAAGCATTCCGTGAAGGCGATGATGGCGGGATAGACGCCGCTGGCAGCATGCAACTCCTGACCAAAGCCATCTTTACTGTTAATGCCTAACTGCCGGCATAATTGACTCAGCAGGCCTAGCAGATTGCTGTTGTCACTTGTTAGCGCATCATAAGCCTGCTTTTTATCCCACACCGCTTGTGTCAAGGGTGAGTGCGTGATCAGGCGCATCAGCTCCTCAGCACGCACAAAACACGCATCAACAGAATGTGCGCTGTAATCAAAATATGGGTTCCACAACTTGACCGCCTCAGGGTCTAAACTAAGCTCTGCTAGCAGTCCGACGGGCAGGAGGTAGCGTCCGCCCTGCCCTAGGATGTGCGTTTGCAGCAGGGTTTTAATGTTCGCCACGGCATTTAAATCCTTGCTATTTAAATGCGCATAGTTCGGGTTTAAAGATTGCAGTGATAGCGTTGGCATGAGGAGTTCAATGGCTTGTTGATCGGCCGGTTCTTCGGTATTTTCAGCAACATAGACTGCCACGGATGTTAATAATTTAGTGATATCCGAATCAGGCCTTGCCGTATAGCTTAATAGCGTGCCTTGCGTCCGTGAGTGGTTATCTTTCAACAGGATTTTGAGCGCTCGAAATAATTCAGGCGTATTGTCCGCGTGCTGAGTTAAAGTGTAGGTAAGGTGCACTAGGATTTGCTTTCCCCAGGCAATGGCGACGGAGTCCTGTAATTTCTCCGTGTCGCACATGGCCGCGTAAATGGCGGTTAATTTTTGGGTCGCTTGCTTTATTTCGTCAATGTTCATCATGGCAACTTATTTTGTCTGGATGTATTGAGTATAGGTAATGAATTCAAATTAATCCAGATTGACCTGTGAGCACGTCCAACAGCGTCATGTCATCGCTGTCATGAGCCACTGTCAGAATCATTGCGTGCATCGAAGACGCCCAGACGATTAACCAGATTCTGTCGCATATCAATCTACAACAGGAGCGTTTGACACATGTTAGTATAGGTTTAGGCATTCGTGCCCCTCCAGGCCTCGCGCCTATATCATTTACCCTTTAAATATTTGCATTATCTAGCCAATCTAATGTTTCACATATGAAAACTGAATTTGAATTCCTTAACAACTCAATGTCCTGGTAGAGGCTTTTTATTTCAGCTGTTTTTATAATATAAATGCTGGCTATACACGCTATCTGAGTTAAAGGCTCATCGTCAGACCAGATCAAATTCCTTCTTAAAACTGTTTCATCAAAATTTAATATTTGCGACGATGTCAGTTCGGGTAAGAAAACTGTATTCAGTATTGGGATTACTATTTTCTTGTGTTCATCACTCATACTGCTTTGAAGCAATTCCATCGCATAACCTAGGTCGATTTCCTCACCCATCTCAAACGCAATCTGCACCTTTTTAATCAAATTGTTTTTATAATAAATGGTTAGCAATAAAATCACCCGTTCAATTGAAAGGTTGATGCGTCTTTTAAAATTGTCACGAAGTAATTGGGTTAATTCTAAAGCGGGCGTCAATACTAGGTCTTCATGCACTTCTTTGATTTTTAATGCATGTTTTATGATCTCATCATGTATGCAATCCAGAAAATTTTGATTTTTTTCAGGGCTCATTTTGATATACGATTTAAGGGCAACCTGTTTTAATTCATCACTTCCGTTAAGAATTACATTTTCCAAAACATCCTGAGCATCCCGGGTATTAAGACTACCCAAAATATACAATAACTTTAGATTAACAATGCGATTGTTTGTCGGAAATTGTTTTTTGATCTTCGCTGAAATTAAATCTTTTAATTCTAGAAAATAATGTGCATGTTGTCTGCTGAAAACAACTAGATCAATTTGTGTTATTAATTCATCAATCAAATCCTTATTCTGCGTTTTAAGAACAGCTGTTAACGCTTCACCACGAACGGTTTTACTTTTATCGTTTACGAGTTGTTTAAGTAAATTGTTACCTGTCTCATTATTTATTTCCCCAATAATGTAGGCGCAGGTTTTTCTAGACGCTGCATCTTCAGATAGATGCAGCGAATGTAATCTGTCTAATGCATTTTTTTGAGTCGAAAGATCACTATATCGGAAGATCGCAATCATAGCTGCGCGCATGACCAGTAATGATGGATCATCCAGCATGCATTGAATTTTTTTATGCGCTTGTTGATAGTCTAAAATAGCAAGGCTTTCAAGCGCGCTAGCTCGAACACTATCATTCTCATCACTTTCTACAATAGATAAGACATGCGGAAAGTAATTCGTAAATTGATGTTCATGTATATTTTTTAGTACAAACTTGCTGACAATCGCATTCTGGTTTGATTTTAATACTAATCCCAAGGCATGATTGTACTTCTTGTCATTAATTTTCTCTATGATGTTCAGGGCATATACCACTTCATCGGCATATTGACTGGATAACCATGGATTTATTACTTCCCAGCTATTTTTACCCAAATGGGGGATTTGTATATCACTATTGTAGTACCGGCTGGCAATAGCTTTGTTCAAGGCATGAGCGTAATTTGATCGCAAGGAAAAAATGATAAGAACACAAAAAGAACTGAGCCCGAAAATTATCAATGCAAACATGAGGACATGAATGCCAACGGTTTTGCTAATAATCATCAGTATGAAACTAATAACTAAAGTCATTAAGGGTACAATTAAGGTATCGTTTTTAGATTGAACTGCAGCTCGTAAATCAGGTGAAAAAGGCTGCATTAGCAACAACACCCCTAAATCGTAAACAGATGGGCTAAGGCTCTGATTCATTAATGACAGGTTTGCAATAAACCAAAAAATAACCGCTATTAGGGGTGGGATTAGATTGGCTATAATGAGCACTAGGGCTACCAGGCCAGTTATAAAGGGAAGAACCATCAGACAGATAATGACGCCAAATCGTTCTATTATCCGGCTATAAAGAATCCCGCTAACCACCATACTCACTACATTAATCGTCCCGTAAAAAAAACCCAAAAAACTAGTCAGTGATGCCTCGTTTGGATATCTGGCTGCAGCAGATGTGTTAAAAAGCAGATCAATCGTGTAAAACATTGACACAGTTAATGCGCTCATTGCAAATATTTTTAAAACATAACGATTGGATAGGATTGTTTTGTTTGGTATACCCTTTTGCTTGCTGTCATCAATGCCGTATTGCATATCGTCTACATCATCCTTTGTGGTGTAGAAGCATTCTAATGAAACATAGAGCCATATGGAGATAAATGTGAGTACGCCTATCAATAAAATCACTTGCTTAGTATTAATAAAATGAATCAAAACTGGCAAGGTAAAGCCTGCAAGTACGCTCCCAAACGCCTGGGTCATACTTAAAATGCCAAAGAGGCGCTTCCCTTGCTGCAACGTATAAATTCGGTTATATACTATCCACAAGGCGAACACATAAAGATCATAAGCAAGTCCTGTCCATACAATGAGAGCGATACTTATTTTATTTCCGACTGTGACAAGCCCAAACCAAAACAGCGTTATGATAATTCCCATAACCAAATTAAGACCAATAATCAAACGAACAAATGAGATGCGAGACTCTAAAAAACTGTATATAAGGCCGATGACGGTAGAACATATAGCGATAGCAATGTATATCATGGGTAAATCTTTACTACTGTAGGTAGACAGAAATATACCCATTGGAACTGCAGCTAGATAGGAGAGAATGCAGCCAATAAGAAATGATAACAGCAAACATCGAAAAACGAGCTTTTTTTCAGCCGTTTTGATCTGCAATAGCCGCATTATTTTATCATTCAATTGGCCTGCTATCATGATAGGTTCTTTGGATCGGTAGTTGAAACCTCAGGTTGTGTATGATTTTGCATATCATTTTTATTCATTGATTTCATGAGATCCTGTATTTGCTGCGACATCAATCTTGTTCGTTCGCATAAGGCTTGAATGATCCCTTTTGCTAGACCATTATCAAAATTCATCAGGGCATACAATCCTTTACTACTGATTTTTAGCAGCAAGCAATCTGTTAATGCTGAAACAGATGCAACACGTTTTTCAGAAGTAAACGCAGACAATTCACCAAATATTTCCCGCTCACCTATTTCAGCAATGATTAAATCACCATTATGAACTTTTACACGGCCGTGAACGACCACATACATCGAGGTGTCCGTATCACCTTTTTGAATAATGAGCTCATCGGTATTAACCGTTTCTTCCTTAACTGCTGATGTTACAACCTGTAACAAGAGGTCATCTGGTGTTTGTTTAAAGAGGGTAACTGATTTGAGTAATAGTAATTTTTCTAAAGTAATCATGATAAACCTCGCTTAACTCACCCGGATGTTAATAAACTGCCACGGATCATCTTTATCCACTGTTTCTGCAAACAAACGCTCTCTGTTTTTAATCGGGCTCCAATCCGTGTAACAGCCAGTGATCTGCCCAAGATAGGGGTTGGCAATATCGAGAATGAATTTGTAATCAAGATCCTCAGGTTCCACTACCCCAGCCTTTGGATTGTTAATCATCCAGATTATGGCAGCAATCGCTCCTGCGGCTACTTGTAGGGTGGTTGCATTGGCGTAGGGAATGTGTTTTCGGGCTTCCCGAATGGACAGGGTTGAGCCATACCAATAGGCGCCCTTTTGATTGCCCATTAATAAGACACCTAATTCATCACTTCCATCAATAATTTCGTTAAATATGATATGCCTTCTGTCCTGCTGTTGCCATTCATTCCCCGCGAATTCATGTAATGATAATATAGCTTGAGGGCAGGGCATGTAGGCATAGTGTACGGTTGGTCGATAGTGTATCTGATTGTCTTCTTGTATCGTCAGGTAATTTGAAATTGATATGGATTCTGCATGGCTAATTAAAAATCCATGAAAAGAGCCGTGGCTAGGGGACCATGTGCGTACCCGTACGCTAGCGCCAGGTCTGCCCAAAAAGATTGAGCTCTTTGCTCCGTATTGGTATTTATACCCATCATGAGGCCAATGACGCTCATGCGTGCCCCAGCCCAACTCTGCAGGTTGGCTACTCTCGGCAAGGAGACCGTCTACAGACCATGTATTTGCAAATACACCAATTTTTTTTGGGTTATTGGTGACTTGAGTATCCCGCTCTGAAATATGTATGGATTTGATATCGAGTAATTTTGCAAGGCTTGCCCATTGCAGCGATGTTTCAGGATGAGGGACGTTTATTTCATTATCTTGCGCGATATTAATGAGGGCTTGTTTGACAAAATGAGACACAATCCCTGGGTTTGCACCATGAGTCACGACAGCAGTAGGCCCGCTCGATGTTTTTAGTTTAATTACATCCTCTCGCAATGCATAATTTGTGCGTTGTGCAGGAGACAGTGATGGGTCAGTATACCACGATCTAGCCCACGGCTCAGTGCTGAGGTCAAGATACAATGTCTGTTTGTATTCACATAATTTGATTAAATCAACACTGGATACCCCTACAGACATATTCAGTAGTAAATCATTTTTTTGCAGGTTTTTACCTATAAGAGTCTGGTAATTGCTTATGGTAATGTTTCCAACCCGAAAATTAACGCCAAACTGTTCAATTAATGTTGGATTGACATTGTTTTTTGAAACGATGCTTATTTGCGATGGCTTGATGTTCAAGTGTTGAAATAAAAGGGGCAGGATGGTTTGTCCAATGCTTCCAAAACCAATCATGATAATCTGGTTTTTAAAAGGTTTTTTTTTTAAAACGTTGTTTTGCATGAGCTATCCTTGTCGATACTATTTCTTTTGATTCAGTATAGAGAAATAAACCTTTATTATCAAATCTCATCCGCCCTATCGAGCACTTCTCCCCTTGGTGAGAAGCGAAAATAAACTATTTAAATCGGACAGCCTTGGTGTACTATGGAATTTGGGTAAGGTTTCATTGAATGATTAAATAGACTTAAGACGGTTACGGAGAATGATCTTTGAAGATTTTATTCCTTGGTGTCTCGTCATCGTTAACGGTAGGCGATAAAAAATTCCAGTCCAATATGCTACTTGAAAGTACTGATGGCCATAAAATGCTGATTGATTGTGGCACGGATATAAGGCATTCGCTCCTTGAACAAGGAGTAAGTCACGCTGATATCGATGCGGTTTACATTAGTCATTTGCATGCTGATCACGTGGGAGGACTGGAATGGTTAGGTTTTTCCAAATTATTTATTGATAAAATAAGGCCGGCTCTTTATATCAGCCCTGATCAGCGTAACAAACTCTGGAATAACGTTTTATCGGGAGGGATGTCCACGCTTGAAAATCAGGCGGCCAACTTGGCCTCGTTTTTTGATGTTCAATCTGTCGACCAACAGTGTTTCAAATGGGAGAATCATGTATTTCAATTAATAAAAACCGAGCACAGCATGAACAATGGCGTGCTTTTACCTGCCTATGGATTGCTCGTTACTGGTGATTCAAAAACAATTTTTATATCAACTGATACGTGTTTTTGTCCGGCATTGCTCGAACCTATATACAAGCAAGCTGATATTATTTTTCATGATTGCGAAACATCACCCTCGCCCAGTGGACAGCACGCGCAGTACGTTGATTTAAAAACGCTTGAGCCCGCTATCAAAACCAAAATGTGGCTCTATGATTACAATGATGGCCCGCTGCCCGATGCGAAAAAAGATGGGTTCAGGGGATTTGTGGTGCAAGGACAGTGTTTTGAATTCTAGTTACGTGGCAAGATCATTGAGGTAGTTCTTTAATAAACGTTGGATACTAAAATGCGCAAAAAAATCAGACTAAAAAAAATCATCCCATTCCTGTTATCGGCTTTATGGGTGATTTTTGCCTTATGGGTGCTACTTGCACCGAAAACACTAGGCACCTCATCAGACCTCATTCACAATTTTTTTAAAGGAATTGATTTTTTGGTTTATGACATCAGACAACAGGCAACCCTCCATGTCAGACACAGTACATCTTATCCCATTGTCATGGTGGTTATTGACGATAAAAGTATTCAGCAGGAAGGGCAATGGCCATGGTCTTATTACAAAATCGCGACTTTAATTTCTAGGCTTCGTGCACAAGGTGCTTTGGTTATTGCATCAGATATCATATTTGCTACGGCAGAAAAAAACATCATATCGATTGTTAAGCATGCATTGTTGAAAACCCGCGCTGATAATTCGAAGCTCATCCATGCGCTGGATAAACTGGAGCCCGCGTTTGATACTGATGCCCGATTAATGCAGCAAATCCAGGATAAACAAGACATTGTACTGCCTTTTCTGTTATTCCGGACAGATTACAGGCAAGGGATTTTGCCCAAGCCCCTTGCCATATTTAACCTGCAAGATTTACATAAAGTGTCAATAATGAACATGCCGGGGTATATCACGAACTTTGCGGCACTACAGAGCGTTTCAGAACACAATGGGTTTATATCCATTCTAACGGACGAGGATGGCGTCATTCGACGAACACCACTTGTGCTTCGTTATCAGAATAGGGTATACCGCTCATTACCGCTTGCTGTTGCCGAGATTCTTTTAACAACCGCTCCGACTCAACTAAACATGGTCGATATACGCGGTAAAAAATACCTTAAATCCATTCGTCTGGGGACGCGAAACATTCCAACTGATGAAGCCGGGCGGGTATTCATCCCTTTTCAAGGAAAAGCGCATTCATTCAAATCTTATTCTGCAACAGACATATTACAGAATCGATTAAAACCTGATGAATTAAAACAAGCGATTGTATTCATAGGTACATCGGCCGCAGGATTTAGCAGTTTTAGCAGTACATCCGTTGATGATGCAATGCCAAACATTGAAATTCATGCCAATGTTTTGGCTGGGATTTTGGATAATCATTTTCCGCATCTCATTTTTGGATCCAAGGTGATTACGTTTGGATTGACGTTGATCCTGGGTATTCTGCTCACCCTGCTATTGCCTTCATTAAGCCCAGCTTTATCCATTTTACTAGCATTGTCCGTACTCATTTTATTACTGGCGGCCAATATCTCCCTTTGGATTGCATGGGGTATTGTGCTCTCCTTCTCGGTTCCTGTGGTGATGACTATCATGCTGGTAATAACTAATATGGCCTATGGGTTTTTATTTGAAAGTCGAAAGAAAAAGTTTTTGCAGGATGTATTCAGCCAATATGTGGCGGCCGATCATGTGAAATTACTGGTCGATAATCCGGATGAATACAGCCTTGAGGGTAACAGTCTTGAGTTAACAGTTTTATTTGCTGATATACGTCATTTCACCACCATCTCGGAGGGACTAGCCGCGACAGATATAAAAAAATTATTAAATGGATACTTTACCCCCATGACGGAAATTATCTTTAATCACGGCGGAACAATAGATAAATACGTCGGCGATATGATCATGGCCTTTTGGGGCGCTCCGATAAAAAACGTTCAACAACGCGAGGCAGCCATTGATGCAGCCCTTGATATGATAGCTAAATCCGAGGAATTAAAAGCCGGTTTTAGGGCATCGGGCCTTCCCGAGGTAAACATTGGCATTGGTATCAATACCGGACAAATGAACGTGGGCGATATGGGATCGACGTTTCGACGTTCATATACTGTCCTAGGTGATTCGGTCAATTTGGGCTCGCGACTGGAAAGTGCAACAAAATATTACGGCGTTAAGCTGATTGTGGGCAATGAAACCCGAGCAGGCCAAACCCAATATGTATTCCGCCTGCTCGACAAAGTGAAAGTTAAAGGCAAACACCACGCTGAGCTTGTTTACGAAGTTGTTTGCCGGATGACAGAAGCCACGCCTGCGTTGTTACAGGATATTGAGACACACGAAAAGGCTATGACAGCTTATTTTATGATGGATTGGGCCTTGGTACGTACGTTGTTTAAGTCTCTTGCTGATAAATACCCTGATGCGCTTATTTATAAATTGCTCTTGGAGCGCATTACAGATTTTGAGCAGAATCCTCCGCCAGCTGACTGGGATGGATCGTATGCGCGTCAGGAGAAATAGCGGGATGACGACAATCCTACAGTCTCTTAACACTC
>JBCKWE010000003.1:0-71937 GCA_038923045.1 Legionellaceae bacterium
GACCTTACTTGCGGCCGGATTACGGTTTGGCGAAGGGCAGATATTTCATCGCCATCAACACCCAAATGGTCAAGGACCCGTGCTGTGTAGTTTGGCGGCTGCAACGGCGAGCGGTGTATTTGACTTGCAAAATATTGGTGCATTCAGTGTGCGTGGTCTGTGTATGTTTATGCAGCCTTCTGGTAACTCAACGATTGATGCGGAACGTTTTGCGATCATGCTTGATACAGCAAGGCAGCTCAGTGAAGGATTGGATGCTCACTTGCTGGACGGCCAGAGACGACCCCTCTCTGACGTAAGTCTGCAACGTTATTATCAACAATTGAATATCGTTGATGTTTATGAAGAATTGGCTTAAGAGATAACCAATATGACCTTGTTTGAAATCGCTACACTGTTGAATCTCACGTGTACAAACGATGCCATTATATCAGGCATTTGCACCGATAGTCGCAAGGTCAAGGCTAGGCAGTTGTTTGTGGCCATTCGTGGTGCGCACTTTGATGGCCATCAATTCATTCATGATGCAGTAGCACGCGGTGCGGCGGCTATCGTAGCAGATAGTATTTCAGCAGATGTTGCCATACCACAGTTAATCGTGCCTGACACCTTGCAAGCCCTGGCTACTATTGCGGCGCACCATCGCCGTCAATTGAGCTGTGCCGTGATTGCGCTGACCGGTAGCAATGGCAAAACAACGGTCAAGGATATGATCGCCTCTATTTTGCCAAAACCGAGCTTCGCAACACCAGGTAATTTGAACAATCATATTGGTGTGCCGTTGAGTGCCTTGCAATTGCAACCGGCACATCGTTATGCTGTGTTTGAGCTGGGCGCGAGCCACAGCGGCGAAATTGCACACACGGTAGCGGTGGTGCAACCTCAAGTCACGCTTATTAATAATATTGCACCGGCACACATTGAAGGGTTTGGTTCAATTGATGGTGTTGGACGTGCCAAGGGTGAAATACATCAGGGGCTCGCTGCGGGTGGAACGGCCGTTGTCAATGATGACGATGCCTATGCTCACTTTTGGGATCCGTTGATCGTGAATAAAAAAACCCTGCGGTTTTCAGCGATGCATGCAGCGGCCGTCCATGCACGTAACGTGATATATAACGCAGAGGGTTGTGCGCAATTTCTGCTGGTTCTACCACAAGGGGAAGCCCTCATTCAGTTAGCCGTTCCCGGCGCTCATAACGTGAGCAATGCATTGGCCGCAGCGGCGTGCACGCATGCGCTTGGCATTGAACTGTCGGCTATTGTGGCCGGCTTAACTGGATTTTCAGGTGTGGCTGGACGCATGACCTTCCTGCCGGGAAAAAACAATGCACTGATCATTGATGATACCTATAATGCGAATTTACGCTCTGTGTTAACGGCGCTCGATGTGTTGGCACGCCGACAAGGGCAGCGTATTTTTGTGTTTGGAGACATGGGTGAACTGGGCGCATTGAGCGAACAACACCATCAAGACGTCGGTGTGGCGGCGCGTGATCACGGCATTGAGCGCCTCATGACATGTGGTATACAGAGTGAATCCACGACAAAAGCGTTTGGTGCGGGTGGCGAACATTATCCTGATCAGGCGACACTGGTGCATGAATTACTAAAAAAAACTGGATTCGCAGACCACCGTGTTGGTGAAAGGATCGCGTTCGAGTGCGATGGAAAATATTGTGCGATCGCTAATATAATATAGATGTGCTATGCTTTGCCTTTTTTTAAAATCACTCCTTACGTGGGGAGTTACGGAACAACTACAGGTAGAACAAGTATGCTTTACTGGCTAACACAATTATTACAAGCCCAACACCATGGTTTTCGGGTATTCCAGTATTTGACTTTTCGTTCAATTCTAGCCGCTCTGACCGCATTGATGGTAGGGCTTTTTTGTGGTCCACTGATGATTCGATGGTTACGCAATTTGCAAATTGGGCAAATGGTTCGTGATGACGGCCCTAAGAGTCATTTGTCAAAGACGGGTACACCAACCATGGGTGGCGTGTTGATTTTATTGGCAGTAACGGTCAGTTGCTTGCTCTGGGGAGATTTGCGTCAGCCGGATTTGTGGCTGGTCATGTTGGTCAGCATTAGTTTTGGTCTTGTTGGCTGGGTGGATGATTACCGTAAACTGGTGTTGAAAAACAGCAAAGGGCTGCCGGCACGTTGGAAGTTATTCTGGCAGTCCGTTATTGCAATTATTGCCGTGCTTTATCTTTATAGCAATTCCAGTATACCAATTCACACACAGCTCACGATTCCATTTTGCAAAACATGCCTGATTAGTTTCGGTGCATTCTTCCCGATTCTGGCTTATTTTGTGATTGTGGGCAGCAGCAATGCGGTGAATCTGACCGATGGCCTTGATGGCTTGGCAATCATGCCGATTTCCATGGTCGCCGCGGCCTTGGGTGTGTTTACGTATGTATCGAGCAATGTTGTCTATGCGCATTATTTGTCGATTCCATTTGTTCCCAACACCGGTGAATTAACTATTTTTTGCGCCTCCATTCTGGGTGCCGGTCTTGGTTTTCTTTGGTTCAATAGTTACCCCGCTCAAATTTTTATGGGTGATGTGGGTTCGCTAGCACTGGGGGCGGCCTTAGGTATGGTGGCCGTTGTCGTGCGACAGGAGCTGGTGTTATTAATTATGGGTGGTTTGTTTGTGATTGAAACTGTATCCGTGATTTTACAAGTGGGTTATTTTAAATATTCTGGTGGCAAACGTTTGTTTCTCATGGCGCCATTGCACCATCATTTTGAATTAAAAGGATGGTCTGAACCGAAAGTGATTGTGCGGTTCTGGATCATTACCATTATTTTTGTTTTATGTGGTTTGGCGACGCTCAAGCTTCGTTAGGGACGGTATAACCATGCAACCATCGCTTTATTTAATCGCAGGTCTGGGTAAAACAGGGCACTCTATCGCGCGTTACTTGCGGCGGCGAAACAAGCCCTTCGCTGTCTTTGATACACGAGCATCACCGGCTGGTTTGACGGAGTTTAAGGCTGAGTTTCCAAGCGTGGATGTTTATTTTGGCAATCTTCCCGTCGAATTATATCAGCAGCTAATCGGTATTATCAGTAGCCCGGGCGTAGCACTTGATCATCCCGTCATGCAGAAAGCCAGCACCATGAATATCCCCATTTTTGGTGATATTGAATGTCTGGCACGTGAAGTTCAGGCACCCGTTATTGCCATTACGGGTACGAACGGGAAATCAACTGTCACCACGTTGGTTGGAGAAATGGTGAAGGCTGCGGGTTTATCCGTTGCGGTAGCCGGAAACATTGGCGCGCCTGTGCTAGATTTGCTTGATGATGGCGTGCACTATGATCTTTGGGTTTTGGAGTTATCCAGTTTTCAATTGGATTTAACCCAATCACTCGCACCCCTTGCGGCGACTATTTTAAATGTAACGCCAGATCATCTTGATCGGCATCATAGTTTAGTGGCCTACAGGCAAGCAAAACAGCGCGTGTACCATCAGGCCAGATTGTTATTATATAACCGTGAAGATAGGCTCACGTTGCCCGTGATGAATGATTTGGCGACGAGAGCACACACAAGCAGCTTTGGTTTGAACACTCCTGATAAAGACGATTGGGGATTAATTACCGAAAACCAGATCAACTACCTCGCCTATGGCACGGAAAAGCTCATGCCCGTTGATGCGTTACGCATTAAAGGCCGTCACAATTGGGCAAACGCCCTTGCGGCGTGCGCACTGGCGAGTGCCGCCGGGATAACTTTTCCCCACATGATTGATGTATTACAATGCTTTACTGGTCTCAATCACCGGATTCAATGGGTCAGAACGCTTGATGGGGTAGACTGGATTAACGATTCAAAAGGCACCAATATTGGCGCAACTATATCTGCAATTTTAGGAATAGGAGGTTCCATGCAGGGTAAAATAGTATTAATCGCAGGAGGCCAAGGGAAGGGCGCCGATTTTAGTGAATTACGTGCCCCAATGGCAGAGTATGGGCGCTCAATGGTTTTAATTGGTGAGGACGCTAGCAAGATTGCGCAGGCTCTGGCCGATTCAGTGCATGTGTTGCGTGCACCATCGCTAGAGGAAGCCGTCAATCTTGCCAGGTCTGAGGCTAGGCTAGGTGATGTTGTTTTATTGTCGCCTGCCTGTGCGAGCTTGGATATGTTCCGTGATTTTAACCATCGCGGTGAGGTGTTTACATCGGCGGTATACGCCCTGTGAGCGCGTTGCATAATCACCATCATGGGAAAAGCGCTCAAATACCTTTGTCTCTTTATGACAAGTGGCTGCTGGTGGCCGTGATTGGCTTGCTTATTATTGGACTCATGATGGTTGCCTCCAGTTCCGTGATGGTGTCAACCAAATATTTTCATCAACCATTTCACTTTTTGATTCGTCAGGCTTGTTATCTATTTGTTGGATTCATAGTTGCGATCGTGGTTATGCGCGTCGATAGCAGCACGTTGGAAAAATGCAGTATGCCTCTGATGCTTGTGTGCATGCTGTTGTTGGTGGCGGTGTTGATACCTGGCATTGGGCGGGTTGTAAATGGTAGCCGACGCTGGGTTTCTATAGGTCCGATTGGTATTCAAGTGTCCGAGCTTGCTAAAGTCGGCATGATTTTATATCTGGCCGGCTATCTGGTGCGTCAGCAAAAAACAATTCGACAAAATATTTCAACCTTTATAAAGCCAATGATTATTTTGGCTTGTTTTGTATTTTTATTGCTGATGGAGCCTGATTTTGGTGCCGCGGTTGTGATTACCGGTACGGTGATGGCGATGTTGTTTCTTACTGGGGTCAAGCTGCGCTATTACCTTGGGCTTATGATCATGGTGGGTATCAGTTTATCATTCCTTGCGGTGTCATCGCCTTATCGGATGGCACGCCTGACTGCTTTTCTCAATCCATGGGCTGATCAATTCAATAGTGGTTATCAATTAACGCAGTCACTGATTGCATTCGGACGTGGTGGCTGGTTTGGTGTAGGGCTGGGTGATGGTGTTCAAAAATTACTGTATTTGCCCGAAGCACACACTGACTTTTTGTTTGC
This sequence comes from Legionellaceae bacterium, assembly GCA_038923045.1. Taxonomy (GTDB): domain Bacteria; phylum Pseudomonadota; class Gammaproteobacteria; order Legionellales; family Legionellaceae; genus DDPF01. The sequence goes on from JBCKWE010000003.1 coordinate 5,056, forward strand.
TGTGTTGGCAGAGGAGTTAGGGTTGATTGGTATTTTGTTGGTTCTGACTTTATACAGTCTGCTGGTATGGCGTGGTTTTGTGATAGGCTTTACGGCCTTTGTACAGGGACGTTTATTTGCGGCGTATACTGCCTACGGCATAACGTTTTGGTTAGGCTTGCAAGCGGCTATTAATATGGGTGTAAATTCAGGTCTGTTGCCGACTAAGGGCCTGACACTACCGTTGCTCAGCTACGGCGGCGCGAGCTTGGTTGTGAATTGCATGGTGATCGCATTGTTGTTGCGTATTGATCATGAAAATCGCTGGCAGTCTTTGGGACTGCGATCGCAGGGTGCTTAGGGAGCCGTTAACATACAAAATAATACTGTATACCTTCAGCCCATGGGTAGACCATGGCGTTAGGACGTTATTCCGGCCACGTTCCTAATCTATGTCCTCTTTTTTCAAAAGACGTAACCCCAGCCGTATTGTTTGACGACGTTAGCTAGGAATTTTTTCAGGTGATATCCAAATGACTTTGCCTTTTTTGCTTTCGCAAACAGCATTTCCTGCTTGCTTGTGTTTCAACAAGGCTTTTTTAATCCCTTCCTGAATGATGGCAGTGACTCTAGTGGTATCATTTAAAATTTGAGAAATTTTATCCTCATTACTGCCACAGTGTCCGCATCATCGAGGCCGCATGCACAGCAGTTCTGGGTGAACGTTATAACCCGCTATTTTAAAGGCCAAAATGCCTGTTGAATAAAATTAGTTTCGCAGAATATTGAGGTAGGGTGGACAAAGGAGCGGGTAGCGACGTGCCCACCATGCCCTGTTCTGGTGGGCACAGGCCTGTGGCCCTTTGCCCACCCTACGTTCTGTTCACCCAGAATATCTGTTTTTTTTCGTTCCACCTTGACATTTAACAATCCAATGCTATACCTATAAGTATGGGATGTAGTCTTCTGATGCTGAGGGGAATAGCATGACAAAATTTAAAGGTAGTTCTGCATTAGAGAACATCGCAGAACTGGAAGCCCCAGGTTGGCGTGAATTATTTAAGGAAAGTGAATTTGAGGATAATTCATCAGTGATAAAAACAAATTTTACTAATGTCAATCCAGCAATTATAGACTTCCTGGTTAGCCGGATTGGATTGCTTAAGCTAATCCTTGCAGAGCGTCCTTTAACAGACGGCAAGGACGGAGAAAATGCCCAAAAACTAGTTGTTCTCATGGAAACTGCTTTGAGTAGTACTCATAAAACTATGAGGGCGGATGTTAAGCAGCAGACAAAAGTCTTTGAATCATATATCGCTAAGCAGCGCTCGGATAAATTAACATCTACGATAAAAAAAGCGGAAGTTCAGGCAGCAAAACCAACTGCAAGCCTTGAAGTTTCTATATTTGCAAAGGATTCGGAACTTGTGACAGCTACTGCTGCACCTTCACCTTCGGCTCACCAAACGGTACCTCTATCCACTGATACTAAACTGACACTTGGAGACACGATCATGCCAAAAAATAACGATTGTACTGAAGACACCATTATTGCAGCCTATAAAATCGTTTTAGGAATAAATATAAAGTTGTCTAACGCGTTGGGGTCAAATGATTATCAAATTGATATAAACCCGGCATTAAACCCGGACGGTTTGCATAAGGATTTATCAGTTGCCTCCAAAGAAGAAAGCGCGCTTCAGGAAAACCTTAATTCTCTAGATAGGCAAAAATCCTACTTTGTACGCACTGGGACAAATGACGGTTCTGGTCATTATCAACTCCTAGCATTCAAAAATGAAAAAGGTTGGTACCTGTATACAACTGAAACGAATCAAAAGATGATAACGGACAAGGATGGCACCCTTATTCCCGAAGCCCAGGTGGAATTACAAGGGACTTCTGACTCTACGGCAATATGGGGTATGAGTTCAGGTGAATATCAAATTACAATCCAAGAAGCAAGCAAAAAAAGAATTATAGATGCTGCAAATTTTGTTGGTTTCTTTCGTGCTGCTGCAGGAACAATTATGGAATGTCAAAAATGTGCTGAGGTACAGATAAACAGTCCTAAGTATACACCTGGTGTTCCGGATAGTAATTGTTTCAAACTGATTTCAGAGAAGTCGGTGCCAGCTGAGGTTGGTGGAGCTGCCGCCAGCTCGAGAATCGATCATAAACCGCGTGCTGCTGGCGGTGGTGGCGTTCCCGAAATAACAGGTCAACAACGGCAAGTAGTGCCAGATGCCAAATCTGGACCACAGACAGCGCGCCAGCCTAAAATATCAACAATATTAAATAATTGTCCATTTTATGTACTAACTCCGGAATTAAAAGAAGAAATAGAAAAATATGCTGAGGACGAGGCTCACGAGAATGGGCATACCGCTGGGTACAACTCTTTAAAAGAGCATTTTTCTCATTATTATAATTTGGAGAATATTTCATGGAAAGATTTTTCAGGTATTTTACAAAATTATAATCCTTTTGACGTTCAATTGGTTTTAGGACCAGTTTTACGGAGTTTGTCCAAAGAAACGATGCAAGCATCAGATAATGAAACTTTCATAGATATCGCAGCGGCCGCATATTCTGACGGGAAACCTATTACCTCGGATCAATATATCAAATTAACTACTGAAATTAATAAAGATACTGGACGTTACGACAGTCTAAGTCCCGATCATTTGTTCAAATTTACAGCGCATCCTTTGGGGCTAGCACTAACCTACAACAAATTAGGCCAGAGTCCTAACGTGCTCACTGTAGATGTACCCGTTAGAACAATTTCTATTCATCACCAAGGCAGAATAGACGTTGCTGGTCATTGGGAACGAGTCGCAGACGTACAGAATGCTACATCTTATGAAGATGAAGAAAATACCCAATTAACCCCCTTATTACCACTATTGGGTGGTGATGCCAATAGCTCTGCTGTTGGTCTTGATTTACTAAAAACACATGTACAACTTATGTATAGTCATGTACAAGGTAGGGAAGACATGACTAAGGCTGCGGGAGAGTTGATGCTAGCAGGTGTTCAAATTGAGCGGTACATTACTAATAGTATGTATGTACCTAAAATACAGGCACTGAAATTACTAGGCAAATCAATAACTGAAGAAACTAAATGTATTATTGATACAATTCCTACTCCTGAGATTGAATATGAAAAGAGCATCACAGAGTATTTGTCTGCCCCTATAGGTCGTAAGCCTACGGGTGATCCAGCCGTCGCTAAGATTGTAGCCATCCTAGAACAATCCATTGTAGCTCCCAAGGTTTTTATACCTCCATTCCACCAGGCTAGCAGAACACCATCACCTAGAGTAGGCGGCGGTGTTAGTTCTCAGAACACAGAAATGCCTGATGATCCGCGAAAAGCCGCGGCAGATCAAAAAGCCGCAGTTATCAGTGTCAGCGGCGGAAGTGGCAAAGAATATGGAGCTCAACTTAGTACGAGTGGAGGTGCAGCCACCAATACGGAACTTAGTGGTGCTACATCTGCATCTGGTCTGGAGAATAGCAGGGAACACACTCCCCTAATTGTAGTTTCCGGCGCCTCGCCTGCACCCGCGAACCAAGTACATGCTGATGCGATAGGTTCTAATAGAAGACAGTCGAGTCTATTGATAGATACTTTACACAGCGCTAATCAAAAAATAGTAGTATTACCTGTCGACACCGCCGTTGGAGCCTCCCACAAATTAGCAGGTTGGGGCAGCACTTTAGGAGCTTTCTTTAATGCCGGAGCAGGCTTAGCCGTAGGTGCCACTAAATACGTAGCAGCTGGAGTCTCAAGTACCTTTACTGCCGGAGTAGATTCAGTCAGGTCTCGATTTGGAGGGCAGCATGCATCAGTTACAGATGAAAACCAAGATCATGTGGACGAGATGGATATAAGACACCCGATGCAATCTGGTGAGTCGTATACACAAATCTCCAGCAACCTCCCTCCCCTCCCCGATAACCTCAGGCCGATCGGAGAAGAGGATGGTGATGATTCTTCCATATATCATGACCCAAAAGAATACCAGGATGGAGCTGAAGCCCCTCCAAGCGAAGCAACCCAGCGTCTTTATGCCTACAAAGCTGGCCACAAGGTCACTAATTTATTTGGTGATGATGGCGAGATCATCGCAGCCATTAACCTTACCGATGAGCAGTGTGTGAATTTCACCCAGCAGATGCTGGAGGAGTTCAAGGCAGGATCATTGAAAGTCACCGCACCCGCAGGTCACGAATACTCATTGAATTGTACAGGTAATATACCGCAAGCCATATTAACAAGAGATGGCTTGAAGAAATTTGACGAAGACAATGGCAAGCCAGAGGAAGAAAAGCTGCGCATAATCCTGACGGTGATGAACATGGTTGACAGCATCCTAGCTCGCGGCTGCGAGGTGAATGTGACTACAGAGGACCCATTTCTTGCTGAGATGATTCAAGAATACATCAATCATTTAAAGCTTATTATCCCTGCGTTTAAGATAGAAGATAGTGTTACTAACCAGAGTAATCTCCCAGCAGACCAAAGGTATGTTAAAACCGATACAGAGAACAGGGTGGTAGAGCAGTTTAAAAGATTCCTTGAGAATAGAATCACTAAGGTTTTAGTGGAAGCTGTAGGATGGTATATTGATGGCGATAGGTTTAGGACTGCTCATTCAGTTGAAGAGTCAGATCTGTCTGATTCTCCCCTAAGCTCGAGGGTGAGGGGGTTACGACCAATGGGGTCAGAGAAAAATTAAGGATGTTAAATAATGCGAAGACATTAGATGATTTACGCATTCCTCCAAATAATCGTCTTGAAAAATTATTAGGCAATCGGGTAGGACAGTATAGTATCAGGATCAACAAAAAGTGGCGCATTTGCTTTGAGTGGCAAGATGGAATCGTGTCAAATGTTGAAATTGTGGATTATCACTAGGAGAACATGATGGCGATAAAATTAAAAAATATTCACCCAGGCGAAATACTTTTTGAAGAGTTTATTTTGCCTATGGAGATTAGTCAAAATAAATTAGCTAGAGATATCGATGTTTCTCCGCGAAGAATTAATGAGATTGTACATGGAAAAAGAGCCGTCACTGCTGATACAGATCTGAGACTATCCATGGCATTGGGAACATCTGAAGGATTTTGGCTTGGCTTACAGGCTGATTATGATTTAGAAGAAAAGAAGAACGCAATAAAAAATCAGCTTTCTAAAATTAAAAAACTTGTTACTTTTAATCAGTCGGGAATGAAAGCGGCATAATTTAGTAAGCGGGGAAAATCCGTTTGTATATGTATATAATGGCGTTTATACTCGTAAATTCTCTGGGGTCGAAATCGCGAGAGGAAGACCCTCCTGGCAGCCCTGTTCTGGTGGGCACAGGCCTGTGGCCCTTTGCCCACCCTACGCTTTGTTCACCCAGAATATCTGGCCCATTTGCTTCACTCACAGTTGAAGGACATTTAGGTTGCTAATTCGACTCAATTTTTTGTCATTTGTTAAAAATAAATGCTGATCATTTGTTGATAAACAACAGGCAGCTTGGATTGCATCGGGTGTGCGAATTGTATGATCTGCTCGCAATTGTGTTGCGATGTCAATAACCTTATGATCAATTTCTATTATTGATAATTTTGGCGATTCAAAAAATTGTTGGTACACGGTTAAAATGGCTTTATCCTTGTCCCGCAAGGGTTTGACTAGACATTCCAAGAGACTGAGTCGCGAAACGGTTAATGTGTGGTCTGGATGCTGCTCTGCAACCGTTTGAAGTGTGGATGTTAATGTTTTGTAAAATGGATGAGCTGCCTCCACCCAATAAATGATAATACAGGCGTCTAGGAATACTCTCATAAAAAGCTACTCCCAAGCATCGCGTTCATGATTAAGTTGTTGATCAATTTCATTTCTGGTGCGGTTTCCTGTCACAGGCTTTTCCAGCATGAAAAATAATCCGGATGTTTTAGTATTTATAGACAATAATTGGTAGTCTTTTTCGGACAAAACAACAAATAGGGGACGATTATGTTTAAGTACATGAACGGGTCCATATTTTAATTGTTTCTCGATAATAGTGACACCATGTTTTTTTATTTCGTTCGCCGGTAAAATATTCATGGTACGATCCTTTTTTCACCTTATGACAGTACTATATTAGATGCTAAATTAAGTGCTGTCAAGGTAAGTTAATAGTAACCGCAGGACCAGGGCTGACCGCAGGTCACAGATATTCTGTTCACCCAGAATATCTACGCAGGGCAACCCGCAGTTGACATCCAGAATTTTTCATCCTACTATGCCAGCGTCTTGTTTTTATGACATGGTTCTATCGTCAAAAGTATCAATCACCATCTGATAGCTAGATCTGGTGTGTGGTTATTACACACGTATTCATCACTTAAAATTCAGGGAGAATTTTTATGCCCATACCTACGTATCAAACACCCATGCATGTTTTAATCGCTTCTGCAGATCCAAAAAAAGAGGTTGCATTACGCAGTAGAATGTCTGTTTATTTGAATAAACCATTGCCAGCATACACGCCTAACCTAGCGCTTCAAAAATCTGAAGTGTTGTCAGCTACAACTTGGAATCCACCATCGACAACCGCCGTGACAGATATGAAAATCAGTTCCAGTGCGTTATACAGCGAATCGCTCATTGTTCAAACCTATGTCACAACAATTCAACAGCAAGCCATTATAAACCTTGCTTTAGATAATACGTCCATTGATATTCCTACTATTCAGACTATTTCAAAACAGCATGCCACGGATTGGACTAGCAACTACTTTCCTAAGTTGGCACAATCACAAGCGGATATTGCCGACGTATGTGATCAATTTGATGGTTTCTACAATCCACTGGTTACGTATGCCAACGAAATTGCTCACAACGTAGACAACTTCAAACAAGGTATCTTGTTATTACAACAACATGTTGATGGAAAAGGAGTTAACATTACTGCCGCAATGCGTGCTTTGACCGGTTTTAATGAAAAAGTGGTATCCGATAATGCAAGCTTTCAGTCTGTTATGTCCGCAGCGAATAGCCAGTACAATGGCACTTCGGGTGTACTTGCCGATCTACAATCTGAAATTGATACATTGACCTCTAAAATCGGTGATGATCTAATGTATATTGGACTGGCTGCAGTTGGCGAAGTGGTTGGCGGCCTGACGATTGCAGTAGGCATATTGCTTGAAATAGAAACACTCGGCTTTTCCACCTTTTTAGTTTACGCGGGCATATCTGAAGTATTGGGCTCTACAGCCGGTATGGCTGTGGCAATTACAGAACTTCTAAATGATCAAGCCTCAAATCGACAATTAGTAGAAACGTTGGCAAGGGATCAAATTAATTTAGCGGCAGTAAAAACCGTCATTAATGTTTTTAGCAATCTTGTCAGCACAGCGCATTCAGCAATCGGATCACTCAACAATATGAGTACACATTGGAGTAATCTATCTGCCTATTATACAACTCTTTCAAAGTGTTGTGACTTGGTTGCGAGTCAGGATCCAGTAGCCCTTGGCGAATACTTAATTGCAGAATTGAACAAAATGAAAGCAAATTTTGCCGATCTTAAAAATGCTGCTCAGTATTGTCAAACGAACGCCACATTGCCACTGGCACCATCATTGCTTTCCGCATCCTTAAAATTGGCTTCTGCAAATTCAAAACCGCTCCTGCTTTCTAACGTCACTGCAAATGTAGCGACCTCCAGTATCCCTATCAATAAAATGATAGATCAAGAGGTGATAAATTTGGCAGATGGAATGCGTACTGAAGCGCCTGATTTACAACGTAGCTTATCTTATTATGCTAGTTTGCTTACACCTAATCAACCTTCTTATCCTTCAACATCTACAGTGATCGCAGCTGTGGAGCAGTTTCAATTGATTCTTACTCCTTTTCAAAATCAGAGCTCCCAGATAACACAGGATCTAGATGCCCAGCGTGTAACCTCACTTGCAACGCAACAAACCCTAACCAATCAAATGGCAGCTACCAAAGCTAGAATCATAGCAGCCCAGTCATCTCTTGAGCAAAACCAGGCGGCTTTATCCTCAGTAGAGAATAAACTATGCAATGAGCAGAATCATCTTAATTTGGTTGAACAAGTAATCAATCCATTTCTACCAATTGGACCGCTTATTGCCCCTCTTATTGAAACTATAGGAAACTTGATCATTGAAGCACAAGGCTATAGCCAGCAGATTTCGTCGTTAAGAGCACACGTTAATTCTGATCAACAGAGTTTGAATAATTTACACCTTCAGGCTCAAGCCATTCAAACCCAGTTAACGAACATCAACACTATGGTTAGTTACGTCACTAGCCTTGAGCAAGGTGTGGAAGGTTTAACAGCAACATTTAGTAATTTGATACAAACTCTTCAGACTGCTGGCTCGGCACCTATCGCCTGGGCAGGCGCGATATTGGAAGGGGCATTACTAAATTGGCAAGATGCAATGCAAGCCATCAATCACATTAGCCCACAAGCTTCGGTATCTGTGGTTGCCGAAACAAACGTTTCTGATCTACCAAAAAGCATGAGCTTATTTTTTCGGTATGAAGCGCCAAAATATCAAGCTCAAGCGTTTGATTCTGTTAAGTCGTTGGAAGAAACTAGTGTTAGCGGACAAGCTCCACTGGGAGCGCACGTTGATGGTATTTCTTTTTTTAGCACTTTATCTAATCCATCCGTCACGGGTGTCATTGGCCGCGATTCTAATGTTAAAGTGATTGCTGAGGGCCCTACCACAGCTACTCCTTGAGAAAATAAAACCAATAGGTTGGTTCTGATTCACGCTTTATGGGAGGGCAATCCAGATACTCGCAGTTGACATCCAGAATTTTTCATCCTATTATGCCAGCGTCTTATTTTATGACATAGTTCTATCGTCAAAAGTATTAACCACCATCTGATAGCTAGATCTGGTGTGTGGATATTACACACGTATTCATCACTTAAAATTCAGGGAGAATTTTTATGCCCATACCTACGTATCAAACCCCCATACATGTTTTAATCGCTTCTACAGATCCAAAAAAAGAGGTTGCATTACGAAGTAGAATTTCTATTTATTTGAATAAACCATTGCCAGCTGTAACAGTTGGAGGCACGAGTTTTGCTACACCTGTGAATCCAACATCGACAGCCGCAGTGACAGATATGACTATGAACAGCAGTTCCAATGCGTTATACAGTGACTCAGTCACTGTTCAAACCTATGTCACAACAATTCAACTCCAACCCATTATAAACCTTGTTTTACATAATACGCCCATTAATATTCCTAGTATTCAGACTATTTCAAAACGGCATGCCACAGATTGGACTAGCAACTACTTTCCTAAGTTGGCACAATCACAAGCGGATATTGCCGATGTATGTGATCAATTTGATCGTTTCTACAATCCACTGGTTATGTATGCCAACGCCATTGCTGATCCAGCTCAGAAAGCGAATATTGCTACTAACGTAGCCGGGTTCAAACAAGGTATCGCGTTGTTAAAACAACTGGTTGATGGTAAAGGGGATAACATTACTGCCGCAATGCGTGCTTTGATCACGTTTAATGGAAATGTGGCATCCGATAATGCAAGCTTTCAGTCTGTTAAGTCCGAAGCGAATGTCCAGTACAATGAGCCTACGGGTGAACTTGCCGCGCTAATATCGGAAATTAATACAATGAGCTCACTAATCGCTGATGACAATAGGAATGCTAATCTGGCTACGCTTGGCGAAATAGTTGGAGGGCTGATGATTTACATAAGCACATTTGCTGAAATTGTAACACTGGGCCTTTCGACCCCTTTAGTTTTTGCCGGCACATCTGTACTACTTGGCTCTACAGCCGGTTTAACTGTGGAATTAATAAAACTTAAAAATGATCAAGACTTATATAGAGAATTATTAGCCACGTTGGCAAATGATCGAAGTTATTTCGCTGCAGTAAAAATCGTCGTTGATGTTTTTAGCAATCTTGTCACCACAGCGACTTCAGCAATCCAATCACTAACCAATATGAGTACAGATTGGAGTAATCTATCTGCCTATTATGCAAGTCTGTCATGTTATTGTGACCGGGTTTCGAGTCAGGATCCAGAGGAACTTAGGGAATACTTAATTGCAGAATTGAACACAATGCAAAGACAATTTGCCGATCTTAAAAAGACTGCTCAATATTGTGTAACGAACGCCACATTGCCACTGGCACCATCATCCTTAAAATTGGCCTCTGCAACTTCAAAACCGCTCCTGCTTTCCAACGTCAATACAAATGTAGCGACCTCCAGTATCCCTATCAATAAAATGATTGATCAAGCGGTGATAAATTTGGCAGATGGAATGCGTACTGAAGCGCCTTATTTGCAACGTAACTTATCTTATTATGCTAGTTTGCTTACACCTAATAACCCTACGTATCCTTCAACATCCACAGTGATCGCAGCTGTGGAGCAGTTTCAATTGATTCTTGCTCCTTTTCATAATCAGAGCACCCAGATAACACAGGATCTAGATGCCCAGCGTGTAACCTCACTTGCAACGCAACAAACTCTATCCAATCAAATGGCAGCTACCCAAGCTAGCATCATAGCAGCCCAGTCATCTCTTGAGCAAAACCAGGTGGCTTTATCTTCAGTAGAGAATAAACTATGCAATGAGCAGAATCAGCTTACTATGTGTGAACACGTAATTGATTCATTTCCACCAAATGAACCGCTTATTGAACCGCTTATTGAAAGTATAGGAAACTTTCTCATTGAAGCACAGGGCTATAGCCAGCAAATTTCGTCGTTAAGTGCTCACGTTGATTCTGAACAACACAGTTTGAATAATTTACAGAATCAAGCTCAAGCCATTCAAACCCAGTTAACGAATATCAGCACTATGGTTAGTTACGTCACTAGCCTTGAGCAAGGTGTGGAAGGTTTAACAGCAACATTTGCTAATTTGATACAAAATCTTCAGACTGCTGGCTCAGCACCTATCCTCTGGGCAGGACCGATACTGGAAGTGGCATTACTATATTTGCAGGAGGCAATGCAAACCATCAATAAAATTAGCCCACGAGCATCGGTATCTTTTGCTGGCCTGACAGACGTTTCTGGTCGACCAAACAGCAAGAGCTTGAATGGGAGAATTAATCAATTTCTCACAATGGGAGCTAAAATACCTGTAAGAGCAAGCACGAATAGTGTGGCTTTAACTAACATGACGTCATCTAGCACATCCGTTGTTGCATCTACTACGTCTAGACCTGATTTGTTGAGCCAGCCCTTGAGTAACTTAACGAACGCCTCAAATAGTTTGTTTTCAACAACACTGCTAGTGCAACTTTATGTACAGACAGTATTGCTTCAGCCTAATATTACCATTCCTATAACGGGGATAGACCTGTCTGCTTATCAAACGACGGCAAGAAATAATGCACTGAGCTGGCTAGGCACTTATTATCCTGAGCTTTTGTCGATGCAGTCAAATCTTGCAGCGTTCTGTGATAGTTTCACGGATATTCTGCCTGTTCTTTTGGCTCATTCCGATGATTTGACTCAAGCCGTGAATCTTGCTGTGATTAAGCAAGGAATTAGTCTTCTTCAGGAAGAGTTGAGTCAATACCTGGCGGATAATAGTATTGGTATTGAACAATTAATCATTTACTCGGGATTGATTAATAGAGATTACGATCACTACTGTACAGCAGAGCCAGCCGCACAAGCACAGTATACGGGCGCAGAAGGAAAGTTGTCTGATTTAACGAGTGCTTTGGCTGATGTTAATGAGCAAATTCAGTTGACCAATTGGGGAATTGCTGGTGCAGTTCTTGCCGAGTACGGCAGCTTAGCTATAGTCATTGACGCAGCGTTTCTCAGTCTAGTAACTGAAGGAGCTTCAATTTATCTTATTGGCGGCTCGATATTTGTATTTTTAGCGAGCACTGCGGCATTGGGGGTTTTAATCAAGACTCTTCTGGATCTTCAAAATAAAGCAAAACAACTTCTAGATGAAATTTCTACGGATAGCCAGGAGTTGGCTGTATTAGTTTGTGTAACTGAACAGTTAAAATCTTTTGTTAAGACAACAGGTAGTGATCCAATTGCAAATGCTAGCAGTTTAAATCAAGCAATGACTCAATTGAACGAAAACTTAACGACTATGAGTGCGCAAATTAATCTTTATACGCCAGAGGAGCTCCGTAAATCACTGACCGAGGCTGGTGAGGCGATTGCGCAACTGAAAATAACTGCTCAAAAATGCCTAGGTTATGGACATCTACCCGTTGAAAATAACACAGCAATTGCACCAACATCAACACTTAGTATTGCTCAATATCGCGATCGCTTATTCAAACCCTCAGCAGCAGTTGTGGATGAAGAAAGTGAAGTTAGTGTTAGTCGGGGTTGTTGCGTAACTCAGTAATTATGGTTGGCTCTTTTGTTTAAACTGCTGAATCGAGTTTAAATGTTGATCTAGGTGTGGGCTCAACGCGACATTCTTAATGCAGAGCCAATTTATGAAAAAAAAACAAACAGCTTGACAATAAAACAGCAACAAGCTAACATGTTTTTTCTTTAATCAAACTAGGCCCTTCATCATGAAATTTAAATTAAGTTGTATGAGTATGCTTCTGGTATCCTCCGTGGCCTTTGGGGCACCTGATATCAGCTATGATGGGATAACCACACATGTTATTGCACGAACACCTTCAGTTACTCTATTAGCGAAATCGTCCAAATTGCTTACGCTCAGGCCTAAATCTGTTACCCTTCTGAAACTTCATTTATCAGACAAAATAAAAAAAGTCATTCAGAAAAATGCGGCTCACCCGATGGTTACCACATCAGGCTCAAAAACATTGCCTGCCTCTGTGCAATTAGCGATGAACGCTGTGCCGGTTCTAGATCAGGGTATCCATGGTACTTGTACTACGTTTGCTTTGACTGCTGCCATGGATGCGTTGAGAGGCGAGGGTGATTACTACAGCGAATTATGCAGTTTGAATCTTGGAAAACAGTTGGCTGATAATGGTTATGGTTTCAGTGGTTGGGATGGTCAATCCTTTCGAGCTTTGTTATCACGCATTGACGAGTTTGGCTTGGTCTCTAAACAAGATCAACATACTCAGGGTTGTGGTGGCCTGACTGACTATCCAGTCAATCAGGAGGATACCGCGGGTCCTATGTCTCTAGAGGATTTTCATGCCATCAGCACGCCAAGTTATATAGCTGGTTTGGATGACTGGTCGACTATTTATGATATCGTTAAATGGTTCTCTAAAGACATTCCCATGGATCAAATCCTGGATCAAACCAAAATGTCACTCTATCATGGCAATCGAGTGCTCATTGGCGCGCTTGTTCCATCTTTTATGGAAAATGTTGGTGCTCATGGCACGTTTCATGCCAAGCATGATTCGTGGGTGTTAACTGGAGCAATTGAGGAATTATTTCTCATGGAATATGACCAATGGGGCGGTCATGCTATGGTCATCACAGGTTATGATGATAACGCTGTTTCCGTGGACAATGAAGGCCATCCTCACAAGGGACTCTTCACGCTGCGTAATTCGTGGGGTTCTGATGTGGGTGACAAGGGAAATTTTTATATGGCATATGATTACTTTTCAACACTGGTGATTGAATTGGATGTTTTGATTAAAGGTTAATTGTAACACCCTACGTTCTGTTCACCCAGAATTACTGAATTTTAGTTGAAGTGCTTGTGTATTCCAAAAAATGTGCTACATTTTAAGTGAGATACATTTTAGGTTAGACTGGATTTTCTAATCTTTTATATCATAAGTACAAATAACAAGGAGTTTTATCATGAACGAATCATTGCATTCTCTATTTTTAGGGCAAGCTATAGGTCTTTATTTGGTTATTGTTGCCATTATCATGGTGGCTCGTGCCAATTATTACCAAGAATTGCTCACTCACCTGAAAACGGGCAGTCCTACTATTGTTGTAACGGGTGTTGTTGGACTCATTCTGGGTATTATTTTAGTTCTTGTTCACCATATCTGGGTTTTTGAGCCTGAAGTACTGATCACAATAGTGGCTTGGGTTGTGCTAATTAAATCCGTGTTATGGCTTTCTTTTCCTGAGTGCATGGTGAATTTTAGCCAAAAGTTCTATTCCGGATGGGGGTATTATGTTGTTCCGATAATTGCCGCCGTGATTGGAGTCATTCTAATGGCTTATGGCTTTCACCTATTCAGGTCATAAACACGCAATCATTACCAAAATAAAAAGACCCGCTAACAAGCGGGTCTTAATAAAATATAAAGATAATGATAAAGCCTTAAAACGGGATATCATCGTCCAATTCTTCAAATGCTTCAACGGCGGCTGTTTGAGAAGTTTTTGATGGTTGAGGCCGAGAAGGTGTGGCGCTACCTTGATAATCTTGTTGCGACATCGGTTGCGAATCACCATAATTTGACATCTGGCTTTTGCTGTCAAGCATTTGAATGTCAGAGGCTACAATTTCTGTGGTGTAGCGATCCTGACCTTGTTGATCTTGCCATTTCCGCGTGCGCAGGCTGCCTTCAACATAGAGTTTCGAGCCCTTGCGAATGTATTCAGCCGCAATTTCGCCCAGTCGGTTGAAACAAACCACGCGATGCCATTCCGTTCGTTCCTGCTTATTGCCGGTTTCTTTGTCCTTCCATGACTCACTGGTGGCTATTGATAAGGTGGCAACCGCGTTGCCATTTGGCATGTTACGTACTTCTGGGTCCCCACCGACATTACCAATCAATATTACTTTGTTAATTCCACGTGCCATTTTTTTCTCCGTTGCGAAAGTTAGAGCATGAGTATACCTAATCTAAGGCTTGGGGACAATTTTATCAGCACTGCCATTCTTATAGGTCATTTTATCTACGCGCAAATAAATAACACCCTCCTCGCGCGCAATCAAAACATGCTGAACACCGGGAAGGTTGCTTAGTGTGCGTATAAGACCTGGCTCGTCGGGGTGAGTTTCGTGGTAGGGAATGATTAATGTCAGCTGATAAAGGTTAGGCTTCATGCTGGCGGCAATGAACATCCAAAGTATGGCAACCATGCCGTTAACGATAAAGATGCCCTGACTACCGGTAAATTGATAAATGATACCAGACAGCGCGCCGCCAGCAAAAATACCTAGGAACTGGCTACTGGAGTAAATACCCATGGCAGTACCTTTGCAGTGTGCACTGGCTTGTCTTGAAATCATTGACGGCAAGCTCGCTTCAAGGATGTTGAATGCGACAAAAAAGGTGAACATCAAACCGCAGATACTGAGCCAGTTATCCGACGTAAAGGCCAGACAGAATTGAGATAAGGCCATGACAGCGACTGATCCTAGAAATACTGATTTAATTTTTTGCCTTCTTTCGGCAAACATGATGAAAGGCAGCATCGCTAGAAATGCGCTCAACATTAACGGGAGATAGAAGTGCCATTGTTGCGTTAAATGCCCCCGTTCAATTTGTTGCTGCAACATGAAGGGAATGGCAAAGAAGGTTGAGGTCAGCATCAAATGCAGGAAAAAAATACCGGCGTTCAGGCGCTGTAACTGATGATTTTGAAAAACGTGTTTGAATTGTGTGGCTTTGGCTTCTGTATCAATGTGAAAAGGCTCTTTTTTGGGGGTTGGGATCACGGTATGCAATAGCAAGAGTCCGAGGATGGCCAAAAAAGCAGTTAGATAAAAAATACCAGCAAGGCCCGCATGATGGGTTATGGCGGGACTGATGACCATGGCTAGACTGAATGATACACCAATGGTTATCCCAATAACGGCCATGGCTTTGGTGCGGTGTTCATCGGGGGTCAAATCAGCCAGCAAGGCCATTAAAACACTGCCAATCGCCCCAGTACCCTGAAGGGTTCGTGCCAAGATCATGCCATAGATAGAATCGGTATAGGCGCCGAGCAAGCTGCCGATGGCAAACAGCAGCAAGCCTATTGTCAGCATTGGCTTTCGCCCAAAGCGATCAGATAGAAACCCAAAGGGAATTTGTAACAGCCCCTGACTCAAGCCATAACTCCCTAGTGCTAAGCCTATCAGGGTTGGGGTTGCGTTCGTCAGATGCGTTGCCGCAACACTGAATACTGGAATCAACATGAACAGACCGAGCATGCGAAATAAGTAAATGGCGGCAATAGGTAAAACGCCGATTAACCAAGGTTTTTTCATTAAAATTCATGGCGGAAGGTGGTCTGCAGATAATACTAAAGAACATGTGTTTGAAACAAGGGTTTAATTCATAAAGCAGATATTCTGGGTGAACAGAATATCTGCCTGAATGCCCCCTCTCCTCCCGTACAGGCTGATTGAAAAATCGTGGCCTAAGCGCTTTTCATGGCGCATAGGGAGGTTTATCAGCAGCCGCTACTACTACTTCATTAAAAGTGCCTAGGCTAAGAACGTCTTCGTCCCTTAATGTACCAAGGCTTTTAGCCACAAATTCTGCATCCACGGCGACAGTTAGTAGGGTATTAAAGTTGGCTTGGTTAAGGATTCCTGCGTCGCTCAATGCCAAAAGGCTTGAAGCCACAAATTCTACATGCACTCCGGTAGTTACTAGCGTTATTAGGGCATCAAAGTTAGCTTGGTTAATATCTATTCTGTCGACGTATAAGCTATTAAGGCAGCGAAGAACAGGTTCTGCATTCCTTCCGGCAGCTACAAGCGCGTCACGGTTTTGTTCAGTATTTATTGATTCATCAGGTCCTCTATCAAGTTTAAGCAATGCTTGTCTGGCTTCATTATGGTTCATTTTTTTACCTTAATTCAGTTGAGTAGTAATGTTACTATAGCTGCTGCATGGGATTTGTCAATGAATTTAACCCTATTTAAATGGGACAGCCCTGCTCATAAAGAACAGCGAAATTGACAAACTGGCCTAATCGCGGTAATTTCAGGCACTATTTAATTTCCCGCAGCCGATGGCTGAGGCTATTGGGTTGAACGAATGAATTTAATATTTGAAAATAAAGTCGCATTAATTACCGGTGGTGCGCGCGGTATTGGCAAGGCGTGTGCATTAAAATTGGCTCGTGCTGGCTGTGATGTGGCAATTGTTTACTATAATAGCTCCGATGAAGCCGCTATTCTGCTTGATGAAATCAAGTCATTGGGGCGTCGAGCGGTGGCGTTTCAGGCGAATGTAGCGGACTATCAATCAGTCAAGGATATGTTTTCGCAATTTCGTGAGCATTTTGACAAGCTTGATTTTTTGATAAGCAATGCGGCCAGTGGTGTGTTGAAACCGGCTCTGAAAATGACGACCAAACACTGGCGTTGGTGTATGGAAACGAACGCGTTGGCGCTGAATCATTTGGTCAGTGAGGGCCGTTCGCTGATGCCATTTGGTGGTCGTGTCGTTGCATTATCTAGTCTTGGTGCACACCGTGCCATTCCTAATTATGCGTTTATTGGTGCATCGAAAGCAGCACTTGAAGCCTTGGTTCGTTCATTGAGTCTTGAACTGGCTGAATTTGGTATCAGTGTCAATACGGTTTCAGCTGGTGTTGTTGATACGGACGCGTTAAAACATTTTCCAAATCGTGAGCAATTACTCGCGGAATTTCAGGAAACATCCCTTGCAGGACGCCCTTTGATGCCTGAAGATGTCGCTGATACCGTTTATTTGTTGTGTTTGCCGGAAGCGGCCATGATAAAAGGGCATACATTGTTCGTGGATGCAGGTTACAGTGTGGTGGGTTAGCGCGTATGCAAATTTGGATGGATGGTGATGCTTGTCCAAAACCGATTAAGGATATTTTGTTTCGCACAGCTACTCGCATGCAAACCACGCTAGTTGTTGTTTCTAATCATGCGCTGAATACGCCCGCATCAATTTTCATCAAACGATGTCAGGTGGGTGCTGGCTTCGATGTGGCCGACAACTATATCGTGGATAATATGCTAGCCGGTGATTTGGTGATTACGGCAGATATCCCGCTGGCGGATGACGTGGTTACAAAAGGAGGCTGCGCACTAAATCCCCGCGGCGAGTTGTACACGTCCAATAATATCAAACAATTATTAAGTCAACGCAATCATAATGAGACGTTGCGTGGTGGGGGGATGATCCATGGTGGGCCTGCGAAATTTGGTCATAAGGAAATTCAGAAATTTGCCAATGCACTCGATAAGTTTTTGGCACAACCGCGAAAATGACGCCAAAAATCAGTTCACGCCAGCATGGAATTATAAACAAAATCTGTGGTACAATCGTCGGTATTTTGAAATAGATTAAAGTTAAGGGTGTAACATGAATGTAGAGAGCGTTTATCCTAGGGTCAGGGAAATTATTGCTGATGTATTGGTTATTGATGAAGACGAGATCGCGTTAAATAGCCGTTTGATCGTTGATTTGGGTGCTGAATCCATTGATTTTCTTGATCTTGTTTTCCAATTGGAAAAAGAATTTGCGATTAAAATTCCGCGTGGTCAGCTTGAAAAAAATGCGCGCGGTGAGTTGACTGAAGCCGAATTTGAAAAAGGAGGTGTGTTGACTGCCGCCGGGATGGTTGCATTGAAAAATTATTTGAGTGAGGTGCCTGATGAGTATTTTAAAGCCAACATGAAGGTGAATGAGACGCCGATGTTGTTTACGGTTGGAACGTTCTGTAAATTGATTGTTGCAGCAGTGACTGAAAAAAATGTGCGAGACGTTACGGCCTAATGTGCTTTCTATTCGTTGACAGAATTCTTGAGCTGGTGCCAGGCACACTAATTCGGGGTATTAAGCATATCACGCCGGATTCCAATTATCTCAGCCCGGATGAACAAGGGAGGTTATGTTTCATGCCCTCGCTCATTGGTGAAACGCTGGGGCAACTGGCGGCTTGGAATGTTATGTTGAGTAATGATTTCCAGCGCCGACCGGTTGCCGGTGTGGTATCCAGTGCGCGCTTGCATCAGTCAGCGTTTGTAGGCGAAACGCTGTTTCTCGAATCGTTTATTGATGAACTGGATGACACGGCAGTGCAATACCACAGTGTTGCGCGCGTGAATGATGACATAGTATTTAGTATTGAGGGTGCACTGGGGCCTTTGTTGCCTATGGGTGATTTTATCGATTCAGACGTGGTTCGCAGGCAATTTTCTGAAATTTATCGTCCTGGCGATAGTCTAGTTTGCTCACGTAGTCAACGCGATGAAAATTTATCGCCAAGGATGACAGCAGTTATAACACCACTGTTATTCGACAGCATTCTTACCAGCGAACCCGGTGTGCGATTGAGTGCTGAAAAACGGATTACACGAGCAGCGCCATATTTCGCGGATCATTTTCCAAACAAACCCGTCCTGCCGATGACGGTCTTGCTCGAATGTAAAATCAATTTAGCGCGTGAATTTGTAGCACAAGCGCAATTTTCAACGCCATATCACGTGCAGGCGTTGCGTAAAATAAAAATGAATGTGTTTGTCCATCCAGGCGATGTTCTGACGTCTTTTGTCACGGTAAAATCTCACGATGCCAATGAACTGGTTTTGAGCTTTCGCAGTGAAGTGGATGGCAAACGCGTGTGTGTTTTAGAGATGGTGATGACCGCAAGAGGTAATGAATTTTGACTACAAAACGCCGAGTGGCCATTACAGGATTGGGTGTTGTGTCCCCCTTAGGCAATGATGTTCAATCAACCTGGACTAACCTGATGGCAGGCCAATCGGGTATTGCCGACATTAGGCAATTTGATGCCAGTGCTTTTCCTGCGCGCATTGCGGCCGAAGTCAAAAATTTCACGCCCGCCGCCGCTCTAGTAACCAAACCTAATCGCTTTGCGATGTCGCTGACGCATTTTGCACTGGATGCAGCATTACAGGCTTTTTCCGATGCAGCTATTGTCCCAACAAAGCAAACCGCCAGCCGTTGGGGCGTGGTTGCAGGCAGCGGCATGATGACCGCTGAATTTGAATACTTGCAACGTTTTCAGCGTGCCTGTGCTACTGATGGTGTGGTTGATTGGGCGCGTTTGCAAGCAGAATCAGCTAAATTTTATCAATTGACCGATTTTGGTAAAACCACATCCAACACAGGCTTATCATTATTAATTCAACAATTTGGTATTGAAGGCTATGCCACATCCGTTCATACGGCCTGCGCCTCAGGCGGACAAGCCCTTGGTTTGGCTTTGAATGTGATCCGTCGAGGCGATGCCGATTATATGCTGGCGGGTGGATTTGATTCGATGATAAGCCCCTTGGGTGTATCCAGCTTTTGTCTTCTTGGCGCATTATCAACCTACAATGATACCCCCCACACAGCCAGTCGCCCGTTTGATGCCGCGCGCAATGGCTTTGTGTTAGGCGAGGGTGCCGCCTTTTTAATTTTGGAAGAATGGGAAAAAGCGCAAGCACGCGGCGCACGTATCTACGCTGAATTGGCAGGAGAGGGCAATAGTTTAAGTTCCTATCGTATTACGGATTCACATCCAAATGGTGATGGCGCTATTCAGGCTATCGAACGCGCATTGCGGGATGCGGGGGTGAAGGCAACTGACGTTGATTACATTAATGCGCACGGCACATCGACCAAAATGAATGACCTGAGTGAAACCAACGCCATCAAGGCTGTCTTTGGTGAGAGCGCCTATAAAGTGCCTGTCAGTTCGACAAAAGGTCAAACAGGGCATTTGATTGCGGCAGCCGGAGCACTAGAAGCGGTGATTTCTGTTTTGGCCATTCAACATGCACAACTGCCGATGACTGCAAATTTAACCACGCCGGATCCAGATTGTAATTTGGATTATGTGATTGAAGGACCACGCGAAAAATCATTGGGCGTGGTGCTATCCAATTCATTTGGGTTTGGTGGTTCTAATAGTTGTTTGTTATTCAAACACCCTGAATTTGAAGGACGACATCATGCTTGATACCAATCGTGTTTTTATAACAGGCTTAAGTGCATTAACAGCATCAGGTTCCACAGCCGATGAAACTTGGGCCGCCATACTCGCAGGCGAAAGTGGCATTGCAGACATCACGCAATCGGACTTATCCTCATGGACTCACCGTTTGGGCGGGGAATTGAAACATTATCAGCCCGCCAACATGTTGCCTGATCGTAAATTATTGAAATCAATCTCACGTCAGGATGTGTTGGGGATCAACGCGGCCATGCAGGCAATTCAGCACAGCCAATTGATAGCTTACCGCGCCACACTTGAATCAACCGTTGTATTTAATGACGAAACGGCCGTATTTGTTGGATCGCCTGGTAATAAATATTACCAGCAATATGATTTTTTGCCATTGATTGCTAAAACCGGCGATGACATGCAGGCCTTTGCTAACCAGTTGTTTGACGAAGTGCACCCGACTTGGTTGTTACGCATTCTGCCGAATAACGTCCTGGCCTATACTGGCATTACGTATGGCTTTAAAGGGGTAAACCATAACATAGCCAATCATGCCGTGGGGGGTATGCAGGCCATTATTGAAGCGTATCACACGATTAAACAAGGCTTGGCAAATCGTGCCATCGTGGTGGCTTATGATGTTGGCACCGAACCTCAAGCGCTATTTTATTACGACAAACTAGGGGTTGTGAGTGCGCAGCACTTGAAACCATTCGATAAGGCACATGATGGCACGATCCTGGCGGAAGGTGCAGCGTCCCTTGTTGTCGAAAGTGAAGCCAGTGCGCAGGCGCGCGGGGCTACATGTTATGCTGAAATAATCGGTGGAATGTCCGCAACAGAAGCCTCCGGATTATTTTCCATTGAGGCTGATGGTGCACAGTTGGCAGGCTTGATGGAACGCACCTTGGCGAATCAGCACGTGAATCCTGCCAACGTTGGGTTGTTAGTCGCACATGGTAATGGCAATCAAAAATCTGACGTCAGTGAAGCGCAGGCCGTGTGTGCGGTTTTTGGTGAACGTCAGGTACCCGTTACCGCGTTTAAATGGGCAATGGGGCATACGCTATGTGCGTCTGGCGTTTTGGATACGGTATTAGCAACCTATGCATTACGTGCGAAATACGCACCGGGGATTGCTAATCTTGACACCTTGGCACCTGAATGTGCAACGCTTGACGCAACACGCGAAACACGAAACCTTGATAAAAATAAACCTTACGCATTGGTTATTAATCGCGGTTTTGCCAGCATGAACGCCTGCTTGGTGATCAAATCCCTATGAGAGAGCGTCTAATTACACAACTCAAGAACATGCCCGTTTCCCTGATGGGCACGTTTATTTATCACTGCATTCCCTACCGCAGACGCGTGGTTACCGACAATATAAAACAGGTATTTGACACGCTATTAACCAGACCAGAACAAGCGCATTTAGCAAAAGCCTTCTATTCTCATCTCGTGACTTCAATCAAAGAAATGATTCACCTACGCTTTTTAACTGAAAAACAATTGTGCGCGCGTGTGGATGTGGTTGGGTATGAGCGTTTACTGGCAGTGGCTGCGGCCGGCAAGGGTGTATTGGTATTAACTGGTCATTTTGGAAACTGGGAATTTGCACCACTCGGTGGCATTTTAAATTTCAAACAGTTTCAAGGTCAGTTTCACTTTATTCGCCGCACGCTGGGTAGCAAAACCCTTGAACGTATTTTGTTCCGCCGCTATTTTAAAGCCGGTTTGAATGTGATTCCAAAAAAAGACTCCTTGCAGCAAGTATGTGATCTTTTGGAAAAAAATCATGCGGTAGTGTTCGTGCTTGATCAACATGCATCCCTTGTTAATCGTGATGGTGTTGCGGTAGAATTTTTTGGAAAAAAAGCAGGGACGTACCGAAGCCTAGCCAGTTTTTCACGCCACACAGGTGTTCCTGTGATCCCGGCCGCAGGTTATCGACTTCCAAACGGCCGTCACGTTCTGGCGTTTCACGAACCCATTGCCTGGGTTGATTATCCCACCACAAAAGAATCAATCTATCGCAATACTTATGCTTATAACCAAGCCCTTGAACGAATTATTTTAGAACACCCTGAGCAATGGTTGTGGTTGCACAAGCGTTGGAAGTTAAAGTAGATATTTCGTATCCTCTGCATATCGCCTAGTAGGACCGAGTAATTGAAAGATAAAGGAACATCTTTTTCTTTAAATTCCATTATACTTCCGAATACGATCTTATTGTTATGCTTCAAAAAGAGGAATTATTACCATGAGAATGAGCATATACACAGTAGTATTACTAGTATTTACAATAAATGCGAATGCATGGTGGAGGGATACGCATTCAGCCTTTACTGTAATTGCGCTACAAGGCATAACACAAAAAACGCAACATGAAGTGAACCTATTATTAAGCCACCCTATTACTGGGTTTGGTTCAAAAGAGCCTATCAACCAATCGATAGATCTGATAAATGGCTCTTGGGCTGATGCAATTAAGCAAGTCAAATGGCAACATCCAGATGCACGTTTATTTTATAAATCCATGCATTTCATTAATGTTCCAGGACATCTTGGGGATACACTGGATGTTTCTCAATCACGACAACGTATTTTAATTTTTCTTACGCAAAATGAAAAAAAGAAAATGAATATCATCGATGGCATACAGAGCCTGATTAAAACCATACAATCGGCTGATGAATCGATGAGAAATAAAGCCATTGCGTTGCGGCTTCTTGTATCTTTGCTTGGTGATATACACCAACCTATGCACCTGCTTGATGTTTATATTAACAATAAGAGTACGAATGGACAAAATCTAATTCATATTGAACCAACGATATCATTGGTTGGATATGCTGGAACATCCGAAAAAATAACCGTTCTACATCTGCTCTGGGATGCTTCAGGCGGATTTGTAAAAATAAACAATAACGTTACCATCTCGCCAGGCTCAGCTTACCTGTTGTAGACAGGGTTCCTAACCCGCTAATAAATGGCGCAGGTCGCGCATAACCTCAAAAATCCAGTTTCTCAAGACAGAAATTAAGGTAGTCCACAAAAAGAACAATTCGATAAAGTAATCTAAAATTAAGGGACTAATGAAACCCGTTTGATATCGTTAGTGATTCCTTGGTCCCTACGGTATCAAACGTCGCCAGTCCCTTGATATAAAGCATATCACGAGATCACAAAAATGCCAGGTTTCATTAAGCAAAGGAATGCTTATGGAACCAACAGCCAGACTATATCAATGCGTGCGCTGCCACGAACAAACCACCATCTGCCGCGAGTGCGACCGAGGTAATATTTATTGCAACAACGGCTGTGCTGCTATTGCACGCCTAATATCACTGAAACTTGCCGCGGCTCGTTACCAAGCCACCTTCAATGGAAAACGTCATAATGCTGCACGCCAAGCCCGTTTTCGAAGGGATCATAAAAAAATAGTAACGCATCATAGTTCACCCCCTCCCCCTAAAAATGATTCAATTGAATTGCTTGAAAACGGGACTAAAAAGATAGAAAACAGACAACAAAACACAGCCTTAACCTGCTGCTTTTGTAGAAAACCGGTGTCTGTCTGGCTTCGTAATGATTTTGTACGCCGAAGAGGCCCTCAAAAATCAAGTGGATCCCAGGCTCGTCCTCAAGCCCCTTGAACATTAACCAACAAAAGGAGAATTCATGACGGTATCGGATGAATTACAAGCAAACATCTTGCGCTTTCATCACGTTGAAAAATGGCGTGTGGGGACGATTGCGTCCCAATTAGGCGTGCATCACAGTACTATCAAGCGCGTTTTGGCAGAAACGGGGATCCCTAAACGAAAAATCCTTGTCCATCGGTCAATAATGGATCCCTATTTATCATTTATATTGGATACGTTACAACGTTACCCAACCCTGACAGCGAGTCGCTTGTATGCGATGGTACAAGAACGTGGCTATCCTGGCGGAGCAGATCATTTTCGCCACCTCATCTCATGCTATCGACCGCGTCCCGCAGCAGAAGCTTATTTACGACTAAGAATGCTACCCGGCGAGCAGGCTCAGGTTGATTGGGGACACTTCGGCTATATGACGATAGGACAAGCCAGACGACCACTCATGGCTTTCGTCATGGTCTTGAGCTATTCCCGTAAAATTTATCTGCATTTTTACCTCAATCAACGCACTGAAAATTTTTTACGTGGTCATGAAAAAGCCTTTCAGTCCTTTGCTGGCGTGCCTCGCGTACTATTATATGACAACCTCAAGAGCGCCGTTTTGGAACGCCAGGGAGATGCCATTCGGTTCAACCCAACACTGCTGTCGTTTGCGGCTCACTACCACTTTGAACCGCGGCCTTGCGCTGTTTACCGGGGAAATGAAAAAGGACGAGTGGAGCGCGCCATCCGCTATGTTCGTGATAATTTCTTTGCAGCACGCCAGTATAGTTCCCTCGATGACTTGAATGCCCAGGCAAACCACTGGTGTGAAACGCAGGCTGCCAACAGGCCTTGTCCTGAGGATAAAACCAGGTCTGTCCGGGATGTGTTTCAAGAGGAGCAACCACGATTAATAGCTATCCCCGACAACCCATTTCCGGTCGATGAAACAGAAACCGTTCACATCGGAAAAACACCTTACGCCCGATTCGATTTGAATGACTATTCTGTTCCGCACGACCATGTGCGTAAAACGTTAACCGTTCAAGCCACACTGGATGTTGTGACGATACTGGATGGAGTAACCGTGCTCGCCAAACACCCTCGAAATTATGACAAAGCGAAACAAATCGAATGTCCTGAGCACATTGCAACCCTGATTGAACGCAAGAAACGGGCCCGCCTGCACCGAGGTCAAAATCGGTTAACACACGCCATTGATTGCGCGCGCGATTTTCTGGATGCAGCGGCCCTGCGTGGTTACACGCTGGGGTCAACGACCAATCAACTGATGTCATTACTAGACGATTATGGAGCCAGTGTACTGGAAGAGGCGATGAAAGACGCACTGGGGCGCGGTGTTCCTCATCCAAATGCAGTGCGTCTGAGTTTGCAACGCCGGCAAGATGAGCGTCAGCAACTACCATCGATTGCCGTGTCTTTATCCAATGATAAACGTGTCAATGAACTGGTTGTAAAGCCACATAAATTAAGCGATTACGATGTGCTCAATCAACAAAAACCAATGAAGGAAAAATAATCATGTTACCTGATTTATTACTGCAACGTGCGAAAGCATTGAAACTGAATGGACTGATCAATCACTGGGACGAAGTGCAGGATACGCCATGGATAGAGCCACTGATCTGCTGGGAAGAAGTACATCGTTCACAGCGAAGTCTAGATAGCCGTCTTCGGAATGCTCGCATCGGTCGCTTTAAATTGTTGGCCAACTTTGACTGGAACTGGCCTAAATGTTGTGATCGTGATGCCATTGAAGAGTGGATGCAGCTGAGTTTTATGAAAGAGGCGAACAATCTCATTTTATGTGGTCCAAATGCGGTGGGAAAAACCATGATTGCTCAAAACGTCACGCACCAAGCGGTTTTGAAGGGACACACCGCCTTGTTCACAACAGCCGCTGGCATGTTAAATGAACTGGCAGCTCTCGATAGCGATAGCGCGTTGCGCCGTCGCATCAAATATTATGTGCAGCCCGCACTGCTCATCATCGACGAAGTTGGTTACCTTTCCTATTCTAACCGCCATGCGGACTTGTTGTTTGAAATCATCTCGCGCCGCTATGAGGAAAAATCAACGATGATCACCACCAACAAACCATTTAATGAATGGCGTGACATCTTTCCCAATGCGACCTGTGTGGTCTCGATCATCGACAGGCTCGTTCATCATTCCGAGATAGTAAACATCGATGCCGAGTCGTACCGACTTAAGGAATGGAAAGATAGCAGCGCAAAAAAATCGGCAGATCGGGCTAAGAAAAGGAAACCAGCCCAGACTCAAGCTGAGGAGATAAATCATGCGTGACATGATGTTGGGGGCTCTATTGCAAGAATCCATATCCGATGAAGCGGCATATAACATGGTTAATTTTATCGGTGACCTTGCGCGCACATTGGAATGCATCTATTGCGACCAGCTGCGGCGCCATGGTCGTAAAGTTGAAGAGGAGTTTTACCAAGAATCTGGCTTGGTGATAGAGGATCCTCCGTTTTAGGGAGTGCCGTGGATAGTTTGGCCAAGATGAACGCTGAGTAAGTTAATGGGGATGTTTTAGGTTTGTTAGTGTTAATGTTGGTCAATTCAAGCCTGCGCCATATATCCGCGGTTTTGGTCCGCCGTTAACACCTGTATTACTTACAGTCGTTAGCAAAGGAAATGATTTTAAACCAAAGCGATAATCCCACGATGCACAATCGCGTTAACGACCCTGATCTAGTTCACTGGGCAGCTGATTCATATCGATTAGGATTGGAAGCAACCAATCCTAATCGCATTCATTATTCAATTGACACGCATGAATATATAACAGGACAACTAATTAACGCGACGGCGTACATCCACTTTGTACAAACAGTTTGTCAGCAACAACTTTATCTCGCAGGTAAACATTCAGCCTTGCTTTTGAACGCTCTTTTTGATCCGGAGCATAGTCCTAAACAGTATGTCGCCTATTTAAAAACGGTAAAAAATGACCCTTCCATTAAAACAATGAAACAGCTACCACCTTTTAGTTAAATGGTGTCATGCCTCAGAATTATTATTTCAATCATATTGTTACAGTGAAAATCGTAAGCAATGTGTTCACTGAATTAGAACCATTCCTCATTTTGAATAAAATCACTTGAGTACAATAGTAAGTACCTGTACAATTATAAGTACATCAATGGTTAAAAGATTTGAAATGAACATTATCAGCTATTCAGCATTAAGAACCCATTTGGCGAGCACGCTGGACAAGGTTAATGAAGATCATGTCTCGATATTGATTACTAGGCAAAATGCAAAACCTGCCGTTATTATGTCGCTTGAAGATTATAAATCCTACGAAGAAACGGCCTATTTAATGGCAAGTCCGGTGAATGCTGCCAGGTTATGCCAGTCCATTGCGGAGGTAGGGGCTGCACGAACCAAGCCTCATGGGATTATTGAAGAATGATACTGTCCTGGGCTGAGAATGCGTGGGACGATTACCTTCATTGGCAAGCAGCGGATAAAAAAGTGCTAAAACGAATTAATACCCTTTTAAAAGACATTATGCGGCATCCATTCGAGGGATTGGGTGAGCCCGAGCCACTAAAACATCACTGGTCGGGGTATTGGTCAAGGCGCATTGACAGGGAGCATCGCATTGTCTACTTGCCTTCGGATGAGGCTATTTATATTGTTCAATGCCGTTATCATTACTGATCCAAGCCCATTAATGCATACTCCAATTCCGCTTTTAAGTCGCCAGCATCCTCAATTCCAACCGACAAGCGTACTAATCCATCTTCAATCCCCAATGCTTTACGTACGCTAGGAGGTATAGAGGCGTGGGTCATGATGGCAGGGTGTTCAATCAGGCTTTCAACGCCGCCTAAACTTTCTGCCAGTGTGAATAATTCACAGCGGGATAAAAATCGTTTTGCACCCTCAAGCCCACCCTTGACAACCATTGAAATCATGCCGCCAAAAGCATGCATTTGTTGTTTAGCCAATTGGTGTTGGGGATGTGAGAGAAGGCCTGGATAAATAATTTTTTGAACGCTTGGGTGTTTTTCAAGCCAATGCGCGAGCACGTTGGCACTTTCACAATGCTGTCGCATGCGTAGAGGCAATGTCTTTAATCCCCGCAGGACTAAAAAACTATCAAATGGACCGGCAACTGCACCGCAGGCGTTTTGTAAAAAGGCAATTTTTTCAGCCAGTTCAGTATTGTCGCCAACAACAACCACGCCACTGATCACGTCCGAGTGGCCATTTAAATATTTCGTTGCAGAATGCATCACCAGATCAAAACCCAGTTCAAGCGGACGTTGAATCCAAGGTGTTGCGAGCGTATTGTCAGCAACGGTGATGAGTCCATGACGTTTGCCTGTTGCTGCAATTTTACGTAAATCAGCCAGTTTAAGCATGGGATTTGACGGTGTTTCTAACCAAATCATGCGAGTATTGGGTTGAATGGCGGCTTCAATATTGGCGATGTTTCCCATGTCAACAAATGAAAATGACAAGTTGGACGTGCGTGTTTTAACCTTGTCAAATAATCGAAAGGTTCCGCCGTAGAGATCTTCCGAGGCAATCACATGCTCGCCGGCATTGAGGAGGTCTATTACCGTGTTTATAGCCGCCATGCCTGACGCAAAGGCATAGCCATGCCTACCTGACTCAAGGCTTGCAATGCAGGCTTCAAAAGCCGCTCGCGTGGGATTTTGAGTGCGCGAATATTCATATCCCTGGTGTACACCAGGCGCTGATTGTCGGTATGTCGACGTGGCATATATGGGGGTCATTACTGCCCCCGTACTTGGGTCAGGATGCTGTCCTGCATGAATTGCGCGGGTGTCGAAGTGTTTGTTGTCCATGTTAACCAAATCCTGTTAGTTAATTAATGATCGTTATTATAAGGTTCATTTTCAAGCGCGTACAAACATTTGTGTATAATAAATTCTGCCGCGTGCATCCCGGGCGATGCCAATACCCGTCAGGTTATAACTTCCGCGAATATTTTGACGATGTCCGGGACTTTTTAACCATTCCTGGACCACGATCTCAGCATTTTTATAATTATAGGCCACATTCTCAGCCCCGCCATTGGAATGCTTGATGGCTTTAAACAATCGACCCATGCGTTGTTCATATTTCATATGTCCAAAGGGCAGCTTGTGCTGCGCCATGTCACGGCTATGTATTGTGGCTTCCTGCGTGATGAGATGATTCATTTTCAACATCATCATACCGTGTGTAATGCGATATTTATTAATATAGTATAAAATCTCTTTTTGCATGGCGGCATCTGTTTGACTTGCAGCCATTGCCGGCTGAAATAAACTAAAAATAAGTGAGATCCAAATGGCCGTTATTGCTTGTTTCATAAATAAACCTAGTGATTTAAAAAAATGACTTATAACGTTATTTCAACGGTTTGTCAAAATTTATCTCGGCCGATTATTATTCGCGTGTTTGCCATAAGCCTAGGCGTTTGCGTCATGTGGCAATTGAGCTCAGGCATGATGGCTATTATTGCTTTGAATAAATCAATGGTTGTTCGTGACAAATCAGCGCTTGCAATCAATCGCGCAGCGAATAAACACACGGCGAACAAGGGATTAAACACGCCATTTTTTGGCAACTATGTGCCGGATAATCTAAACGATATGAGTGTTAAGCAATCCATGCTTAATTTCAAGGTAGTGGGTATTCTGCTTGCTACTCGAAAAGAAGATTCGCAAGTCATTATTCATATTGCAAACGGACGATCACAAACTTATCGGGCGGGAGATACCTTGCCCGGTGAGGTCGTTATTAAGAGAATTACCGCAAAAGGAGTACTTGTTGAGCGAAAAGGGGAGCTGGAGAGTTTAAGTCTTCCTGAAAATGAATTAATCTTTGAAGTTCCGGCAAAACCTTTGGAAGAGGATAAGTGAATGCGTTTTAATGTCTTGTTTTTTATTGTGGTGAGTTTTCTCAGTGGGTGTGTAACCCACGGCATCAATTTGCGCGAGGGGATTAGAAGCTTTCAGGTTCAGGATTACCGTCAGGCATTTATTCGCCTGAAGCCAGAAGCTGAGAAAGGGCAAGCGGATGCACAGTATGCCATTGGCTATATGTATTATTATGGTCAGGGAGTAGTGGAAGATCGTAAAAAAGCCTGGCATTGGATTACGTCAGCAGCCAAGTCAGGTCAGGCTGATGCGCAGCAGGCGGTTAAAATTTTGGGGAAAAAAATCTCGAAATAATTAAACTAACCGGCTTGGCCAATCCCAATCCCCCCATCTCATCCGCACGAAACCAACGGCCAGTACATTCAGCCATGACGGCGGTGGGTTTCCGACTTTGAAAAGACAATGCCAGAATATGTAAATGAAAATGGCTGAACGAATGTTTGATTTTCATCACGACTTGCGCCTCATCAATCTGGAACGGGTATGTATTGCGAATATGTGATGCTGGGCAAACATCCATGGCTATGGCGGGCATGCACCATAAACCACCCCATAAGCCCTTTGGGGGGCGTTTTTCGAGGTAAATCAAATTATCGTCAGTGTGTAACAGTAGGAATTGCTGTGTCTTTGTAGGCAATGTTTTCTGTGGTTTTTTATGTGGGTAATCGTCTACTACACCCGCTGCAAAAGCCTGGCATGTTGCTTGTAGCGGACAGGCTATGCAGTCTGGTTTTTTTGATCGACAAACCGTAGCGCCTAAGTCCATGATGGCTTGCGTATAATCAGCACAGCGATCCTGATGCATGCATGCATTTGCCAAGTGCCACAGTTGTTGTTTTACCTCCGCTGAATCTGGGGCTCCTGCGACTAAAAAATAGCGGCTTAGTACACGTTTGACATTGCCATCCAGAATGGCGGAGGCTTTATTAAAGGCTAGGGAGGCAATGGCGGCAGCTGTTGATTCGCCTATCCCGGGTAGTTTTAATAGTGATTCTAAATTATTTGGAAATTCATCGTTCCGTTCTGTATGAATAATCATCGCTGATTTATGCAGGTTGCGAGCTCGACTGTAATACCCAAGTCCTGACCAATGTGATAACACGTCATCCTCTGACGCAGTCGCCAAGGTTTTCACATCAGGAAACCGCGCAATAAAGGCCATGAAATAAGGAATGACCGTTTTGACTTGCGTTTGTTGCAGCATAATTTCTGATATCCAAACGCGATACCCATTGCGAGGATGTTGCCAGGGCAGGCCCTTACGGCCATGTTTGTCGAACCAGCTTAATAGCAATGCATTGAACGTTTGGTAGCGCGTAAACATAGTGGTCTTAATTGTCTTATGTTGTGGTGTATTCTACGCTTATGGGTTGTGTTTATATAGATGGATTACAAAAAAACTGATCCGAATAAAAATAAATATGATGGATGTATTGCAATCCATTTTGTTAAAGTGATATGCTGATTGCCCTCTAAAAAAAATAGAGGATAGATGTTGATGTCTCTTTTCAAGTTGTACTCAGGATGAGTTAATACGGGGGAGCAGTATGCAACAAGGTGAATCGGACGTTATTATATTGAAGCCAACGGCTTCTTTTTTGTCATTTCTTGCGGAACAACAACCTGATATTGATTTACCGGATATCAAGGCGTTGCGAACAAATCACACAGCGTACACCCTAGCCAAGTGCGACAGTGATGAGGCCACACTGGATGAGGTGGAGCGGCATTTTCCCGCCATGTTCCGGCATGAAATAGGCCGTTTGTTGGGTGAAAACGCATGCCATCATTTTGAAGGTAGTTTTCTTGATTTTTTAAGGTGTTTCAAATTCGAGCTTCATTCCCAGATTGTATTAATGGAATCATCGATTGATAAAGGTCACCAGTTACTGTGCGTTAGACCCCGGTCTGTATTATTGAGGTGGATGAAAGCGACACTGGCGGAAGATCAAACCGAGCCGTCCGACCTGTTTGAGCGCATGAATTTGTCACACATCACTGAAAATGCGACAGTATTGGTGAAAAACTTCACGCAGTTGTCAGAAATAAAACCCTTCATCCAACATTATTTTCGGCCTATCTTCAAAGCGGAAATGTTGCGTATGTGCAGTGATGCGGAACAATGGCCTGTAATTGATACTTTTCAAATGTTCAGGCGTTATTTTTCGGTTGAAATTCACACGCAATTGATCCATTTGAATGCAACATCACCAGCATTGCGAGACGTCAGCCACCACAGCCGTTATGCCCTTGACGCCTAAGCTATTCAGCGTCAGGGATTGGCAATGCGTATCTTGTCCGTTGGTTGGTGTGGCTTGCAAAGCGTAGGTTGTATCGCTAAGCTGGGTAAGCGATAACGTGTACCAGCCTTCTGGTGATTGATTGCGACTCAACACATCCGTCGCTGTATCGGTGCCTATTGTCGCGGTCTGGTAAGTATCGTGCGCGTCATACCAGGTTTCCATGCGGCAGGCCAAATCCAGCAAGGCTAATTGGCCATCAGTGCGGTGAGCTCGTTCTATGTAATGACGGTAACTTGGGTAGCTCATTGTTGCGAGAATGCTGGTGATAGCGAGGACGATGAGTAGTTCAATGAGTGTGTATCCTTTATTCATGATGCGCATGCCGGCAAATAAATCGATGAATCGAAAATCGCTCCATCATATTGAGGTGTATTTTTCATATATCCGTTATGGGTTTACTTTTATCGTGCCATGATATCATGGCATAACCAACTATCACTGGTAATTCATCAAGCACTTGGGTAAAATGACACAAAAATAAACAGGAATTCAAGTTAATGACACGTTATTGTGGATACATTGCCCTTGTTGGGCGTCCTAATGTGGGTAAATCCACATTGCTTAATCGAATTTTACAACAAAAACTCAGCATCACCTCGAGCAAACCGCAGACGACGCGGCACAGTATCATTGGTATTCGCACCGATGATGAGTACCAATTTGTTTATGTCGATACACCGGGCATTCATCAGGGTTCTAAAAAAATCATGAATCGTATGATGAATAAAACCGCCATCAGTACGTTGCGTGATGTTGATGCTGTCGCATTTTTGGTTGACGGTACGCATTGGGGCGACGAAGATGAGTATGTCTTGAGTTTAATTAAAAACATTGATGTACCGTGTTTTTTAGTTGTCAATAAAGTAGATAAAATCGTTGATAAAATGCAAATGTTGCCGTGGATTGAGGCGATTAGCCAACGGCATGCGTTTAAGGCAATTATCCCCATTTCAGCAAAAACAGGTGTGCAGGTGGATGATTTGCAAAAGGCCTTTCGGGCCGTTCTGCCAGAAAGCCCACATATGTACGGTGAAGATCAGTTTACTGATCGCTCAATAAAGTTTTTGTGTGCCGAATTACTGCGCGAGAAAATTTTCCGCCTCTGTGGTCAGGAATTGCCTTATGCAACCACCGTTGAGATTGAAGCCTATAAAGACGAGGGAAGACTCGTGCGTATTCATGCGCGTATTTTAGTCGATAGAGAGAACCACAAGCGCATGATCATCGGTGATAAAGGGGCTAAACTCAAGGAAATGGCCAGTAGTGCCCGCGTTGACATGGAGACACTGCTCGGTAAAAAAGTGTTCTTGCAGTGTTGGTGTAAAGTTAAATCCGGCTGGTCTGATGATGCGCGTGTGTTGAAGCAATTGGGTTATGAGTGAAGCAATTGAGTTATGATGATTGAATTCTCGCAAGTTTACGTTTTACACAAACGCTGGTCTGGTGACACCAGTGCGCAAGTTACTTTTTTTACGCATGAAAAAGGGGTGGTTAGTGCCCAGTTTCGAGGCGGGCGTACTCCGAAAAAACAATCCTTGTTACAAGCCTTTACGCCGCTGTGGTTAGCCTTAGATGTGCAGCGTGACTGGCATTATGTTCGCCAACTGGATGTGACAGCACCGTCGCTTGTGCTCGCCGGTGATTCATTGTTCGCAGGCTTATATGTCAATGAAATACTCTACCATGGATTGTGCCAGCTTGATCCATGCCCTGCACTGTATGATGCTTATGAACAAACCATAACGGCCTTGGTGCATGCTAGACATCGTCTGGAAGTGGAGGCAGTACTCAGGCGGTTTGAATGGCAATTTTTGATATTTAGCGGGTATCAATTTTCATTGACGCATGACGCGCTCACCTTAATGCCGATTATTCCAACCCACTACTATAATTTTATTGCAGGCCTAGGGGTTGTGTTGGCGGAGCATGGTATTCTAGGCACTTGTATTCTGGCTATGTCAGAAGACAATCTTGGGGATCCATCCGTGCTTAAAGCTGCGAAATGGATTATGCGTCTGGCGATTGATCATGCTTTGGATGGGAAGCGGATCTGCGCGCGGGAGTTGTATCTATGAGGGAGTTGTAGCAATGATACGAGTGACGGAAATTAAATTACCCCTTGAGCATAACGAAGCCTGTCTGCGTTCGGCCTTGCTCACAAAATTGGGTATACCTTCACAAGCATTGATCAATTACACTCTATTCAAACGCGCTTACGATGCCCGCAAGCGGCACGCGATTGTTCTGGTGTATAGCCTTGATGTGACAACCACCAACGATGCCGCGATTCTCGCTCGTTTGCACGCTGACCCACACGTGAAAATCACGCCTGATATGACGTATCGTTTTGTAATCCCTCAAAAGCCAGAGCATGTACCTGCTCACGATAACAATTACAAAATGCTGCGGCCTATCGTGATTGGGTTTGGTCCTTGCGGATTATTTGCAGGGCTAATTCTTGCGCAAATGGGATTACGGCCAATTATATTAGAACGCGGGAAGGCGGTACGTGAACGCACCGTGGATACGTTTGCATTTTGGCGCAAGCATGAACTCAATACGGAATCGAATGTGCAGTTTGGTGAAGGTGGGGCCGGTACTTTTTCAGACGGCAAGTTATACAGCCAAGTAAAAGATCCGCAACATTATGGACGTAAAGTATTAGAAGAATTTGTTAAAGCCGGTGCACCGGAAGAAATTCTCTATGTCAGCAAACCACATATTGGTACGTTTAAATTGGTTTCGATGATTGAAACGATGCGCAAGGCGATTGAAGCGCTCGGAGGTGAAATTCGCTTTCAGCAGCGCGTCGAAAAATTTCATATTGTGTCCAGTCGCTCACCGAATGGTGCACAAGTGCAACAAGTGCGCGGCGTGGTGCTGGCGAGCGGTGAAGAAATTGAGAGTAATCATGTGGTGTTGGCCGTTGGCCATAGTGCTCGCGATACGTTTAGTACACTCGTCGAACAAAACGTTTATTGTGAGCCAAAACCATTTTCCATAGGCTTTCGTATCGAACACCCGCAATCATTAATTGATGCCTCACGACTAGGAAAATTTGCAGGCAATGAAATTCTCGGCGCGGCTGATTATAAACTCGTGTATCACGCCTCCAATAACCGATCGGTATACAGTTTTTGCATGTGCCCGGGGGGAACTGTAGTCGCTGCTGCCTCAGAGGCAGGCCACGTTGTCACCAATGGCATGAGTCAATACTCTCGCAATGAACGCAATGCCAACAGCGCCATTGTCGTTGCCATCACGCCAGAGGACTTCCCTGGTACTTCTGAGCGTAATCGTATTCTTGCCGGTGTGGCATTACAACGGCATTGGGAAAAACAGGCGTTTGAAGTCGGCGGTAGTCATTACAATGCCCCATGCCAGCTCGTAGGGGATTTTATTGCCAATAAACCGTCAACACAGTTTGGAACGGCTAAGCCTTCTTATAAACCCGGCATCACGCTCGGTGATTTAAGCGCGTGTTTGCCTGATTATGCCATTCACGCCATTCGCGAAGCACTGCCAGCGTTTGAATTACAAATAAAAGGCTTTGCCATGCACGATGCCTTGTTAACTGGCGTTGAGACGCGCACATCATCACCGATACGCATCAAACGTAATGAAGCTTACGAGAGCATCAACACGCAGGGGTTGTATCCAGCCGGAGAAGGTGCGGGGTACGCAGGTGGTATTCTATCGGCAGGCATCGATGGCATTAAAGTTGCCGAAGCCGTGGCTTTAAGTGTAATGAAGTCCCAATCTTATATTAAAAACCCATAAACCCAAAATAGCTTTAATTTTTCCATAAGATTACACATGTACAATTCATGTTCATACTATTAGGGGAAATAACTATGCCACTGTTTTTGCGCGACTTTATAAGTACTCAACTCAGGACACCGCACACGGCATACGCTGTGATAGATTCATTGATGGCAAAAATGTATCAGACGCCACCCAATGTACATGATACTGCAACATCCGAGCACTACTCCCCTAAATACAAGGAATTAATAGCCCATCCTGAATATAATTTACGCCATAATAACGCAATGCAAGGTCAATTAGAATACATATTATTCAATAAACCTCCTAGGTTTTCCTCTCATACGCAGAAAATATCTTTTTGTAAACAAAATTTATTACCAGCTGAATTGAAGGTATTTATGCAAGCATTTATATTTGAGATATCTGACTTAGGGAATTGTTCCCATCGCTCAGCTTACGCTGCATTAAAATTACATGAAATATTTCAAGATACCCCCATTGAAGTCTTTGTTAAATCGGCTGAACATATCGATCAACATGTGGTTTGTCTTGGCAACAAGACAATGGGTTATCTCGTTTATGATCCCTTAACAAACCCAGAACTTTTGTTTGCTCATGAGGAATATTCAAAAACTATTCTAACCATGTTTAGTGTTCATCAACGACCTAAACTACCCACACAAGTTAGGGTTACAGTGGATTTACGTGAACAATATCAACACATAGCTGCAGGTATTGGAGCAATTTTATCTGTTGATATTGATAAATTTAAGGTATCTGAATTTCTAAAAATTCCTGAACTACAGGATTCTATATTTCATGTTTTTGGTCCTGATGCTAGTTCAATACTGGTTAAAGCTGATAAAGAATTAAAACGAAAATATGGAAAGGGTATGCCTTTATCGACAAGACAGTTAGAGGCTTCTGAGGCGCTTAAGGCTCCATCACTATCTATTTTTTCCCAGCGCTCACCCCATGACCAACTGATTATCGACATTAAAAAGTATTTAAAGCAGAATCCCGGAGCAACATCTGATGCTTTTATGACGAATATTGAGAGAGACCGAAATTATTCTTTGGCGCTGCGCAATGCCTGCTCCTGGGGAAATCGTGAGTTGGTCAAATTATTAATACACTATAGTGATAAGGGCTTGGAGATCGATTTTAATCAGACGTCTACAAATGGAAACACACCGCTGGTGTGGTTTGAAACATCCACCGCTAGCAGTCTGGTAAAAGCTGAAATAACGGCCCTGCTGAGAGAAAAAATCGAAGCGGAAACGGCTCACCCAAGCCCTTGAACACAGCCTTGAGTATAGAAGCAGAATTGACCGCCTTATCTTTTTATTTTTTTTATAGCATCCAGAGAAAGGCCGGTTAACTGTTTGATTTCATCAGGTGATTTATTCGCTTTAAGCATATTGATAGCCACTTGAACAATGCCTTGTTCAATGCCTTGTTCAATGCCTTGTTCAATGCCTTGTTCAATGCCTTTTTCAAAACCTCTTGCTTCACCCTTCTGTTCGTAATTTTTTATGGTGTTCGTTTGAATTTGAAGCCACTTAAGATGGTCGTCATAATCTTCTCGTTCAGCCTCGTTGAAATTCATAACAGCGAGCACATCAAGCGCTTTCTTTAGCCCTGTGTTTTCCAAATTAGCTGGCAGGATGTTTTTATTCAATACATTATATTTGGTTAAAAAGGCGACCCAGACATCAAGAGACGTCTTGATTTTGGCTATCAAATCCACCATTTCATTGCTAACGCTGTCAGTAAACTTTTTGAGCTCGATGGTATGTAATTCCAGATCTCTAAAATACGTTATTCCATTCTCTTTTTCAACAATATGAAATACATTATGGTACTTATCCGATTGCGGAATACTCGTGAAGTTTAGTATATGAATACCAATGGCTTTTGAAAGGTTGGCATAATCTTCCGCTTCTTTTAATTGTTCTGTGTATAATTTAGCCCAATAATACAACGCTCTTTTATTATAATCAGCTTCATCACTAATCTGAATTTCAATGTTGAACCGTTTACCATCCGCCCCTTTCGCTTTAATGTCCAGAATCGATAGTTTATCATTCCTGAAACTTTTTGGATTATACGGATTAAGCAAAGTGACTTCGGATATTTGGTCTTCTTCAGATACAATTGAATTAACCAGCGAAATCAACAAATCTTTGTTTTCTTCAACACCAAAAATTTTCTTAAACGCAATATCAACGCGAGGCGTAATGCCAGCCATTTAATATCTCCTGTAATTTGAATAGGTCACTAATATCCATGAGAATCAGTATACTACACGATTGCAGCGACTAAAACCCCCCTATTTATTTAGCCTAGGCATGCAGTTGACTCCACAAACAGGTTTTTATTTTAAATAATTAATTATGGGTGTACAAAAACGCGCAATAAAATTTGTTGCTTCACTACGATTTATTACGTTTATGAGCTAAAGAATATATTGGCGGAGAGACAGGGATTCGAACCCTGGGAAGGTTACCCTTCAACGGTTTTCAAGACCGCCGCATTCGACCGCTCTGCCATCTCTCCGTCACGGATTTTATAGTACCCAAAACGGCTTTGCAACTGCTTTTTATTAAATTTTGCTTTTTTTAGCCATCCGAATGGGTATAATGTTGCAAGTTTGTTTTGACGCTTGTTTGTGGGTAATACATGAAAAAAATTAATATGTTATTGGTGATTGGGATTTTATTATCGTTAACCGCGTGTAAACATTGGTGGGGTGGTAGCGATGAAGACGATAATCCGTATCAAGGCGTGAGTGCGAGGCAATTGTATGCTGATGCACAAAAAGAGATGGTAAAGGCGCAGTATTCGGCGGCTATTAAACGTCTGGAGGCGCTGGATACGATGTATCCTTTTAATGATTATGCTGAACAGGCTCAAATTGATTTAATTTATGCTTATTATAAAAAAGAAGACTATCC
This sequence comes from Legionellaceae bacterium, assembly GCA_038923045.1. Lineage (GTDB taxonomy): Bacteria > Pseudomonadota > Gammaproteobacteria > Legionellales > Legionellaceae > DDPF01. Next base: position 44,530 of record JBCKWE010000003.1, read on the forward strand.
CTCGACAGCAGCGACCGCGGAGCGCTTTATTCATCTTTATCCGCGCGCAAAACGTGTTGACTATGCGTATTACCTGAAGGCGCTGGCCAATTTCCAGCAGACACGAGGCGCGTTGGCTAATATGTTTCCGTCAGATGATTCGTGGCGTGATCCCGGTACGCAATCGCAAGCCTATTCGGATTTTGCTACCCTTGTGCAAAAATTTCCCGATAGCCGTTACAAAGCAAATTCATTGCAACGCATGATCTATCTGCGCAATATGTTCGCGATGCGTGAGTTGAATACGGCACAGTATTATTATGAGCGTAAAATGTACGTTGCCGCAGCCGAGCGCGCCGGCTATCTCATTAAAACCTACCCGCAAGCATCCAGTGCGCAATCAGCCTTGGCGATTCTTTATCACGCGAATCAGGCCTTAGGTTTAAAAAAGGCCGCTGACGAGGCGCAGGTTGTGTATCGAGCTACTTATCATGCCTTGCCGAAAGAGCCTGTAAGTTGATTTGTCCCTTCTCAGCTATTCTGGGTGAACAGAACCCGTAGGGTGGGCAAAGGGCCACAAGCCCATGCCCACCAGAACAGGGCATGGTGGGCATGACGCTGCCCGCTCCTATGCCCACCACCCTACGGCGTTCGGTAATATAGGGTGTATTTTAATCTAAATTGAACACGTCTCTTCAAGCGCACGCACTTCAGGTTCAACCTCTGTAATCCCCACCAGCAGGTCATCCATCAATGATCGAAACTCACCCGATAGCAACGTGAGGGCGGCGTCTTGTTGTTCGTACTCATCTTCCATTTGGCGTGTTTCGTTGAAATCATCTGCCAGATAATCCATGCATTTCAAACGCTTGAGGGTTAACTCGTGGGTTAGCGTGAATTGAATGCGTTCATTCCAGATGATGGATATTTCTGAAACCCCCAAACCTTGTGATAACAGCGTGAGTATTTCTTCGGCGGGCAATTCGTACCCTTTGCAGGTAAACCGTTTTTTCTCATCATGCGGTGAAAACAACAGGCAGTCAGATGCCAGTTGAAAATTAGCCGGAAGTGAGGCAGGATTATTAATCCATTCAGCCAATAGAACCGATAGATTTCCGCTGTGTTGCAATGGTTGAATACTCATTCCAGGTACTGTTTTACGCAGTAATGAGGTGAGTTGGGAGGCTTGGTTTGTGCTGGCAGCATTGATGACTAAACGCTTGCTAACCGTATCCAGTAGCGCAAATATACGCTTTTGCAGGCAAAAGGATTTTGGCAGCAGTTCAAATTCAAGATCTTCAGCCATTTGGCCTTTTTCGGCGCGTTTGACGGCATAACCGCGTTGCGTTTCCAATGCCAGTATACGTTCTGCAAGCATACGATTGATAACGCTGCGAGGTAGAAGCCGTTCCTCCTTGCCCATGCAAATCAGAACCGTGCCAGCCGCTTCATGCACAAACTCACCTGCAATTGCTGGTAACCAACCATAAATAAACCGTGCATGGGGCGGGCAGGGTTTCAATGCCTCTTGTGAAAGTAAATCAGCAAGGTCAGTTGACTCGGCAAGCTCGTATTGATAGATCAGCGCATTGTTAAACCACATGATAGATTCCTCTTGAAAAAAACTTATCCTAGCATTATTCTGGTGTTTTCGACAGGAGATTTTGTGAACCTAAATAATCAAATAGCCGTTGTAACGGGCGGTGCTTCTGGCATGGGCAAAGCATGCACACAAGCTTTGCGGGATCGTGGTGTAGGCGTTGTGGTGTGGGACAGGCAAGCGGGTGTTGATGATATTGTTTGTGATGTCAGTTCCGCTGAATCAATAGAACAAGCACTTCAAGAAACCATCTCCCGTATTGGCGTACCTAGGATCTGCATTAATTGTGCCGGTGTAGCCCCTGCCCGTCGTATGGTTGGTAAAGAGGGCGTGATGCCGCTGGATGCATTTAAACAGGTGATAGATATTAATCTGGTTGGAACATTTAATGTGATGCGCATGGTAGCTGACGCGATGTCACGTCTCTTAGTCTTGGATGATACCCAAGAGCGCGGCGTGATTATTAACACGGCATCGGTAGCTGCCTTTGAAGGTCAGATTGGACAAACAGCTTATAGTGCATCGAAGGGTGGTATTGTCGCCATGACATTACCTGCGGCGCGCGAGCTGGCGCAATATGGGATACGCGTGAATACGATAGCACCTGGTTTGATAGCGACGCCGTTGTTATTAAACATGCCGCAAGCCGTTCAGGATAGTTTAGTGGCTGCTGTGCCTTTTCCAAAACGCTTTGGGAGGCCTGAAGAGTTTGCGGCATTGGTGATTCATATTATTGAAAATTGCATGATTAATGGTGAGGTTATACGGTTGGATGGCGCGTTGCGTATGCAGGCGCGATAATCAGAACGTGCAGAGCGAGGCCTATGAACAGACTTAAACATCATTTGATTATGATCGGCATGTTGCTGCCAACAGCATGTCTAGCGGCGAGTCATCATCCACAGGAATTTTTAAAGGAAATTGCTGGTTCAAAAACGGAAGGCATGCAAATTGTGCAGCATTATTGCGCCATGTGCCATGACAAAAACCCGATGATACAGCTTGGTGCACCGACTAGCGGGCAAAAGGACGCGTGGGGGCCACGGATTAAGCAGGGTATTGATGTGTTGCTAAAACACACAGACGAAGGCTTGAATGCGATGCCCGCCCGCGGGGGGTGTTTTGAATGCAGTGATAAGCAATTGTTGTTGGCTATTGAGGCGATGTTGCCGAAGGACAGCCCTGCAACAGCCCCCTAATGAATGGTTTTTTCGGCAGTACTAACAGCCAGCATTGCCTGAGCAAGTACCTGATTAATCTTAGCCGCAACGCTCGGAAACGCTAAATTAAATTGCCGTCCAGCCTCCTCAGGCTTTGATTGGTTGGCAACAATAATGCGAGTAACCGCTACCAGAAAACTCTGCGGATCAAGTAATTCAGCTTTTTGTAACTTTTCTTTTGCCTCTGCCATATTATTTTGTAGCGCGTCTATCAACGCGAGTCCGCCCCAGCCATCAGCCGCGTCCACATCAATCTTCACGGCTTGCAGATATGCCATTTCTGCCTTGCTTATATTGTTTTGTAATAAATGGCACCAGCCTGAACCTATCCAGCTTTCATAAAAGTTAGGGAAAATGTCGGTTGTTTTAGAAAAAGCCTGTTCGGCAGCTGTGAGGTTCATGTGGCGCATTTGGGTGTTGCCTAATGCAAACCACAAGCGGGCGTCTTGTGGATTGATTTCGATTAGTGCGTTTATTTCATCCAGCGTGGCATCGTTTAGACTCGCGCGTAACAGCATTTGTACTAACCGGCCTTCGTAGTTACTAGGGTTGAGTGCGAGCGCTTTTTTGGAAAACAAGTCTGCTTTGATGGGATTGTTGTTGTCAACGTGCAGAAGTGCCAATAATCCGGCGATGTCGGCGCTGGATTTATGTTCGAGGATGAGTTGCTCCAACAGCGTGATAGCGTCATCCAGTTTTTCTTGATGATGGAGTATCTGGGCTTTTAACATGCCAACTGTCAGTAGCAGATTGGGGTTGGTTTTATCCTGCTCCAGATAAGCTAGGTGGTGTGTAAGTTTTTCTTGCAGTTGAATAATCATAGTTAATCCTTTTGTATTGGTGGGCACGCTGCGCTTTGCCCACCCTACATCGTGTATTTAATTGTAGGGTGGGCAAAGCGCAGCGTGCCCACCAATACAGTCGCATTCTTAATGAAAACTGGTGACCAGCGCTTGAACCACCAAATCAAACCCATCAATCAATACAAATAGTAAAATTTTAATCGGCAGTGAGATGGTCATGGGAGGCATCATCATCATGCCCATGGTCATTAAAATTCCCGAGACTATCAAATCGACCAGCAAAAACGGCAAAAAAATCATGAAGCCGATTTGAAAGGCTGTTTGTAATTCACTGAGCAAAAAGGCTGGGATCAGTTGATAAAATTTAATGTCTTCGGCTTGAGAGGGTACCGGTTCCTTGGCTAATTGCCAAATCAATTTTAACTCTTTTTCACGCGTTTGTTTCAGCATGAACTGGCGTAAAGGCTCTACGGCTTTTTGCAGTGCTTCTTCACCATCGATTTGTTTTGCCTGGTAAGGTTCATAGGCCTTATCGTAAATGGTTTGTGCAATCGGCATCATGGTAAAAAGGGTTAGAAACAAAGCTAAACTGATCATGACCGTATTCGGTGGCGTTTGTTGTAATCCAAGTGCTGATCGTAGCATGGATAGCACGATGATGATGCGTGTGAAGGAGGAGAGCATGATCAGAATACCAGGCGCTAGACTCAAAATTGTGAGCAGTGCAAATACTTTCAAGGCAGGTGATATTGTGTCATGATCAAACCGAATCATGCCAAGTAAGGTATCAGGCTCACCTGCAAAGCTGAGCGTTGGTAATATCAGTAGCAGCAGGGATATCCACAACGTGGATCGATTCATCACCCCGTAACCTCAGTAATCTGAATCGCAAAACAGTCCTCACAGCTCATTAACTCGCCTCGTGCTATCACTTGATTATTCAATACAATATCCACAGGTTCATGTGTTTGTTGATGCAATGACAGCTGCGCACCTTGTTTAAGCTGGCGCAGTTCATTGATGGTTAGGGTGAGGGTGCCTATGCGAACCAGGCACTCCACCTCAATGTCTCCCACCAAGTTTAGATAATTTTCAGAAACAGGGCTGCCATTCGTCGAAGGCTGTTGGTCTAAAAGGGCTATTTTTTTTGCGGTAATGGTCATGATTTTCTCGATGTTAAAATGGATTTAGTGGTGTTTAATTTGCCGATATCTACGTTACAGATGGTTTGTTGTTGATGCGTCAACGCCAAGGGGTCTGTAATGGGATGATCGGTTTTGATCACATCGCCAACTTGCAGGCGAATGACGTCTGCCAGTTTTAATGGCAATGGGTTTAGCGTAACGTGCAGCTGAAGGCGTTGTGTCGCCAGTGCTTCATGTAATGTTACTGGTGATTTTGTTGATCTGTAATTTGATGGTAATGCATCAGAAACCCATTGAGGGTGTAGGTAGATTGTGATGCTTTCATTCGCGCACGTTAATGTGAGGGCGCAAGTGGGTGCACCTGTGTAAAACCAGTCTTCAATAACCCATTTTTCAATCGTCTCTTTTAATACTGCTGCACCAAGCAATTGACTCAACAATGCCATAAACAACGACTCAGCTACCGCATCAAAGCAATCGGATGTATCGTCAAATAGGCTATATTTAATCAACGATAAACATGATTTATCCAACAAAGCGATCCCGCTGTTTGCAGCGTTGGTTAGATTATCAAACTTAAGAGATCCTGGTAGTTTCGGGTTTCGACGTAACTGACACGATAATGGAAATAACGCATGCACATCATTCCAAGCTTGCAGTTTGCACGCAAACGCTTGCTGTAGATCACGCAGTTCTGTGCAGTTAATCAATCGATACGGTTTGAATTTTGAATTCATTTTTGACTCAGCTCTTCAAGTAATTGCTTATCGATATCCATGATTTGTGAGCAGGCTTGAAACATGCGTTGCAACACGACAATATTGCCAAACTCCATCGTTGAATCCACGTTGGAGGATTCAAGTTGACGCGGCTGGATGGTGCCAAAACCATGCTGGTTTGGGCTGCCTATTTTACGGCCATGAATATTTTTGGCACGAAACAGATTATCATTGGCCTGAACCAGGGTATGCTCCAAATCATCAAACATCGCCAGCGCCACGTTTATGCCTTGTTCTGATTGGCCGTTGTCATATTTGTATGAAATCTGGCCGTTATCATCGAATGAAAATCCAATTTGTGCGCCAAAGCTATACCCATCCTGTTTACTAGCTTCAATGGATGAGGTGGAATGGTCGGCTGTATTTTTTTTATAAAGACGAACAGACGACTCTTTGTCCTTCATGTACTCACCAAAATTCAAGGTCACAGGCTGGCTGCCGAAGAGGTTAAATTGGATGGTGTTATAGCCCTGTTCGGCGGTACCATCATTATCATAATTAAATTTGATGGATTGTGGATTAAACGTTATGTCTGCATCATCACAGGTAGCGGCTATTAAATTCCACTCCAGATTGTCTCGCGTATTTTGTCCAGTTCCTAGCGTGCCTGGGGCTTCAAACTCAAGGGATACTTTATGCGCCTTGCCTTTTGCGTCATATACATTGACCACGGCAAATTTAATGTGGGCATATTTGCTTTTAAATGGATCAGGATTTTCTGGCGTATTTGGATCTTTTTCCTCTTCTGTAATAATAAATTCGCCTTTTAAATCAATAAAACGCGTCGCTTTGCCAGGGCTTGTTTTCGGGCCAAATTGGTGAATTGAAACCAAGCCACCATGCGTGTCATAACCTTGCACGAGCCCACCGCTGTGTTTATCAATCAGGAGGCCGTCTTGGTTAAATACGAATTCGCCATCGCGTGTATAGAGCAGTTCGCCATTTTTCAGTTTTACTATGAAAAAACCGTTACCCACAATGGCCAAATCCGATGGATTATTGGTTTGTAGGTAGTTGCCAGCGCTGTAGTTGGTGCTGTGTCCGCCTACCGTGACGCCTGAACCCAATCCACCATGGTCGCCACCATGTCCTAATGATGAGTAGAACACATCGCTGCGTTTAAAGCCTACGCTTTGCATGTTGGCAATGTTATTTGATGTGTTTTGCAGGCCGTAACTGGCGGCCATCATGCCGCTTAAGCTGGTGTAGTAAGTTGAGCTCATTATAATACTTCCGTGATTTCAGTGAGTTGTTTTTCCAGCTGTGCGCCATTTATATCGATCATTAATTTCGTGGGTTCTGTTTGGGAAAACAGGATTTTTTTGACCGTACCATAACCCTCGCGCCCCTGAACTTTGACCTCTTTTCCCAACATCATCAGGCTTTGATTGGCGCTGGTCATACCCATTAACATCGTTAACGACTCATTGGTCGTGCGCGCTTCCTGTAGTGATGAGAATTGCGCCATTTGCGCCATGAACTCACGGTTATCAACCGGTTTGAGTGGATCCTGATACGTGAGTTCTTGCATGAATAATTTCAGGTAATCGGTTTGATTGACCCCTGTTTCCTGCGCTGGAATGATTGCATCGGTCATTGTTTTACTCCATTGATGATGAGTTGTTTCAAGGTGTAGCCATTTTGGCTTACGTTTTGACGAATAAATTGTTGTAATTCATGCTGTTGCTGTTTTGATAAATGAGTGATGCTGAGTGTTAGTTCCACCTGCATGTTGTCTGAAAATAGTTGATATTGTTTGAATGTTGACGCAAACATCATGTCAGGCATCGTCTTTGGGTTGATCTTGTTTGTATTGTTGGATTGAATCAACGTTTGATCGTTTTTTACGGGTGATGGTTTCGCTGTGGTTGTTTTAATTTGAGTGATGAGCTGTTCAATGGTTAATTTCGATAGTGTTGTTGATGCTGGCGTACTTTTTCCAATTTGCATGGCTATGTGTGTGACTTCTGGTGCGGCGTCTATTTTAATAGGCAGGGTAATGGATTCCTTTACGGGTTCGTTGTCAGGTGTTACTTTGGTTTCTGCGTGAGTAATTGCCGGTTTGAATGTGAGTGCTGATTGTTGTAATTGGTTTTGGTGTTGCCAGTAAGCGTTTCCTTTCGCGGAAAAAGGCGCGAGAAGGGATTCAAAATCGGATTTTGGCTGCTGTTTGGCAGATGGAGGCTGATTCAACAATACCATAGACGGCCTATCAACTTTCATTTAACCCCCCGTCGCTGCAATATCCATTCATCAAGGCTATTCTGTTCTGTCAGCAAGGATTGCCGATGTTGCTTTTTCAGGCGGGCTTCTTGGTGTTTTTCAAGCATTTTCAATTCGATGTTCAAACGCGTTTGTTGTAATTCCAATTGTGTGTGCTCTGATAACAACGAGGTTTTATGGATGGTTAATTCATCTTGTTGTTGCTGTTGTTGGGTTATGAAATTGACGCGTGCCATTTCTATTTCAGGACGAATGAATATGGCTACCCCAGATGATTTGGCTATTTCCTGCTGAATCAAATCGATTTTTTGCGCCATATTTTCGAGCTGTTGTTCAGTCGTTAGTAATTGATGACTAAGTTCTGCTTGCTGCCATTTGAGATGCGTGAAAAGGGCCTTCATTGAAGGATCTCCCTGATACGTAAGAGCTGGGTAGGGCGTGGCAATGATTCGTCCATAGCTTGCGTTAACCAGTCTTGTACGGCTTCAATGCGCGTAACAGCCGCATCTAGTTTTGCATTATGACCCGGTTTGTATGCCCCTAATTCAATCAAATCCTGGTTTTGACGGTAAAGGCTGAGCATCGTGATAACTTGTTTCATTAGCGTTTGTTCATCTGGCGTTGTTAATTGCAAGCTTAACCGTGAAATGCTTTGCAGTACGTCAATGGCGGGATAATGGCCGCAATGAGCCAATTCCCGTGTGAGCACGATATGACCGTCTAGCAATGAACGCATGGTATCGGCAATTGGCTCGTTGAAGTCATCGCCTTCAACCAGTACTGTATATAAAGCCGTGATGCTTCCCTCGTTACTGAAATTACCTGCGCGTTCAACAATACCCGGCAAGCTTGAAAATACAGTGGGCGTGTAACCGCGAGCGGTGGGGGGTTCCCCAAGGCTTAAACCAATTTCACGCGTCGCCATGGCAAAGCGTGTGATGGAATCCATGAACAACATGACGTCACGCCCTTGTTTGCAAAAATACTCGGCAATGGCCGTGGCCGTATACACGGCTTGTTTTCGCATTAAGGCAAAGTCATCACTGCACGCCACAACGATCACGGATTTAGCGCGTGTTTCTTCATCCAGGTGGTTGTGGATGAAATCCTTCACTTCTCGCCCGCGTTCGCCCACGAGCGCTATCACATTGATGTCGCTGTTCATGTGCTTTGCCATCATGCCTAGCAACACGGATTTTCCAACACCACTGCCAGCAAAAAGTCCAATGCGCTGGCCTTTGCCTAGCGGAAGCAGGCTATCAATGGCATGAATACCTGTGTTTAAGCGTTCGCTGATGGTTTCACGTTTAAGCGGGTTTATTTTTTGACGATGCAAGGGCATGCGTTCGCGACAGTGTATCCGCACGCCTTCATCCAGTGGCTGACCAAAGGCATCAATCACGCGTCCGAGCAATGCCTCTCCCACGCCGATGGTTACACCCATGCCGGTGGCGCGAACTTTAAAGCCTGCGCTGATGCGAGCGCTTGAAAAAGGCATCAAATACACGCGACCATGTTCAAAGCCTACGACTTCCGCTTGAATAACCAGGTTGTTCTGCGCATCAAGAATATCGCACAACTCACCAATAAACGCTTGAGGCGGGCCATTGGAAACCAGTTTCAAGCCAATACATTGCTCAATTTCACCCAGTCGCTCTATGGGTTGGAGTGCATTAAGCCAGTTATTCATCTAGGCCTCGCATGTGCAGTAACACCTGCTTGAGATTATCAATCTGTCGTTCAATCCCTGCATCAAAAACGCCGTGTTCACTTTTCACAATGCAACCGCCTAAACGCAAGGAAACATCCGGTAGTAGCGTTAAATTTTTGCAAGCTTGGGTATCGATATGTATTCCGCCTTGCTGGATTAACGCGAGCTCTCGTGGGTGCAAGGCGATGGCTATGTTCTGTTTGTTATTCAGTTCAGCAATAATTTGCGTGATTTGATGCGCAATGCTTTCTTTGTTTTGCTGTTGATTGATAAACAGCTTGTGTGCGATGAGTAGAACGATGTCGGCAATTTCCGCTGATAATATACGACGGTTCTCGCTGATGGCCTCGGGAATGCTGTGTAGAAGTGCGCTTAATGTGCTGAATTGATCGTGAAGACGTGCCTGTTCCTGGTCTATCCCATCGGTAAGACCTTGTGAATATCCATCATCCCTGGCTTTATCGTTATCACGGATAATGATCGCGTCATCCCGAACGCAGTGAGGGACCTCCTGAATTACAGGCGATCCGTCGCGGTACTCGGGATGACGTAGAGGTTCAGCAAGATAAGCCATCTCCCCACTAATCAAAACATGCTTGAATACATCAGCCATGTGCATCATCCAAAAGGTGCTCAAATGAAATAGACTGTTCCCATTCACATAACACAGCCTGTTTGACCATCGGTTTGATAACCCGCACCTGATTTGTCAGTGCTGCCTGGATAATTCCTGTGCCGTCAAAATTTTGCAAAAATTGCACAGTCCATGGCTTTTTGCACTGTTCAATAATGATGGCTACAAAAAGTGGAGCTTTGCCTGCCAACTCTCGACAAAATGCGGGTAAAACCGGCGGCCGCACGTCTTGTGGGAAAAACAAATCAGCCGCTTTTAATGTCCGAAAACGCTGAGCGTCTTGCAATAGTTTCAAACCATCCCATTGGTTTAGTGTTTTAAGCTCCGTATTTGATAAGCGTCGTAAGATCCAACGTTGATCAACGGATGGTAGGCGGGCTATGTTCACAAGGATGTGTTTGAGTTGTTTAATCATTCTGAAGTAACCATTGGGATAGTTCGGTTAACAAGCGTTGCCGTTGTTTAATCCGTACACGTTGGCGTAAAACCCATATAACAAACAACAGTAAAAATATCACGCTACTACCACTTAAAATCAAAGGTTTTGATATCGAGGATTTCGATAGTGATTGCGCTTGTGTTTCAGTTGGCATTGTTTTTGAGGCTTCAATCAGGGCTTCCACACTGATGGTATCACCCCGTTTAACATCAAAACCCACCACGGATTTAACCATGCGTTCAACTTGCATGATTTTTTCCATGCGTGTTTTCTGTGGTAATACCACGCTAATCGTCAAGCGTTCAATTGTCCCATTGGCACGCGTAAACTGTTCTTTTTCACGGCCAAATTGCCACGTTTTTTCACGCATATAATCTTGATTAATGGGTTCTTTACCCGCTTTATTTGGCGATGAGTGCCGTGTTTCTTTTTCATGGGTTATCGCACCATCCTGTTGGGGCTTTTCGCGTTCTCGCTGGAGTTCGTCATAATTTAATGTGGCATCAATTTTAACCATGACGCCGTCGTCGTCAGTGAAAATTTGATGCAGCATTTGCATGACCTTTTCATTCAAATAATGCTCAATATTTTTTTTGGCAGAAAAGTGGCCCGTTGATGTGTCGTCCTCATTCGCAATCAAACCATTGCCATTCTGATCGACCATAACGACATTGTTAAGGGGTAAATTGGCCACACTTGCAGCGATTAATTGCTGGATACTTTTTACTTGAAGTGGTGTGAGTGCACGGGCAAGATGCAATGTCACTGCAGCGCGTGGCAAATTACTTTCTTGCTGAAATAAATGGCTTTCAGGAATGGTCAGTTGAACGCGTGCCTGTTTAACTTCATCCAAACTGTTAATGGTACGTTCCAGTTCGCCTTGCAACGCACGTTGGAAATTTATTTTTTGGGAAAAATCAGTCATGCCAAAATCGGTTTTATCAAACAATTCAAAGCCAACGCTGTGGGAAAACTGTAAATCACTGCCCATGAGTTTAATGCGCGTTTTATCGATTAATTGTTTGTCGATTAAAATATCACCGCCTTGATTCTTCACTTGATAGCTAATGTTAGCCTGTTCAAGTTGTGTGAGGATTTGGTTGGCATCTCGGGAGTCTAGATGACTGAATAATAGGCCAAGGCTTGGGTGCATAGCCCAGATAATGAGATAGGTGGTAAGCGTCGCGATGATAACCATGCCAGCCATCAGACTCAGTTTTCGTTGTTTGCTTTGTGCCTGAAACAACCGCAGGATTTGATCAATATAGTTCACGTTAAATTTGCTCTCTTAAAATGTCCTGATACGCACTCATTAACCGGTTGCGGATTTGCTCTAAAAATTGAAACGATATTTTTGCCTGCTCCAGCGTCAACATGGTTTCATGCAAACTGGTAGCCTGCCCGCTGGCTAATTGCTGTAGGGCTTCATCGGCCTCGACTAGATGATCGTTGGTCTGTTTTACGGTGTCGGTTAAAAAATGCGTAAACGTGTTTACACCTGGCGACGCACCGATTTCAGTCGCCTCCATTTTTTTCAAGGGTGGTATGAAAGGCATGGAAAGGGTTGCGTCTATCTTCACCGTTCCTCTCCAATGCTCAACGCTTGCAAATAAATACTGTGTGCCGTATTGATGACTTTGATATTCGCCTCATAAGCACGAGTCGCACGCATCAAGGTCGTCATTTCATCAATCGTGCTGATGCCAGGGTAGGTCACATAGCCGTGTTTATCAGCGGCTGGATGTTCTGGCTGATAGACTTTATTGGGCGGTAGGTTTTCCGGCACCAGTTCGATAGCTTCAAGTCCGCCGCCTTTCATGTTATTCAATATTTCATCAAAAGGCTGCGCGCTAGCCACTACTTGCATGGGTTGAAAGCGTGTGCCGTCACTGTTTTTCAGCGTGTGTTGATTGGCGATGTTATTGGCAACCACGTCCACCCGCATTTTTTCAACGCGCATGCCGTCAGATGCAATTGAATAAATCTGGTCATAACTCATGTGTTGTTTCCTTGTACAGCTAATTTCATGATGGCGAGTTTGTGATTCAGGCCTTTAATCAATGCACGGTATTGCGTGGCATTCTTAACGCTTGCGGCGATTTGTTCATCAATGGAGACGGGGGCTTCCGTGAGTTCATAGATAGGTTTGATGGACTCGAGCGTGCTGTCACTGCTTGCATTTAATTGCTGCTCAAAATCAACACCCATGGTTTGATAATCGCGGGTGTTGACGTTGGCAATATTTTTGGCAATGGCCGTTTGGCGCATTAAGGCGGCATCAAGCGCTAGGCTGACTAAATCAATGGTGATGTCGTTTATCATTGGACGATAAGCTCCGCATGCAGTGCTCCAGCACGTTTTAAACTTTCCAAAATCGCAATGATATCGCGCGTTGACGTTCGCACCCGCGTCAGGGATTCAATCAATTGTCCAATCGTGGCACCTTGCGGGAGTTTCACCAAATGGCCATCGGGCTCTTTGACATTGATGTTGGTTACCGGTGTCACGACGGTTCGCACCCCACGGCCCACGTCATTCACAAACGTTGGCTGTGAAACGTTGTAATCGGTTGCGATAGTAATTTGCAGATTGCCGTGTGAAATGGTAACGGCATCAATGGTGACATCCGATCCTGCAACGACCACCCCCGTACGCTCATTCACAACCACGGTAGGGACGTGATCGGTTTCGACCATTAAATTTTCCAATTGACTGATAAATCGAATGAAATGATGTTGGCTCTGTTGTGGTAGGTGAACTTCAATGTCCTGGGCGCCACGAGCATAAGCTGTTTTTGTGCCGAATTTTTTATTGATGGCCGCTTCCACGTGATCAGCGGTGGTAAAATCGGCGTGATTTAAAATAAGATGCACTTCATTTTCCTTGTCGAGAAGTTCATTGTAAATTGTCTTTTCAACCACAGCCCCCCCTGGGATAATGCCGGCAGTGGGGTGATTTTTCTGTACAACATTTCCAAATAAATCGTATTTAAAACCACCTATCGAAAGTGGGCCTTGAGCCAACGCGTATACTTGGTTGTCAGGGCCTTTTAAGGGGGTTACCAGCAGCGTGCCACCTAAAAGACTTTTTGCATCACCTAATGAGGCCACGTTAATATCCAGTTTGTCCCCCTGATGCACGAAAGCGGGCAGGTAACTGGTAATAATGACAGTCGCCGTGTTGCGACTATTAATATCATTGGGGCTAACATTAACGCCAAAGCTTAGCAGCAAGTTGGCAATGGCTTGCGTTGTGTCTTTGTTCCGTCGAGAATCACCTGATCCCGCCAGACCGATGACCAGACCATAACCTGTGATTGGATTTTCCTGCAAGCCAGACAGGTGGGCAATTGATTTAATACGGATTTCGGCATGACTTGAGTTTAATGCCAGTAATAAAATGATAAATATACGTTTTATCATACGAGTCCAACCATCGACAATACTTTATAGATATAGTTGTGCCGAGTAGAATTAGAGACCGAGCCATCGCCAGTATAGGTGATCTTCGCATCGGCAAGGCGCGTTGACAGCACTGTATTTTGTGTGGAAATATCTTCCTGCCGCACCACGCCTTCAAGATGAATAGTTTGTAGTTCGCCATTAATTTGAATGCGTTGATTGCCCTCAACGCAGTAACTTCCATTGGGGAAAACATCCTTTATGCGTACCGTGAGGGACGCTTTTATTTTGCCATTTCGTTCAGTTTTACCTTTTGCGCGACCATCGCCACGCAAGCCAAACGAAACCTCCTGTGGACGCTTGTTATAGCTGACCTCTAAGGCTGTTTTAATTTCCTTGCTGGACGATAGATCCGCACTGGTTTGTGCATTGGATGTTTCCATGACGATGACGGTTAACAAATCGCCAGGCAGGTAAGCTTTTTTATCAGCAATGAAGGGGCGATAGAGCATGTCGTTGTATAAGCTGATGGGGTAGGCGGCGGTGGTACTGAACAAAACAGTGATGATTAGCAAAATTCGTTTCATAAGGTCAGCTCCGCCTGCTGAATACCACTGATCTTTGCGATAAATGTTTTTTGGTTAAGCGGGTTTTTCACCGTAATGATTTCAGAAGCGTAGCCGTCCGCGAGTGCGATGGCATCCATGGCGATCGTAATGCCATGATTATGCGATATCACGTTGAGGTGTTGGCCATGGATGACGAGTGGAGGTTCCTTGAGCTGGCTTGTTAATAGGATTCTATTGCGCGTAATGGAGGTTTTTAACCAGACAGATTGTGGTAGTACGCGTGCTGGCAGCGCGTTCAAGCCTGCGATGTCACGTTCCTTCAGGGAAAAATCATCGTTTTTAATCAGTGTGTCATACCGCATATCACGATTAGCGACCAGCACTTTAGCGTAGGCTTTCACGTTAAACCAGACTGCAAGACGCACGCTGTTAGCAGGCGTTAACCAGACACAAACGCGTTTTGCAGTTGGAAAGGTTAACTGTACATCGGTTTTGAATTCATCTAGGGCATAAGCACTGTCTTTTATGTGTGATAAGGGCGTGACGACAACTCGTAAGTAGTGTGTTTTTAGTTTTTCTACTAATGCCGTCTGAGCCTTTTCAAGCAGCAAGGCGCCGGATGATTGCGTTGATTGCATGACCATAATTTCCGATTTACCAAGCCAAGTCGCATTGAAATGCCCTAGTCGTTGCGTCATCCAGTCGAGTAGGGTGGCTTTGGTGATGCAAAAACCAGGCGTTGGATGGCTGTCGAGTGATAAATCTGACCAGTGATGTTTGTCTTCTTTAATGATTAATATATCGCCCAGGCGCGAGGCTTCGGCGTTAATTTCAGGTTTGAAGCGCAGTATGGTCTGTGCGTGGCTCGCGGTAGTGAGCAACAGAATCAACAGTAAGTAGTGCTTAATCACGGAGTTCATTGGTCATCTTTTCCAGTTCATCCGCGATTTGCAGCGCTTTCGCATTGAGTTGATAAATCCGTTGTGCCATGGTTAATTGCATCAATGAATTCACCATATCAACATTCGAGCCTTCAATTTGTCCTTGGAGAAGGGCGCCCATGCCACTGTTGCCTGGGTTATCTATCACGGGATCACCGGTTTTCTCAGACGCGTTATATAGACCTGAGCCTAATGGATCAAGGGATTCAGGATCCATGAATTTGGCCAGCTTTATCGTACCGAGCAATTGTGGCGAGGTGTCACCTTCGATCATGGCTTCCACGTCGCCATTTTTTTGAATTTTGATTTCGACAAAGTCTTCCGGTATCTGAATGTTATCCGCGAGCCGCAAGCCATTTTGTGTCGCCAGATAACGGTCGCTGTCAATGGTTAAACTGGAATTGCGGGTGTAGGCTATGTTGCCATCCGTGTTAACCACCTGAAGAAAACCACTGCCATCAATCGCGATATCATTCCAGTTGTTGGTGGGTTTCAAGGGGCCATTACTAAAGTCTTTTGTCGTGCTATAAACGGAGGTGCCCAAACCAATTTTGGCACTGCTTTTATTTTGAAACAGCGGTGTCTTGCCATCAATGTTGCGATACAGTGCATCTTCAAACGTGATTTTCGTGGCTTTATAATTAGGGGTGTTCATGTTTGCCAAATCATTGGCTATTTTTTCGATGTAATATTCTTCCGATTTTAACCCGCTTGAAGCGATAGCCATTGCATCAGACATTTCCCTCTCCCAGTTGACTAATCGCTGTTGATAGCAGGCCATCCGCCATGCGCATAACACGCTGCGTGGCTTCAAAATGACGTGATGTTTTGACCATTTCCATCATTTCATCAATGGATTTGACGTTTGATTGTTCCAGATAACCCTGGCGTACATGTGTGGCACTTCCGGTCGATTCGGGCGATTCCTGACTTTCATACAACCCTTGCCCAAGATAGTTCAATGCGTCCGGTTGTGAGAATTGAACAATGCTTATCTGCTCAACTTGTTGGTTATCAATGAAAACATTGCCGCCTGCATCAATTTTAAAGGCACGGTCATCAACCCGCAGCACGCCCCCTTTACCTAATAATCGAGCGCCTGTTGCCGTTGCCAGTTCACCATGCTCATTCACATGAAAATCACCGCGCCGTGTATAAAAAATACCGTCATCGGTTTGAACTTCAAAGTACCCGCTACCGGCCAGTGCTAGTTCATTGGGGCTACCCGATTGCGAAAATGTGCCTTGCGCGGTTTGTGTGGCGAGCTGCATGCCTTGACTGACGGATGCCATTTGCGCCTGCATTTGTTCATCAAATCCAGCACTTTCAATGAGCTGACGTTTATAGCCTGGTGTTTGCATGTTGCTGACGTTTTGGCTGATGGATTGTAATCGCAATTGATCTTGTAGCATCGCGACCTGTGTAGCTGTTATTGCATCGAGCATCATGACTTCCTTAATACAACACGCGATTATATTTTCCATAGAACCGATTTTTTGCATATTGTGTCGTGTATTAAATCAAAACAAAGGGAGTTTTGCAAGTATTATTTCTGTTTTTGTAGGGTTGGCATCAAGGCGTGAGCTGCTATGCTCAGAGTTTAAAGGGGGGTGTTTTTTTTTCCTCTACCGACGTAGGACCTTGTGTGCTTGGTTTTAAGTCATCAATTGTTTGTCTAAGGCTATTGATTGCATCAAGCGCTGCTTGTTTTGTAGTAGCACTATCTTGCGCCACCTCGACTTGTTTTGTTACAGGCAGATTAGATGATTCATACAGCGTCTTTTTTATTTGTGAGCTTATACTACGTATAGTAGTTTTAAATATACTAGCTAGTATGCCAGCAATCGTTTCAATTGTTGTTGATGTTTCCATTGTATATTTGCTTTTAAGATCGGCTAATTCCGCTTGCATCGCCAGTGCTTTGTCAATCATGGTTGCTGTTTTTGACTTAGAAAATAAACGGGGTAAATAGTCTACTAAAAAATTTGAAATGGCCACAAATATACCGTTATATTTCTTCACAATCATACGCAGAGTAGCACTGACGCCCTCAAAGGTAGTCAGAAAGTCCATTTTATCTTTTACTAATTTAAACAATTTGCTGCTTTCTACCAGAGCAATTTGCACGGCTACATTTGCATCTAGTATAGCTTGCAGATTATCAACGGGCTCAATAATAAGTAGGCCTTGCAACACTGTATTTTCACCTGATATTTTTTCTGCGGCAGCTTTTATTTTTGTTTCTACTTGAAGTAATTCAGCACTTACAGGCTCTACGGGCGCCAGTTGAGTTTTTATATTACGATCAGGAGCGGCTGAAGCTGGGGTTGTTATTGAAATCTGTTTACTTCCAGACGCTTTAGCATGTGTATGTTTGGCGATCGCTTTATCAAAAAATGAAATAACCCTTGATCCCCTGTTTAACAGTTTTGCTTTCCCTTTTTCCTCGGTGGGCAGGTGTTTTTCATCATTCGCATCAACTGGAGGAAGCGCGGGTGTTACTCTTTCAATTTCAGGGACGAGAGATATTTTTTTATTTTTTTCCTCAATTAAACGGGTAATGCCTCCCCTTATTTCACTTATACTCGCGTTTAAATCGAGAATAACCTTACCTATGTCATCGACATTACCATTGAATAGTGCCAAATGCCTATCATTCAAATACTCTAGTATTGTTTTCGGTGCCGCTGTTACAATTGACTCCTCAGCTGCAATCAAATCCGGTAGGTTGGTTTCTACCGTTGCTAATATTCCCTTAATATCTTTCTCTATGTTATTAATATCAAGGGGTAGCACCAGCCTCGCAAAGACCGGCCTCGCAAAGCGGCCTAATGTACCAAGTGCGGCATTTATAATAGTAAACGTAGCGTAAATAGAATGATATAGGGCTTTAGCCCGCTTTTTATCAGCATATTCATCGGGCTTTATCATTAAAAACGCATCGGCATTTTTAAGTAGCAACGTTATATTATCTGTCGTTTGTGTAGTAGGATGTTGATATATATCGCCTAGAACACTACTTAAACTGCGTAATATCATACGTTCTTCAATATCCTGAAGAGGGGATTTAGCTAGCAACTCATCGAGCGCTTCATCTACCTCAAGTTTGCAGTATACTAAAGCCCCTATAGGGTATCTACCGTATGCCTCCAGTCCCCCCTTGTATTTCGGGGATTGAGGATCACCAAGCACTTGCTTAATCTTGTCCAAGGTACGACCTGTAGTAATAATTTCCTTTATATAATTATCAAAGAGAATTGCCGCATCAATATTATCTTTTTCCTTCTTAGCAGCTACCTTTCTCCATGCAGTAAATCGTTCGGTTTTAGTTTGCATCATTATCCCCTATCGTCTAATTGGGAGCGTATATAATATAAATCAATCCACTCTGACACCATTGGTTATTTTCTCATCAGGATTAGAGGGAGGCGGTTTGTCGCGACTTTTTCCTATTCCTAATATCGTCTAATCTTGATTTGAAGTGCGCACAACCATTTATATTATTGAATGAGTTACGCGCCTCTGCCTTATTAGAAGGGCTAGGTGGCGCTGGGGCGTCTACTGGTGCTGCAAGCTGAATAACCGCTGTGTTCAACCTATCTTTTATCGCATCGGGTATAACACATTCAACAATAGTGTTTTGGTCAGCTCCTGTTTCTAAGCTATAAGCTGCTTCAATTTCAGCTAGTTCGCTCTGCAAATTCCGTGCATCGTCTACCATCTGTGCTGTATGTGACTTAAATAAATGTGATATATATTTTGCTAAAAAATTTGAAATACGCACACCTATACCGTCTAAGGTTTTCACAATTATCTCTAGGGTAGCGCTGGTACCATTAATACGATGCCCTTCCAGAAAGGCCCTTTTTTCTTTTACTGATGTAGACAGGTTAATGTATTGAACCAACGTCTCGATCAATGCTTTAGTTACATTAACGATAGGTTCCAAGTCTTCAACGGACGCATTAATAAGTAGTTTAGTCAACAACACATCATCACCTGATACTTTTACCGCGGCAATATCTATTGCTTGATTTTCAACAAGTAAATTAGCCATTAAATCCACTAAAGACGCTCTCAAATCTCCTGTACCCTCCTCAAGCCGGGCTGTTACTCCCGCCATTGCAAGCTCGATAACAGTTTTTTTAGTTTTTGCCTCTATTAAATCAGCAATACCTTTCGTTATTTCATCCATACTAGCCTTTAAAGCGCTAACAATATTTATTTCAGAGGCAGTAGTATTTAGTACTGCTAAACACTTATCATTCAAATGATCCTGTATTGTTTTCGGTGGAACATGAGCTTGTGCTGTTAATGGATCATGCATCTGCTGTGGAATGTCACTCTCACTCTCACTCTC
This sequence comes from Legionellaceae bacterium, assembly GCA_038923045.1. GTDB lineage: Bacteria > Pseudomonadota > Gammaproteobacteria > Legionellales > Legionellaceae > DDPF01. The sequence continues at coordinate 64,334 of JBCKWE010000003.1, forward strand.
ACTCTCACTCTCACTCTCACTCTCACTCTCACTCTCACTCGTCTCTGCAGGATCTATATTAACGATAGCGTCCAGATTTTCAACGAGCACATTAATAATAAGTTGAGCCTGCAACGCTGCATCCACTGATACTTCTTCTGCGGCAATATTTATTTTTTGATTTTCAGTCCGTAAACGAACCTCTAAATTAGCTAAAGTCTCTTTCGCCAAATTTTTTAGACCTGCTTTGCAAGCACTATCTGAAGTGTCTGGAACGAAGTTTTTAATGGCATCCTGTACTACTATTGACGAGATAGTACGATACAAATAGGTAAAGGGGCTAGCAATCGTACTAACAGCATAAAATACCCCTGAAGCAAGGCGTGACTGCGCTTCTAATTGCTTTATATCCTTGTCTAGCTGCTCCTTTATAGCACCTTTACTCCTGAGCATGAGGGCAGCGTACACCTTATCAGTCTTTACTAAATCTGAAAAATATTCTCTGCCAACGAATTTTTCATCATTATCTGTAATTTTCTCAAGCAGGCCTGTTATTTGTGCTATTTCATCCTCGATGGTTTTTTTATTAGTTTTTGCCTCAATTAAACGGGTAATACCGTTCGTTATTTCATCCGTACGCGTGTTTAAATCGCTAGGCTCCTCTATTTCAGGGGGATTAGTATTAATTACTGCTAAACTGCTAACATTCACATGAGGTGGTATTATTATCGGTGCAACATGAGGTTGTGCTGGTGATATGGCGCTTATAGGGGCTGCGATCGGCAGAGCTACAGCATGAGCTGTTGGTGTTGATAAGGCATTTTCAATCGCAGAATTCAACAGTGGTAGTCTTTCCTTTACCTTTGCTAACAGCATTAAAAGACTAGTCTTTAATTTTGGAATATTCATTAGTTGGTTTGCAATCGGCCGCTCTGCAAACCAGGTTAATTTATCATATCCTATACACAACGTTGTATTCATAATAGTTACCGTAGCGTAGAGAGAATAATATAGGGTTTTAGCTCGTTTTTTATCAGTATATTCTTTTGGATCCATCATTAAAAACGCGCTGGCATTTTCAAGGAACGTATTCATGTTTATTTGTGGATTGATCATTGGAGACTGATACATATTCTCTGAAGCAATCATTAAATCAGTTAATATCTTTTTTTCCTTTTCAGTCAGAGCAGGCAATGCTTCCAATGCTTCATCCACCTGAAGTTTGATATATACTTGAGCCCCTAGCGCGTACGCCCCGTTGATGGTTATTGGCTCTTTGTATATCTCGAATTTATGACTTGAAAGTTCATTCTCAATGGTGGTCAAATTACCTTCCGTCTTAATGACATTCTGTATATAATCATCAAAGAGCATGGCCGCATCAATGTACATTTTTTCAGCAGTCGCTGTTGTATCGCCTCTCCAGATTTTAAAACGGTCTCTTTTAGTTGGCATTATTTTCCCCTGTCATCTAATTAGAAGCGTATATAATTTAAGAATTTATTTCTATTATTGTATTATACGCTTGATTATTGAACAAAACAATGTTTTTTCTGGTATGCTAGAAGAAGGCTCTATTGAGATGAACTAACGGGGGGAGGCAATGGCTATTGCCTGTTTCCTGCTCTACCCTTAAATTTGCGTTCAATCACCAATCAACCCATTATTGGAACCGTGTTTAAGGGCTTCATCCAAACCGGCTGCGGCCGTGAGTTCAGCAACGTTTTTCTTCGTAAAAAACCCATCAAACTTTTTGCACCGTTCAACATACTCTGTAATTAACAGCGAGAATGTTGAATGTTTTGAAAAAATTTGCTTGAGATCAGGAATATCAGTACACTCGCCAAATACGTTTGATAAAAAAGGAATGTTTTTTTGATGCAGCATTTGCACAACATAATCAATATTTTTCACACCAGACACGTGATCCCCATCTAAAACTTCATACGCCATATGATGCATTCTCCGACCATAATTTTTGACAAACGTTTCTGTAGGCATGGGTAATTTTTCAAATGAGTTCACCATGTATGGCGTATTGTTCGCAGTAAACACTTTTGCGGGAGAAAGAATATCATTGCCTTGCAATGAACGCGTAACATTTGTTGATGAATTCATGTCATGAATATTATAGGCGCCCCAAAAATAATAGTTGGATAAGCACAAAAATTCTAAAATAGCGTCCTCACGTTCAGTGGATAAAATTCTCGTGGCACAATGATCAATGCCCTTAATTAAATGATAAATACCTGTGTCATGCGTCATTGTCTCAATGGTTTTCAATAGCTTATGTTCTTCAGGCGTAAAATCAAAATGCTGCCCCCACTCAAACGATATAAAATCATGTAAATTAAATTGACTATACCCAACACAATTACTGGTCAAATCTGATGGACGCATTAATTTAAAGTTTGGCTGAGTATACAAATCATTTAAGGATTCATCTTTATCAAAAAACATAAAGTCTTGATTTTCAAGAATATCAACAGTTTCCTTCAAATCGTTTGTTTGAAAAATTTCACCAATATATCGAGCATTAGGCTTTGGTCTCGAATTCGGGTAGATTAAACTCATCCGAGTAAAATCATCCTCATAAAATTCACTTAACGGCTCCATGACAATTAAAACAGGTGAAGAATGATGCGCATTTTTCATAATAACGATTTTATGTGTATGGTTTAAAAAACCTTGATGAATTCGGTATGGTGTCATGAAATAAAGTTCTTGCAGATAGGGAAATAAATCATGGGTATTCACTTGAATCATGATGGCTGTCATATTACCCAATAATTGATCGAGGCCGCTATGCTTGCGCCTTTCGTAAATTTTACCTAAATACTCGTTAAAATAGTCCGAATTTTGTTTATCCCCGCGGGGCTCATATGAATTTAAATCAACCATGACTTTTCCTCACTTAAAGTTATTTTCGTCGGCTTTAAGCCAGTACCGAGGGTGTCAGCGGAAATATGACAATTTACGCATGTTTTCTAAACCTAGATATTCACATAATCCTTGCACATGAAACTCTATTTGTCCAATGTATTTTTTCAAAATTAACGCAGCTGCCCTGTTACGTCACCACACTAAAGGATTCAATTTGAATATTGACTGGGATTTCATTCATCCCCAACACCGTCAGGTGTGGAATAACACGCAGGGTCAAATGTTTAATATGGCGGCGTAGTAACGGCGAACACAATAAAACCGGTCTTCTCCGTTCACTCAGCATTTTTTCAACTTGATGTGCTAACGACGTAATGAAGCTCTCAGTCAAGCTAGGCGCACACGCAAACTGATTATTGGTAATACTCGCGCCCAGTTTTTGTTCAAGTGGGGGTGCCAGCGTTAGCACGGACAAGCTATTCTGGTTCAACATTAATTTTTGACATATGGGGGTCGCCAAGCGCGCACGTACCAGCTCCGTTAATTGCGTGGGATCCGTGAGGGTTTTACTGTGATCCAGCAACGTTTCAAGGATCGTGGATAAAAATCGAATCGATACTTTTTCTTGCAATAAATTTTGCAGGATACGTTGCACATGTCCAAATGGTAGCAGTGCAGGGATGAGTTCATCCCGCAGTGTACTGATGACGGGTTGTTCCAAGAGTGTTTCAGTTTGAGTGCGTGTTAACAGTTCTGCCAAGTTGTTTTGTACGATGTCACTTACATGATCGATTAGTACCGCCATGGGTTCTTGAACGGTGTAGTTGGTTGAAAGCGCCTGACTCGCGGGTATCCATGTGGCGGGCAGACCATAGTTTGGATCTTGAACGTCTATTCCAGTCAACAGTGTTTTGTCAGCTGGTTTGTGTGCAATCGCCAGTAATTTATCCAAATGCAATTGGTTCGTGCCTTGGTGATTGCCCTGGATATACACGGCATAAAACGGGTAATTGAGTTTTTTATCCGTGCGCAACTTGACCTCTGGCATCACAAAACCCAGATCAAACGCCAGACGCTCACGCCGTTGCTGGATCTGATTTAAAAAGGGTGTTTCATGTTGTGTCAGTTCATCAAACAAGGCGGCATTCAGATGAATTTCTATGGGATGGATGCGTATTTTTTCATACAGCGTTTCATCGTTGGATTCATTCAGCGCGGTAGTTTCTTGTTGTTTGGCGCGAAAGGCATAGATAGCCGCGATGACAAATAGCATTAGAATAATGAATACGGGCACCATGGGAATGCCTTTTAAAAACAGTAACCCCAACAGACTAAAGCACACCATCATCAAGCTTTTAGGATAGGCGGCCACTTGGCGCGCGACTTCACTTCCAAGATGCGCATCGGTTGCGGCCCGCGTTACAATAATGCCTGTCGCCATCGAAATGGTCAGTGCCGGGATTTGAGTGACCAGTCCATCACCAACCGTGAGCAGTGAATAGGTATGAATGGATGCACTTAAACTCATGCCTTTCTGCGCCATTCCAATGGCAAAACCACCAATGATATCAACCAGAATAATCAAGACACCCGCAATCGCATCGCCTTTAACAAATTTGCTGGCACCATCCATTGCGCCATAAAAGTTGGCTTCTTTTTCGATTTGTGCACGCCGAAATTTCGCCTCAGACTGTGAAATAATACCCATATTCAAATCAGCATCAATGCTCATCTGCTTACCGGGCATGCTATCCAATGTGAAGCGTGCAGCGACTTCCGCAACACGCTGTGCGCCGTTGGTGACCACAACGTATTGCACAATAATCAGAATTAAAAAGACCACCAGCCCCATGACATAATTATCATGGATGACGTATTGCCCAATTGCCCCAATCACACGCCCCGCATCGCCATCGGATAAAATCAGCCGGGTAGCGGATACGTTTAACGCGAGACGAAACAAGGTGGAAATTAACAAAAGGGCGGGGAATGTGGAGAAACTTAAGGGTTTATCGGTATAAAAAGTCAATAACAGGATGGTTAATGCCCAACTGAAATTGGTAATCAACAGCAAGTCCAGAAAGCCTGATGGAATTGGAATGAATAAAATAAGCAGAATACCCGTGGCAAAGGCAATCATGGCTAATTCACTGCTGTTTTTGAAATACTTCATAGCGAAGTTGTTGGGCATTGTTTATTTTCCATGTCGTCATTTTATTGTTTACTTTGCCTTGTATTAAAGCAAGGTTAGCGTGTATATGCAAGCCTATTGTAACTCCCTACATCGTCCCGAGTACCTTCCCCACGTCGTCCCGAACGCAGTGAGGGATCTCACCTGCGTGGCACAATTTATTAAAAAACACTGCTGACCGGGCGCCTCATACTTTCTGCCGATAAATTTCCCGAAAGATAGCGGCTACCATTGGGAAATGTTCTCGTTTAACCCATTGATTCACATCTGATGCTGCAAACAACAGGCGCGCCAACGGTTTGTTTTCGATAAGCGGCACACGGTGTTTTGCGGCCAGCAATTTAACCTGCCGCACCAGCTCGCCTTGCGCTTTACACACTACTTTAGGCGCTGGCATAAGCCCACGGTCGTATTTTAATGCAATGGCGAGATGGGTTGGGTTTGTAATGATGACATCGGCCGTTTTAATTTGTTCTAGGGACGCGGTTTTTTGGCGCAGTTGATGTTGTAACTGTTTTATCTTTGATTTTATTTTTGGATCCCCTTCGCGCTGGCGATATTCATCGGATAGTTCCTGCTTGCTCATGCGGTTGTCTTTGCCATACTTCCAACGCGTATAAAGTTTGTCGATAATAGCGAGTGCAAACAGGAGTACTAATAATTGCAGTGTGATTTTGGATAATAATTTAATCAGAAGAAAGGGAAAATGAGTGGGACTGATTTTCATGAAGCTTAAAAAGGCAGGTATGTCGTGCTTCAGGCTTAAATATAACAATAGAAAAGTCAGTGACAATTTAAGGCTGTTTTTACCGGCATCAAATAATAGCTTTGATGAAAATAGGCGCTTGAATCCCGCGCCTAAATCAAGCCGTTTAAAATCAGGTACCAGAGGTTTTACAGACCAGACAAAGCCTGTTTGCGCAATCGTGGATAAAATAATGGATAATACGCCTGCAAGTGCTATGGGCAACCACAGGAAAGTCAGACTCGACAATAAAAACTGTTGCAAGTGAGACATGCTTTCAACACTGAACGGCATACGGGCGGTCATGTAAAACAAATGCGTGATGAGCCGTTTTAACTGAAAAAGACTTGATGGTGCTAATGCCATGCCTACGCCTAGCATCACCAGCATAAAAACACAGGTATTTAACTCAGTACTTTTACTGACTTGTCCCTGTTCTCTGGCTTTTTGGAGTTTATGCGGGGTGGCTTTTTCTGTTTTTTCACTCATGCAATGACCTGAAGCCATGATTGAAAGCATGATGAAAACACATAATCCATGGCCGGATTTATATACGTCAACAACGTACCAAAAATAAACAGCCCCAGTATGATTTTAATCGGTAACGTCAAAAAATAAGTGCTGATTTGCGGCATATTGCGTGTCAATATGGCGCCCGTCACATCAATGATCAACAGGCTAATCACAACGGGACTGGCAATCATGATGGCATAAGAAAACATCAGCGAGCAAAGCTGTATTATGGGCGTGTATCCCTTTAATAGCGTCAACTGTCCAGGCGTTATGATCATAAATGACAGCACCAAACCCTGAACCAGTTTAAGATGACCATCGATTGCAAAAAAGAATAATACCGCCAGCATGCTGAGCAGTCGACCACTCAACGCCTCATTAGCGTGGGAGGCTGGGTTAAATATTGCCAGTGAATTAAGCCCCATTTGTGTATCCATCAATTGACCTGCAATTTGAAATACACCGAATGCCGCATAAAGGCTGAGCGAGAGGATTAGTCCATTACAAAATTCAGCAAGCGCGCTCATGCCTAGTGATAGGTCATCCACCGGTAATGCAGGCAAGGACAAATTACCGACAACCAATACGCTCAATATCAGGACGAGTAACAGGCGTGTGTGGATGGGTAATAATCGAATCGCTTCAATCGGGGATAATAAAAGAACAGTGCCTAGGCGAATAGCGACGAGGAAGGTCGTTGTCAACGGGGCTATGGCGATGGTTATCATCCCAATGCGTCCGGGATGCCTAAAATAATGTTTCGGGAGAAATCTACCATTGAATGTAACATCCATCCGCCACATAACATCAACATCAACAACACAGCAAGAATCTTCGGCACAACACTAATGGTTGAATCCTGAATTTGAGTCACAACTTGTAAAATAGAAATCAGCAGACCACAGATTAAGGCGACTAAAATGACAGGAGAGGAAATAATGAGTGCGTGCCAGAGGAGCTGTTTAGATAAATAGATAGCGAGATCGTTGGTCATTATTCAGTTTCCATTATTGACCCGAGGTCAGCACGCGATAATATTTACCTTTTCATCACTTTATTGTGAGCTTTGTTTTGTATTTAATCAAAAATAACGGGGTTGTGCAAGTATTTTCTCAAGGTATCCTTATTTTAACTGTAGGTAACCATTGCTTTAATTCTTTGGCTTAACTCTCATCAGAAACTCAGAGTAAATCAGTCACTTCCATTTCAGTCAGGCCTGTATATTGAGCAATCTCCTGGATTGACAATCCATTTTTTTTCATGGATCGTACAAACTCCTGCTTACCTCTAGCT
>JBCKWE010000004.1:0-68513 GCA_038923045.1 Legionellaceae bacterium
CAACGGTTCTATTATCTGGAATCAATAATAGATAACTCTGAAATGAAGGGTTTTAATAAGGCCGTAGAAAAAAGCCCTCTAAAAATTGATCAACCCCCGCTTGTCTTGCTTGGGAGTTACAAACCATTAAAAGACCGGTTTACTGAGGATCTTGCTAGTTTTATTGTGGCATTGATTATTGCATTGTCGGTTTGGTTTGTCATGCTGGCGTTGCTTGCTAAAGAGGAGGAAGGCCCTAACAAGTAAAGGAGGCTATCACGGTTTTCATGGCCTGTGCAGTGTAGACATGACCCTAATACGCTAAGATCTCCCCACGGCGTTTAAACAAAGCATCCATCTCAACCAGGCTTTCCAACAGTTCTTTCATGCGAGCCATTGGCCAGCTATTTGGGCCATCACTCAGTGCTTTATCAGGATTAGGATGCGTTTCCATGAAAATGCCAGCGATTCCAGCCGCCACCGCAGCTCGCGCCAGTGTTGGAATAAATTCACGTTGACCGCCGGATACGCTACCCTGTCCGCCTGGGAGCTGTACCGAATGCGTGGCGTCATAGACTACAGGACATGCGGTTTCGCGCATTATTTTTAGTGAACGCATATCAGAAACCAAATTGTTATAGCCAAAACTTGCACCGCGTTCACAAACCATGATCTGCTCATTGCCGGTTGCACGCGCTTTGGCAACCACATGTACCATGTCCCATGGAGCCAGAAACTGGCCCTTTTTAATGTTCACGGGTTTATTCATGGCGGCGACACTCTGAATAAAATTGGTTTGACGGCATAAAAAAGCAGGCGTTTGCAAAACATCCACTACACTGGCAACTTCAAACAAAGGCGTGTCTTCGTGAACATCCGTTAACACCGGCACACCAATTTGAGTTTTAACTTTCTCGAGTATCATCAATCCTTTTTCAAAACCAGGGCCTCTGTAGCTATCCGCTGAAGAACGGTTGGCTTTATCAAACGATGATTTGTAAATAAAAGGCAGTGACAGCTGCTGGCAGATTTCCTTTAGGTAGCCCGCAGTTTCCAGAGCCAATGCTTCACTTTCAATGACACAAGGACCGGCTATTAAAAACAAGGGCGAATCAATGCCCACATCAAAACCACATAATTTCATGCTTGTTCCTTTTTATGATGAAAATCCCGTGCCGCAAGCACAAAATGCTTGAATAACGGATGACAATCACGCGGCGTAGACAAGAACTCAGGATGGAATTGACCCGCTATAAACCAAGGATGATTGGCCAATTCAATCATTTCAACCAACATGCCGTCTGCCGAGCGACCGGCAATGGTTAATCCGTGCTCAACCAGCGTGTCTACAAAGGCATTATTGATTTCATAACGATGACGATGTCGCTCAATGATATCGGATTTTCCATAAACCTGACGCGCCAATGTATGCGGTTCCAGTTTACACAATTGCGCGCCGAGGCGCATTGTGCCGCCTAAATTGCTGTTCTCATCCCGTACGTTAATGCGGCCATCCGCGGCTATCCATTCACTGATTAATCCCACAACAGGATAAGGTGTCGCTTTATCGAATTCAGTTGAATTGGCAGTTTTCAGTCCAGCAACATGGCGTGCAAACTCGATAATCGCGGTTTGCATGCCGAGGCAAATACCTAAAAATGGGACTTTCTGTTCGCGTGCATACTGAATGGAGCTGATCTTGCCTTCAATACCGCGCTCACCAAACCCGCCGGGAACCAAGATAGCATCTACATTTTCGAGCAAGGTCGTACCATGGATTTCAATCAAGTTGGCATCAATGTACACGATTTCAACGCGCGTTTGCGTGTGAATGCCAGCATGCGTCAAGGCTTCGTTAATGGATTTATAGGCATCACTCACCTCGGTATATTTACCCACCACGCCCACTTTTATCGTCATGGTTTTAACAACCTGAGCATCAACCACAGCTTGCCACTCTGACAAGTCAGCAGGCTTCGCCGTCAGTGCCAATTTTTTAACGACTATTTCGTCCAGCGCTTGTTCATGTAAAATCATGGGGATTTGATAAATGCTTTTCGCATCTTGCAGGGAGATAACCCCTTCTTTTTCCACGTTGGTAAATAAGGCAATTTTGGCGCGATCATGCGCAGATAGGGGTCGGTCAGAGCGACAAATTAAAATATCTGGCTGAATCCCAATGGAGCGCAATTCCTTTACCGAATGCTGAGTAGGCTTGGTCTTGGTTTCGCCAGAGGTCGCGATATAGGGAACCAGCGTTAAATGAATAAACAATGTACGTTGAACGCCTAACTCAATGCGCATTTGACGAATGGCTTCAAGAAATGGCAATGATTCGATGTCGCCCACCGTACCGCCAATTTCCACCATCGCCACCTCAAAACCATCCGCACCCAGTTTAATGCAGCGTTTGATTTCATTGGTGATGTGCGGAATAACCTGCACGGTGCCACCCAGATAATCGCCTCGACGTTCTTTTTTAATCACGTTCTCATAAATTCTTCCGGACGTAAAATTATTTAACTTGGTCATGGTAGTGCGTACAAACCGCTCGTAATGCCCCAAATCAAGATCGGTCTCGGCTCCATCATGGGTAACAAACACCTCCCCATGCTGAACCGGACTCATGGTGCCCGGATCCACGTTAATATAGGGATCAAGTTTAATCATCGTTACCCTGAGGCCGCGAGCCTCGAGGATAGCGGCAAGTGATGCGGATGCAATGCCTTTGCCAAGCGATGAAACCACCCCACCGGTAACGAATATATATTTTGTCATGGACTATCCTAACATTGTTGTAAAATACTGTGCATTGCCAACGCGCAGTCCACCGCATCAACACCTTTATGGCCGTGCTTCCCGCCTAGACGATCCCAAGCTTGCGCCTCATTTTCTGTGGTTAAAATCCCAAAAATAACCGGCGTTTCAAATTCCAGCATCACGCGTTGGCAACCGTCACTGACTTGCTGACACACATAATCATAATGCGTGGTTTCACCACGAATCACAGCGCCCAACGCGATGATAGCCCCATAGTGCTTTTGCTTGGCCAATCGCTTAGCTATTAAGGGAATTTCTACAACGCCTGGTACTTCAACCAGCGTAATATCGTGTGCATCAATGCCAGAGGCGTTTAAACGTTGCATTGCACCCGCCAAAAGTGCCGTGGTAATCATTTGATTAAACTGGCTGACGATGATAGCGATTGGGAACGAGATGTGATCGGCCAGGTTTGCTTTAATGTGTCGCATAGCTAGTTTCCTTATTTTATCAGCAAAAAATGCCCCAGCTTTTCCTGCTTGGTCTTTAAATACGTTTGATTCTCAGGTGTTGCGGCCACCAGTAAGGGTATGCGTTCGGTAACATGGATACCGTATTGCGTCATTGCCTCGACTTTATGCGGGTTATTGGTTAGTAATCTAACGGCATGAATACCCATGTACTTCAATATTTGATAGGCAACACCGTAATTACGGCTATCAACAGGCAATCCCAGTTGCACGTTGGCATCAACCGTATCATACCCTTCTTCTTGCAAGGCATAGGCTTTTAATTTGTTGGTCAAGCCAATTCCACGCCCTTCTTGACGTAAATAAATTAATACACCACCCTGTGCGGCTAACAATACCAGCGATTGTTCCAATTGTGAACCGCAATCGCATTTGCACGATCCAAACACGTCCCCGGTAATGCATTCTGAATGAATCCGTACCAATGGCACTTGACCTGCTACTGTAGACGGCTTAACCAACGCAAAATGTTCATGCTCATCCAACTGATTGGCAAACAGCGTCATGGTGAATTCACCGTGACGCATCAACGGCATGCGTGTTACCACCGTAGCCTCAACCAGCGATTCATGACGAATACGGTACTCAATCAAATCATTAATCGCCGCAATGGAAATCCCGTGTTTGCGTGAAAATTCAATTAATTGATCACGGCGACTCATGGTGCCATCATCATTAATGATTTCACAAATGGCAGCCGCAGGCGTTAGTCCTGCCAACCGTACCAAATCAACGCTGCCTTCAGTCTGCCCTGCACGCGTCAAGACCCCACCGGCTCTTGCGCGCAAGGGAAAAATATGGCCGGGCGAAATAATGTCCGAAGGTAGCGTTTCAGGATTGATTGCAACCTGAATGGTGTGTGCGCGATCTTGTGCTGAAATACCGGTTGATACGCCAGCAGCAGCCTCTATTGATACGGTAAACGCCGTGCCGTAGGGTGAGCGATTGCAGTTAGTCATCATGGGTAGATTTAGCCTGTCTATTAATTCTTCTGCCATGGGCAAGCAAATCAAACCCCGCCCAAATCGGGCCATAAAATTAATGGATTGAGCCGTCACGTGAACCGCTGCAATAACCAAATCACCTTCGTTTTCTCGACCTTCGTCATCCACCAGAATCACCATGCGACCATTTTTGATATCAGTTATCGCTTGTTCTATGGTGATAAAATGCCTTGTCATGTTTTAAAACCTCAATTTTAATTGATGGGCGACTATTTTCGCCAAATAATCAAACTCCACGTTCAAACGATCACCAACCTGCCTTTGTCCCAACGTAGTATGAGCCAGGGTATGCGGTACCAGCTGCACGCTAATGCACCCCTCATTCAAGGTGTTAATCGTCAAACTCACCCCATCCAGCGTCACACTGCCTTTGGGCAAAAGATAGATGATATCACATGCAGCAAAGCCACCAACAATCATTTCAATATAGTCATCAACCGGTGTCACCGATTGCAAGCCTGCCGTCGTGTCAACATGACCATTCACATAATGCCCACCAAACCGTGTTGTAGCCAGCATCGCGCGCTCCAGATTGACCTGCTGACCAAGCTGCAACTGACCCAGATTGGTTAGCTTTAAGGTTTCAGGTGACACATCAAACGCTAAAGCGTGTGCAAAATCTGGCAATAACGTCAGGCATGCGCCATTAACAGCAATGCTTTCTCCGGCTTTCAACAGTGTGAATTCAGCGCGTATTAATAAACGGTTTGCGACACGTAAGTCAGTGTTGGCAATCACACGGCCCTGTTGTTCAATCAATCCGGTAAACATATACCCTCCTGCCAATCAAAGCATGCGATCATATTATCGCCCATGGCCTTCCATGTCACAGCACATGGGCGATTTAGAACATCTGCGTTTCGATACGCCGCAATGGCCGTCTCGCCTAAAATTTTAGGAACAAGGTAAATATAGGTACGGTTCACCAAGGAAGCCTTGTGCAGTGCATTAAATAATTCGCCACCCGCCTCCACCCAAACATCATGATAGCCTAAACTGCCGAGGTGATTAATGATTGCAGCTAATGCAAGCCGGTTGCCCAGATCAGTGGGCATGGGATGAAAAGAACAGTTCATATATCGAACGTCCACAGGGTGTTTCGCATCATGGTAAACATGGCAATGCGTGGCTTCAGTCAGTACCCTAGCATGTGGATTAAGCGTTAACTGGCTGTCAATAATCGCAACCGGTTTAGCAAGCGCGCGAGCTCTCAATCGCACATTTAAACGCGGATCATCCTGATTAACCGTACGCGCTGTCGTTAAGATAATGTCACTCTGCAAACGCTGTTCGTGTGTAAATTTTTCACACAAAGGATTTGATAAATAAGCACGCGCGCCTTTTGCAAGAGCTATCTTGCCATCAAATGTTTGCGCGATTTTCACTGTAACCCAAGGTTTATGTGTTGTAATCCAGTGATTATAGCTTTGATAAAATTGATCAATTTCAGGTAACGGGTAATGCAATACGGCAATACCCTGCTCCCTTAACAAACCTGGCGTATTGTTTTCACTAACCAATGGATTGGGATCAGAATAAGCATAGACTACTTTTTTAATCCCTTGTTTAATAATGGCATCAACACAAGGCGGCGTTCGCCCCCAATGGTTGCAGGGTTCCAGCGTCACATAGAGCGTTACATCAGCACAATTTTTATGCATCTGTTCTAACAACAGAATTTCGGCGTGCGCACTTCCCGCCCCTCGATGCCAAGATTGTGCTATAATTTCCCCATGTCGAACCGCAACCGCACCGACACTGGGATTAGGGGCACAAAAACCGCGCCCAAGGCTCGCTTCATCGAGGGCGGCAAGCAGAAACTGTTTATGCATTGTTTAGTCACGCATTAAAAACATGTGCGTAGGATAACAAATTATTCAATTTTTGAGTAGGCCTAATAATGATGTTGTTAAGTATACTAATACTATTACTATGCTCAGCTTTTTTGGTGGGCACGTCGCTTGCGCTCCTATGCCCACCCTACACTGTCTATTTAATTGTAGGGTGGGCAAAGTGCTGCGTGCCCACCAATCGGGTACTGACAACCGTGGGTTTTAGCATTATCTTATTATTACCAAGCCAACCATGGGCGTTTTCAGCCTACTCAAACAATGAGCTGGATGAATTGGAAAAACAATTTGTTCAGCAAATCAATCAATCCAGTAGTGTGGTACGTACACCACTGGCCAATCAGTATATTAATCATTTGGGTCAAACGCTGGCACGCCATGGTCAACTTCATGCACCTTACTTTTTTATTGTCAAATCAAATGAAATCAATGCGTTTGCAGGTCCAGGGGGTTACATTGGAGTCAACACGCAGTTGATCCTGTCTTCAGACAATGAGAGTGAATTAGCTGCCGTCATGGCGCATGAAATGGCTCACGTACGCCAGCATCACCTTTACCGCATGATTGAGCATGAAAAACAGATGCACATCCCCATGCTAGCCAGCATGCTTGCCGCCATCGCTTTAGGTGTTATCAACCCGGCATTAGGCAGTGGTGCGCTCATGGGTTCGTTAACAGGCTTTGCTCAGGACAACATCAATTTTGTGCGTTCCAATGAAAAGGAAGCGGATCGAATTGGCATTGACATGCTGATTAAATCTGGCCTCGATCCACGCGGTATGGCCGGTTTCTTCAAAAAAATGCAGCAAAGCACACGTTATTACTACACCGACAACGTACCTGCCATTTTGCGTACTCACCCGATGGATGACGACCGGATCGCCGAAGCTGAAAACCGCAGTTTACACTTGATTAAAAAAAGCTATCCAGACAATCTCGACTACCGTCTGTTTAAAGAACTGATTCGAAACACCTCGGTTCAGGATAGCAAGCAATTAATTGCTTATTACCAGCAAGCGTGCGAGAAGCATAACAGCCGAACGGCGTGTCAATATGGGTTTGTACTAACGCGCTTGTCCATGAACCAATACCCACAAGCAAAAATGCAGGTGATGCCCTTATTAAACCAAGATCCCAATAATTTATTTTATGCGATAGCAATGGCACAGGCAGAAACAGGCAACCAAGAGTACGCCAGCGCAATCACTAGGTTAGGCGAATTACAAACGAATTTCCCCGACAATTACGCTATCGTAGTTGAATATGCACAAGCCTTAATGGCCGCCAACAAACCTGAATTGGCCGCCAGTGTCCTCCTGAAAGGCAGCAGGCAATTCAAAAACGACTTGCCAATATGTCAACAACTGGCAGAAGCGCAGGCCGCTAGCCATCACAAGGATTATGCTTATTTCACATTGGCACAATGCCATATGTTACAAGGCGAAAATCGTGCCGGCATGGCTAAATTGAAGTTAGCCAAAACATTGGTGGGAAAGGATCATCTGTTGTTAGCGAGAATTAATGCCAAAATGGATGAGATTAAAGGGATGTAAGGGGGGAGTGGTCACCTCCCGAAGAAGGTTTGATGGACGCGTTCGCCATTGAGGCAAAAATGAACAATGAACAAGCCAGTAAGATATTGCAAGAAATTGATAAATCGATAGATACTCAAGAAAACCGTGACGCCCTAGTAGCATGCGGCGTGCATGCGGCACGCATGCGGGCGCTGTGACTCGCGGCCTTATGAGATTGAGCGTCTCGGGAATGCTTAACCAAGTCAACTTTAACACCCTAGCTACTGCCAGATCGCACGCAATCGATGTGGCTGTAGCTATTATTTCATCAAGTAACCTAGGGAATGAAGCTCCTAGTATTGGAGTAATACTTGCAGGAACAGGGTTATTTGCTGCAAAAGCCAATGGAAGCAATGACACTGCGTCTAATGAGTTACCGCGGGCTAACCCGCAAACCCCATAACTGGACTTTAGCCCAATGGCACGGCGTTGTTGCATAAATAAGGTTTACTTGTAAAACCGCGACAAATTCGACCAATCATTGGTATTTTGTTATTGTATCCATTCTTTTCATCTCTTAAAATTATCATGCCAAACAAACATAACGATAAATATCGCCACAAGTTCAGGAAAGCCACCTTCCGAGTTAAAAACTGGGCTGAATATAATAATGCGTTGAGACAACGAGGGGAATACCCAACGTGATGAGCACATCCGGTTACTCGAAGAGGTCGGGCGTATAGCATGGCAAAAAGAAAATGAATATGGGCTACGGAGCCACGTTGAATTGTGTATGTTGCGGTATAAGAAAATTATCGGGCCTAACATGAAAGCCAGGAAAATTCCGCAACAAAAAACGGAAGGCGGGATAGCTGTGCGCGTATTAAACCGGATGACATCACTGGGTATGCCAAAATCAGTTAAAGTGGTTTGAATAAAGACTGATGGAACTTATTTCGCCCATTGTTCTATTTATGCAACAACGCCTGTGTATTCCAAAAAATGTGCTATATTTAAAGTGCAGCTTGAACTTATAAATTTTAATATCCGAGGTATAGATCACGATAATGACGCTTATAAATAAAAGGAGCATAAAATGCAAGCTAAACTTCCACTAACTGATGGACAACCTCAGCCAGATAGACACAACCAATTTGAGACAAAACAACTAAAGGATTTTGTAAAAGAACAGTTAAAAGTTCATCAGGAAGGTGGAGCGAGGTTTTTTACTGACTTTCATGGAGAATTTACTGTAGGTGCTCATAATTTATTGCGTGCATCTGATGATATTCTGATTAGCATTGGCGATGGGCAGCCGGACATTGAGAGTGTAAAGAAATTCTTCACGTTAGTTGATAACGCGCTTGAGTCTATATTTAATGAAATAATGCAAGAAGAAGTCGCAGAGCAAACTCAAGCCATTAAGGCACAAAGGGCAAATATTAAATCGTCCATGGCCTTCAAATTATCATCGTTCTCCTTTCGTGAGAAAACAGATGAGGCTTCTATTCTTTTACGTGGCCAAAGCTCCGTCCTAATCAGTTTAGCGGATGCATTTTTTGTAAAGGAAAATATCAATTTAGCTGAAGCGCTAAAATTATTTTATGAGTCAAAGCTTAACCGTGCTATAAATTGTTTAAAGGGGGAAGTATTAAAAGTTGACAGAACAAATATTTTGAGTGAACAGGATTTAACGAAATTTATTCTTGATTCTAAATCTAATTTCAATACCTTACCTGCAACATATAGACAGAAAATATCAACAGCTTTGTGGGAATACTACTCATTCAAGACAAATCCCTACCCATTTACCTTAGGTGGTCTTGATGATTTAGTTATAAGCGAACTAAGTAGGATTAGTTTGACCACAGTAGAATCAATGGCGAACACCATAACAAATCGAAAATGTTTTGATGCGACAGAAATTGCGTGGATGAAGAATACGCCTATATCTGATGTGGCTATGGGGCCAAATTATGAAGATAAGTTCTCATACCAGAATTTCGATTTAACTACTACTACGAGCAGCGATAATAAGGTTGTAGGATTAATAGTATCCGGTAGAGACTCAGATCACCATGAGCTTCGTGGTAGGATTTTAAGAGAGATTATTGCCAAGGCGAAGCTGTTGTCTGGTAACAAACAATCAGTATATGATGCATTGCAAGTGCATCTTAGGACATTAGAACTTAATACGAGTTACTTAATGTTGGAATCGTTGATTACGAACCAACTTTTATCTCAACAGCAGGACTTTATAAGTGACTTTGATAATACAAGCCCGGTTTATCAGGAAGTCAAAGTTGAGCTTTTAAAACGCATCTTAATATTTGCTAAAGAATACAGCAGTGACGCTGCTAATTTTGGTGTTAAATTTATTGAGAATGATAAATTAACGACAATAGGTAAAAATCAGTGTGAAGCTATACTAATTGAAATCAACAACCGAAATCCTCTTCCAAGTGATTTGGTCAGTGATTTAAATGCGATCAAGCTTTGCAAGCAAAGGATGGTCACCATAACAGCCCAACTTGAAAAGGGTAACCCCTTTAAATTAAACTCACCAGGATATAACGCACTACACACGCTACACCAGAGTTTAGGTAGTGCATATACCGCTCTGCAGGGTGATGATACAGTTGACGCGATTAGTAATTTCAATACTGCTTGTCATAATGCCGATTTTGCTTGTGAAGCTGCTATTCAAGTAGCCAAAAATCCAGCTTTTCTAGACCATCCTGATGCGGGGGCAACGAGCACACTACCCGTTACTAATCCGTTAGAGTCTGAAACTACCCATCAACCTCATACTACAAAACGTAACTGGAAAACAATCGGCGGGATAGTGGGAGGTATTATATATGTCGTTGTAGGTGTTGCATTCATTGTCTCGGTGTATGGAGCACCAGTTGGTGCGCCGTTAGTCGCGTATGGCTTTGCTTTACTGGGGGTAGGCGCGCTCCTCGGATCAGCGCTAGGTGCTATCGCGGATTTTGTGAGTAATAAACAAGCGGAAAATAAACCGGGCATACAATCTTCACCAAGGGAAGCGCCACCTGCATTTACATGCTCGAATAGTATAATGGATGCGGCATTAGGTCATCCTCAACCGCCAGAAGTTAGAACTGTGGTAGTAGACGAGGTCGTTAAACACAGCATAACGACCGTAGCAACAGACAATTCAAAAGCTCAAGTTAGTTCTTTGTCGTCGCCACACGCGTAGTCACGGCTGTCGCATTAAAAATTGACCAATCTGCCGTAGGTTGGGCCTTGGCCCAACAAGTTATATGGCAGGAAAAATCGGTGAATACCACGTTTATACTTCCTAGGAAGTGTAATGGTGTGAGTGGTGTTTTGGTTTTTATATGGTCATATTTCATGACTTAGATATAAATTAATTCTCCAAAACACCAAGCCCAGCCTAGGTTGTATGGTGATTAATATTTTAGATAAACCTGCTTTTAAGGCTCTTTATCAAGGCTCCGCAGGTCGCGCGCAGTAACAGCGATGTCAATTGCCAATAGCAGGTCAATTACAACTAGAAGCGCGCTAATTATGTTCAAAAATAATGCAAATACCACTCACTATATTACACATCCCTGGGCATAGAACAGGCTATTTTACTCAAATTCACCGTCCTTGTGGAAATTAGTGCCAACAACATTTTTACAAAACAAGTCATTCGTGCCTTGTTCCATTCGAAACTTAGATTTATACTATCCCGTAGCTCACTGATATATTCCATATAACCTCCCGTGAAAAAGAGCTTATATTTTATTTTCAGTGGGTTACAACTAAATTAAAAAATTGTCGTGTACAGAGCCACAGTGCACACTATTTTTTTAATCGATCTAAGAATATAAATAATTAGGGGTAAAATGAGATTGAGACTATGGATTATGGCAGCATTTATTGCCTTATGCGCCTCATCAGGAGCCTATTGTGATAATAGCTCTGCGAACTTATACCCACCGCTTGATTTTCAGAAACAAATGAAAGTATGGATAAAACAAGGGCTTCGACTTAAGGAATTTGATTCCTGGTTATTTAAACCAGGATCCTTGTTTGGCTCGGCTGACATTTGGTGGCACACTAAAACACACTACACTAGAGCTTATCCTCACGAAGGAGTAGATTTTTATTATTATCAAACTCTAGAAAGTAAAAAACTAGTACATGTTGCCGAAGGAACACCTATTCCTTTGATTTATGATGGAACATTAAAAACCACGTTTAAGGATTTTATAGGCTTGAGTCTCTTATTTTCTACGAACCAATATCAAGAAATTCAGGGGAAAAAATATCAATTTTACGTTTTATATAGCCACATCAAACCGCTCATTGCATTAAATAACAAATTAAATACACTACAAAAAGCAGGCGCTGTTTTATTCACTTACAATCAACAGCGGAAAATATTTGCCCCACCCCATTTGCATATCACTACATTCTGGGCCAATGAACAATTTAATCCAAAAGAAGTCTCCTGGGATATTATTGATAGCAGTCCCAATATCATTTTAATTAATCCTTTATTGACTTCACCGGCTTTGTTTCCTAGCTCAAAAATACCATGAGCAGATGCTGGAGTTCATGCGTGGATTCTTTGGCGAAGCCCTCAAAGACAATGCATTTTTGCACAAAGCCCCGATCTTGTTTATGCTAATACTGGACTCGTTCTTGCACCTTAATGTTTATTTTATTCACTTAACACACAGTCATTGTGAAAAACCAATTTTACTTATATTGCCAGGGAAAATGCATCGTTCCCTAGTGCTATAGACCTTGTTTTACTGCATTGGAGTCGCTCTCTTCTTCCTCTATTTGGAACCGTTCATAAACTTTGAGATTAATATCGTGAATATCAATAGAGTTGTTTTTCCACTGACTTGTTTCACATAAGACTGGTATAGGTCCATGCCCAAAAGAACCAAGGGTGTTAATTGTTTGGTTTGTAAAGCTCCAGTTATTCTTTAAGTATTCTTGTAAAGATAATAGCGCGGTAACCAGCAGCGTCAACACCCCAGTAATTAACATAATATTTAACGCCGCAGGCATTACTGTTAATGTTAAAGCTAACGACACTAAAAAAGCGCCTCCTAGAATTAGGCTAGCAAGATATATGCCCATATGAGCGCTGAAGCTTTGTACAACAGATAAATCAGCTACTGTTTCAATTGCTCTTATAAATCGACTATTATATTTGGGCGTAAGATTTTGTATGTCATACATTAATCGTTTACGTACAAGACGATAATGGGCGTCGGCATCATCCTCTTCGCTAGTCAATCGCTCCTGAAATTTAGCCCAATCAAATGCAACACGAGATCGAAGATCAAGGTATGCCGTAAATTTTGAACTGTCAGTTCCTTCAGGACATGTAAATGCGCTCTTATAAATTTTAATCCCGTCATCTCGGTTACAGCACGATTTAATCCTAGACATAGTATCGTCAATTTTCAACTTTTCTGCCTGCGAAATAGCACGCAATTTAAAGAATCTTTGTTCGCCCATTTAAAATCATCCGTTAGAGTATTTTTTGAGCACAATTGTAGCATGATCAATAAGTAATGCGCAAGTTATTCCGGCACTTTCAGCACAATTTTAGACAGTCGCTTTTGTTGATTTGTGAATTTTTACGGTACGTCTAACGATGTGCGCTGTCGATATCCATTGCTAACCATTACATCAGCCAATACATTGATAAAGAAAACCTAAAAGGTTATTGTCCCCGACCTTGTTCGTGCTGATACTGAGCTCGTTCTTGCACCTTAATGGCTATTTTGGGTAAGTCTTGCTTCAAGGCATGCATCAACACTTTATTGCCTGTAATTGCCTGAGCCACAACCTGTATAGATTTATCCAACTGCTCGCCTTTATAACCAAGGACTTTTGCGCGTTGTTGGGTTAATTTTTCATACTCGGCCAATATAGGGTGCTCTTGTTGCAATTGCGCGAAAACCTGTTTTTTATGTTGTTGCTGTAGTGTTGATATTTGTTTGCTTAAAAACTCTGTGGTTTTATTATGTTGAGCAGCCAATCGAACGATATGAGGGTAATCTTTAGCTAAATTAATTCTTGCTGCTTGTTTGGCTAATTGGCCTTGTGCTCTATCGGTCGAAGGCAGCTCCGCGATAGCAGCAATCACCTTATAACGCTCATAGCGCTCACCGTAGCCTTTAATGGATTCAATGGCTTTTGGCATTTTGGTCATTTTTTCTAATGTCTCCCCCTGTGTTGCAAGTAAGTGAGCGGCTTGCTCATCACGCATAAGACTTCGCTGATATAGTGCGTCAAATTGCGGTAGCTCGGATTGTTTTACCCCTTTAAGAATCGCCTCTTTTTCAACCTTCTTAAATTGTTGACCCAAATCAGATGCTTCATCCATAAGTCTTCTGGAAATTAGGGAATAGGTGCTTAATACTTCCTATACTCGATCATGCTCTATGAGTTTTTGTAGTAATATATTTCAAATCAGCCATATTTAACTCAGAAAGATGTTTATTTAAGTGTGTTTTTAACAGAACGAACACTTTTGGGGGTTGCTCCGCAGGACCCGTATATTGACATGTGGCTTTGTTTCCTAGCTCAAAAAAACAGCAATGAAATAGCGTGAGTATAGGTAGTATAAAGCATAGCGACCTCGTGTCGCACTGCTTTATACTACCTATATTCGCATGCCGCCGTATTTTGATCATTGGCGTAGCCCTAAAAATGAACAACAAATTTACTTTAAAGACAAACAATATACTTATTATTTGTCTTTGTGTATAATTATGGCAAATATTAATCGCCAACTGGGGACATCCTTCGTGGAAAAAATACACCAGCATTGCAATGACTACATTAGTCACTTAGGCCATCCACAAGAAAATGACTCTATTGGACAGGAAAAACTTCGTATCGCTACGCGCTTACTAGCGACAGAGACACCTGATGAGGTAAGTGCGCTGCTTGAAGAATTTCGCGAAACACTTAATACTCACCGATATACGACTTTACATACTGTTATTAATTTTTTGAAACCCGATGCTACAGATGACTGGGTTAACTGGTTTAAATCGTTTCCTCACGGAGTTCACTTGATGCTCGGCTGTATTGCAGTGATAGCTACTGTGATAATCATCATCAGCCTATTAGAGTTCATTCTCATAGCAAGCCTGCTTGCATTCATAATACTGACAGCAGTGTCATTGATTACCCGAAATACATTGTATTTTTGGAAAACTACGGGGGCTCTTTTTGCAGACAATTTAATAACACGCCTGATTCCTGAACAACGCATTGATTTAGCATTTGATACAGCGGCCAACAATATACTGCACGAATTAACCGAAATAGGTCATAAATATAGCTCTATTGATACGTGGCTCGATACGATAACGACGTCAAAAGACTCCCCATCAATCACAACGAAGGGTAATAATACATTATTGCATCTATTGACGACACTGCCTGTCAATAGAGATTCTGAAAAATCAGCCAAAATTAAATTAGTGGCAAGCCACTTAAAACATCTGTGTTATCAGCGAAATGAATTAGGTCAAACACCCCTATTCGCACTAAACACGCAAGACCCCTATCAACTAAACAACATCCTTGTTCCAACTGAAATGGTTGAGATTGGAAATCAAATGCAACAAATTCGAAAATTTTTAGACGACGTGAAACGTGAACCCAATAAGAACAAACATTTTCTACTATTGGAAGGTCCTCCAGGAACAGGAAAAACGGAAACGATAACACAAACGCTCGCACATGATGGACATATTTTGTATCCGTGGAAATCAGCCGGATCCCAAGATCACTGGATGGGTCAATTACTATTACGCATCATAACTTTTTTTAGTGACGTTAAATATGCCGCAAAATATGACCCCAATCATTTTCATTGTTTATTTGTCGATGAGATAGACACAGTCTGTAGTAAAGTAGTCGGAACGCCCGAACCCAGTAGTTATAATCGTGCAGCAACTGGGGCTGAATTTCAGAAGCAAATTGATGACTTGCGCAATATCAACAATGTGGTGTTAATTGGCACCACCAATTGTCCGAACAACATCCCAAAAGCCATGCTTGATCGCGCATTTAGGGTGACATACCCTCTTCCTGATAAAGCGGCTCGTCAGAAACTATTAGACCATTTTTTCCGACAAAAACGCGTTGACGCTCATGCAATCCAACGAATGGTTCAATTAACCTCTGTTTGGTCTACGCGTCAATTGCTGTCCTTGATCGCATCGATAGAGGCGGAAACGATAACAGAAATTGAATTGTCTCACGCGTATTCACAAGCATCTCGCATGGTTGAATCTGACTTTAGAACCGCATTCCCATGCTCACACCTGACTTTGCCTGTGTTCGACCCATCATCCGCACAAGTAATCGCACCTGCGTTATCAAATATCAGTCACAACACAACCCGTGCGTTTGATCAAATAGCTGAATCGCTCGTCCACCCTGAGTTATTCACCATGCGCGTGCATTCGTTATTGTATGGCCCACCAGGAAGTGGTAAGACAAGTGCCGTGCGCCGCTTTGCACAAGCGTGTAATCAACCTTTCGTTGTTATTGAGTCAGGTGTGTCATTCTACGAGTTAAAAAATGTTCTGGAGTACGTACAGACCTTTGGTCATGTTATTGTGTTCATTGATGAAATCGATAAAATTACCTCAGAATCCAGTGCGTTTCGCGAGGTTTTGCAAGAAGCAATGGATGGCTTTAATGAAAAAAACATGGTCATCATTGGTGCTACGAATTACCCTGACAAGATCGCAAGGCCCGTGTTCGACCGGTTTGCTCAGGTCATGCACGTTCCTGCACTTAGTGAGCACCAGCGTAGCGGGTTAATTGTATCCATATTGAAAGACGAGCTATTCAATGCTCCTGCGTTAAAAATGGACGACATTATTACCGATTGGCTTACGAATCCTAATTCAGATTATGGTTCAAAATTAGTTACGGAGAGTCAATCCATGTCAATCCGAGCGATTAAATCAAAAATCGCGATTTTTATTGGCCATTTGAGGGTCATGGATAAAAAAGGTCAAACCGGGTCGAATGTATTTGTTAGCTCCTTAGAATTATTGAAATGTTTTTCTAATGAGTCTACTGCCGCAAACCACGCTACGTTTTTTTCAACCTCTGCCATCGGTTCAGCAGATCGGGATGGCTCAAATCCACTGAACACCTACCCTATTTTTCGTAGTCATTTTTGAGAGCAGTCATCGCCCAACAAGTTGAGATATGATACCTTATTTGTTGCAAAACAATAAAAAGGATCACGATGATAACTGCTCACAAAAAGAACCACGGCTCACGCTTTCCATTACCAATCAAAAAAGCGATGGCATTAGAATCACTCAGCAAAAAACAAACGATTATTAACATTTCACGTCGCTATGACTGCAGTCGAAATACGGTGTATGAACAGCAAAAAATCGCATTAGCAGCAGCTAGCAAGGCTTTTGAAGCAGCGGATGATGGCGTTCTCTTTTATTTGCCAGTCACTAAAACTCCTATGATCTAAGCCGCATCAAAGATAGCACGTCAGATGAACTGTTTCACCACAACAGACCAATTTTAGCGACTGTTGATATTCCCTCACGGTTTTGCGCATTGCTCGCTAACGCAGACAATCGAGATGGTGATACATGGGGTATCCATTTGCTGGATCTACAAGCCCTAGGTTATAACCCAGAAGTAGCGATTATTGATGGAGGAAAAGGCCTTATCAAAGGACATGAAGACGCTTTGCCGAAAACAAAACTGCATCACGATCACTTTCATTGCATCATGGATATGAAGGATGTTGCTCGATTTCTTAAAAATCAAATCGCGTCAGCCGCCACCGCTGCAGTTCCATGATCGAAAACTTTAATAGTCGGTTACGCCCTTATCTGGATAAGCGTAAATTCATATCCCAAAAAATGCTCGCATTAATTCAATTTTACCTTAACCACAGGCCTTTCCCTCGTAGTCAGCATGAGCGATTGAAACACAAATCACCTGCAGAAGCACTAACAGGACACCCACATAAACCATGGCGTGAAATTATTGGTTTCGAGCGAGTGCAGCGAAAAGCAGCGTAATTCGTCAGTTTTTTTAAAGAGCGATAGAATCGTAACATTCATGCCTAAATGGTAACACATTAGGGCAGGATTCCGCATGCATAATGTTTACTAAAACGGGTGGTTTTTGAGCCATGCCCCAATTTAAATGGGACAGCCCTGCCAGGGGGGAGTGGTCACGTCCCGCAGAAGGTTTGATGGACGCGTTCGCCTGGCGTTGGCGGAGATTGAAAAGGTTTAATATCAGGGCGCTGCTTATACGGCTCCTTGAGAGCGCTCAGTAAATCATGAAATGGTTTAATGTCGCCGTTTGACGCCGATTCCAATGCTTGGTTCACGTTGTGATTGCGCGGGATAACAGCTGGATTACTAGCCTTCATCAGGCAAAGTGAAGATTTTATCGGTTTGTTATTTTGCTTAAGCCGTACCTGCCATCGTTCATACCAATCCTGAAACGCGTTGCTATCATAGTGTTCACTAGGTGGCTTTTCTTCGCCGCTTAAATCTCGGAAGGTGTTGGTATAGTCCGCACGCTGTGCGTGCATCCAGTCAAGTATATCAGCGAACAATTTGTTATCATCTATTTGCTCACCAAACAGGCCAAGCTTGGCGCGCATCATCGCCAGCCATTTGGCTTGATACAGCACAGAAAACTCGTTTATTGCCGCCTCCGCAATCTGGATTGCCTTATCAATATCCTCATGCAAAATCGGCAGAAGTGTTTCAGCAAAACGGGCCAAATTCCACTGTGCAATAATCGGTTGATTGGCGTAACCATATCGACCCATATGGTCAATAGAGCTGAAGACAGTCGCTGGATCATAAGCATCCATAAAGGCGCAGGGTCCGTAATCAATTGTTTCTCCGGATAGTGCCATATTATCCGTATTCATAACCCCGTGAATAAACCCAACACGCATCCAGTGCACAATTAAATTAGCTTGTTGCTCTATGACAGTCTTCAATAAAGTATGATAGGGCTGATCAGACTTTTTAGCTTCAATATAATGTCTTGCAATGGCATAATCTGCTAGCATCTTAAGGCCATTTACGTCGTTTTGCGCTGAGAAATATTCAAAGGTACCTACTCGAAGGTGACTGGAGGCGATGCGAGTAAGGATGGCCCCCTGCACGATGGTTTCCCGATTAATCAGCTCACCTGTAGTCACTACAGCAAGACTACGCGTTGTAGGAACACCCAGCGCATGCATAGCCTCACTAATGATATACTCGCGAAGCATAGGACCCAGTGCGGCTCGCCCATCACCACGTCGACCATAAGGTGTTTTCCCAGAGCCTTTAAGTTGAATATCAACACGTTTACCATCCGGTGTATTGTGTTCTCCAATCAAATGGGCTCGTCCATCGCCTAAATAGGTAAAGTGACCAAATTGGTGTCCTGCATAAGCTTGTGAAATGGGTTCTGACCCTTCTGGTAATATATTTCCAGAAAAGAGCTGCGCGAGTTGTTCGTCAGAGCGCATTATGAGATTTAACCCTAACGCTTGGCCTAGATCACTATTTATAACCACAATACGTGGCTGACGAACAGGTACAGGTGACATCCTAGTAAAAAAATATTCTGGAAGGGTTGCATAACTATTGTCAAAACTCCAACCAATTTTCTGATTTTTTGCTTTTGGGTCTGGCATTATATTTTCAGCTGCTCTACTGTTTCTAGTCAGTCTAACATTGTTTCTGGAAATTCACAGTTAATCTCAGTGAGCGTCGCACAACAGATTTTACCCCCATAACTTTGTGACCACTTACTGGTGTCGCTCATCAGATGCCAATGCCAACATTCCGCAATCCGCTGCGCTTGTAGAACGGGCAGCCAAAAATGTCGCCTACTATATTATATTTCTACCGAAAACTACGCTCCCATAGGGCGATGTCTATAATTTTTCAGCTCATTTTTGTCCGTATTAGGACTCTTACTATCATTTAAGCCCCCTTCAGCGATCTGTTTGTCTTCTATAAACTCAATATTAGATATTTGTGGGTGTTTATTCTGCTCAAGAAGTGCAACACGTTCACGATATGCCTCGTGTGCTTGTGCAGATAAGTCCTTAACATGAGCTAACACCACAGTAGCCAGTGCTTGAAAAAATTCAACAGGCTTCCCTTTTGCACCGTCATGTTGAAGTTTTTCTATCATCAATAAATTGTTGACGGCTTTACTTAAGCGGTATTCTGCAAGAATGGGCAGTCTTGCTGGTCGTACTGGAGTTTGTACTACTTGTGATATACTGCGTTCTCGTGTTTCTTGTCGGAAGATTACGGAATCGGCCAATTCTGTATCGGTGAGGGCAATCGCGTAGGGCCCCACAAAAAATGAATCGCCATGAATCACGTTTGAAGCGATTTTCATAGTAAAACCATAAGGTATGCTAAAGGCTACGAAATCAAACGCCCCGTTTCCGCGATTGACACCGAGAATTAAAGCGCCGCCACAGGTTTTTGATAACGGAGTAAATACATGTGGAAAGGGATGGGTTTCTACAAATAAGCCACCACCACCAGCCATTTTCATCACGTATTCTTCAATATATGCCGGATCAAAATCATATTGAACCAAATAGAGTGTTTCTAATTCTTTGTTGTCAACGGCATCTAGAACAAAAGGTTGATCTAGAGGAATCAGTTCGGCGCCATATTTACGTAAAAATGATTTTGGCACTGCCAAGGCGTTCATTGTTGGAATATTCACAGCACTGAAATTAGGAGGGACCAATAGAACACCAAGTCCTCCAAAGACACTAGCATCTTTTCCAGTTTGAGCTGCTTCGAGCTCCCGATGTTTCCATTTCGCATAAACCCTGGTCTCTTTAGGTTCTGTCAAACGAAAATCATATGCTGAAGGCAAATTACTTTTACTGATCCCAGTTGCAGTTAACATATTCACCGTCGTACCTGCATGAAGAATGGCATGTGCTTCTGTAGATCTCATCAGAGATTTTGTAGGATCATTAAGACTACGTCTATCAACCATCGAACCTTGTAATTGTGCCATATGTTCTTCTGCTATATCTGTCGGTATCTTACTTTGCATACACATTTGACATTTACAGATGCCGCTATGTTCTCGAGGTGCGTCACCGATCAACCCGGTTCTAATTATTTCAGATGAAGTAGGCATTTTATTCTCCTAATTATGAACTTACATTTTAATTATAGACCGTATTGATAAATATATTCCCAGATTGACAAATATATTTCCAAATACGACTTATTCCAATTCAGAATGAGCCTAAAAATGTGACAAAATGTGAGCTTCCGGGGAGTGGGCTATAAAGTATTGGGTTAAATTACATATTTGCCGGACGAACCACTAGATATGAAAATCATGGTGTACTATGGGGAAAATCAACTATTTAAATGGGAACCAATGGGAACCAATGGGAACCAATGGGAACCAATGGGATCATATCATGCAGGATGATTAGTTTTGTTGCAAATCAAAATGGGGGCAGCCCTGGAAATTCATATGCATCGCCTTTCAAAAATGATAGTATGTAAAAAGTGCGTGGATGGGAGCTGGTTGCTCTTCTTGCGTCTTAACTCCCTGCAATTGCTACCCGTTAATTTAGAATACAAGGAACATAGCCATGCAGACCACAGACGCTGCGCACAATCAACACGACGCGCCTAGCGCGTCATCCCAGTCGACCGTTCACGCCGAGAGGCTGCCGGGGATACGTCATATCATCGCTGTCGGTAGCGGCAAGGGCGGTGTTGGAAAATCCACGGTGAGTGTCAATCTGGCGCTCGCGCTCCAACTGCTCGGGGCGCGCGTCGGAATCGTAGATGCCGATATCCTTGGCCCAAGTATCCCCGGCATGCTCGGGATCCCAACCGGGGAGCCGCCAGCGATGACCACGGACGGCAAGATAATCCCGGCGGAGCGACACGGCCTGAAGGTGGTGTCGATGGGCATGCTCACCGGAGACGACAATCCGGCCGTCTTGCGCGGGCCGATGGTGGGAAAATACCTGAAAATATTCATCGGCGGTGTACAATGGGGACCGCTGGACTACTTGATTCTCGACCTCCCGCCCGGTACCGGCGACACCCAACTGACGCTGGCACAGAGTATGCCGCTGTCGGGTGTGGTGATCGTAACAACACCACAGGCAGTGAGCCTCAAGATCGCCCGCCGAGGCATACGGATGTTCGAGAAGGTGCAAGTCAAGATTCTTGGGATCGTCGAGAACATGCGCACCTTCACCTGCTCCCACTGCGGCAAAAGCACGGATATTTTCCGGAACGGCGGTGGTGAGCTGATGAGCCAGGAGCTTGGTGTCCCATTCCTAGGCGCATTACCTCTCGATGCCGATGTCGTCACCTGCGGTGATGAGGGCAGTCCTATCGTGGCAGTCCAGGCACAGTCGGTCAGCACCAAGGTGTATACCACCATCGCCACAGCACTCGTGGAGCAGCTACGTGCTGCGGTCACCGTGTTGAAGCCCTTTGTGTGGAGGTGGGACAGCAACGAGGGGGCGCCAGCCTGGATGGATGGCGCAGCGCTGCCTGCTGGATCGCAGAAGACCCCGATCGGTTTCCTCCGGCGCGATCCGCGTACGTTATCCATCCTCTGGGAGGACGGTCATCGCGACGACTTCGACGTCCGCGATCTGCGCCTGGCTTGTCATTGCGCCCTCTGCGTCGAGGAGATGAGCGGACGCAAGCTGCTCAATCCAAAGACGGTACGATTTGATGTGAGCCCGAAAAAGATCGTGAGCATAGGCAACTACGCGATCCAGTTCGATTGGAGCGATGGCCATAACAGCGGGATATATTCGTTTAACGACCTGCGTACCCTAGGCGCGCGCACGGCCGCGATAAGCATTGAAAATGTCTAATTTCCAGCTTGTGGATCTGCCTGTCAGCATTCGTGCCGAGACGTCCCTCGTCGACCCTGACACGTGCAGGTTCATCGTGAGCCGTACCGTGCATCCTGGTGGCCCCTTCTTCTTCGGCAACAAGGACGTAGCCGCCGGATCGCCGCTCGCTGAGCGTCTGTTCGCACTCCCCGACGTTGCCAACGTGCTCATTAGCGTGAGCATGGTAACCATCTGCAAGGAGCCTGCTGCCGTGTGGTCAGGATTGAAAGCCGCCATCGGGACGGCCATCCGAACGCAGCTGCTGTCTGGTGTGCCGGCGATCTTGGAAATGCAGATCCACACCGGCACGATCGGTAGGTCCGATGCAGAACTTCATATGGCTATTCAGGCACTCCTGGACAAGGAGGTCAATCGTTCAATCGCTAATCATGGCGGGAAAATTTCGATTGTGGAGGTCCGGCAAAGAACGCTTTACATCACCATGAGCGGCGGCTGTCAGGGATGTGCGTCCTCGCAGGTGACGCTGAGGCAGGGATTTGCAGTCATGCTTAAAAGGGTCGCCCCGGAAATCGAGGAAATCGTGGATGCGACGGACCACGCAGCGGGGAAGCGGCCGTTCTACCCGCGCCAAGCCTTGCTATAATGTGAAATTATCCTATAAAATAACACGGAGGTTTTTATTATGAACGTTACAGAAAAAATTATTCAATCACATCTTATTTCAGGGCAGATAAAATCAGGTGAGGAAATTGCATTAAAAATAGACCAAACGCTTTGTCAAGACGCCACGGGCACGCTAGTGATGCTCGAATTGGAAGAGATGGGATTAGATCGCGCCAAACCAACGATTGCCGTTCAGTATGTTGACCATAATTTAATTCAGGAGGACAACAAAAATCCTGACGATCATTTATTTCTTGAAAGTGCGTCAAAACGGTTTGGTTTTTATTTTAGTCGCCCTGGCAATGGTATTAGCCACGCGGTGCATATGCAAAACTTCGGTAAACCAGGTGATACCCTGGCCGGCTCTGATAGTCATTCCTGTGCGGCGGGTTCGTTGGGTATGATAGCGATTGGCTCAGGCGGGCTTGAGGTTGCGATGGCCATTGCCGGCTATCCACTTTATATTAAAATGCCCAAGGTTTTCGGTGTTAAATTGACTGGAAAATTATCGGACTGGGTTAGTGCAAAAGATGTGATCCTGGAAATGTTGCGTCGTTATGATGTGAAAGGCGGCGTGGGGTATATTTTGGAATATTATGGAGAGGGTGTTAAACATTTAAGTCTGATGGACAGGCATGTGATAGCCAATATGGGGGCTGAGCTAGGTGCGACAACAACTGTTTTCCCTTCGGATGAGCTAACACGGGCATTTTTAAAAGACCAGGGCCGTGAAGGTGATTGGGTTGCGTTACAAGCTGATCCGGGTGCCACCTATGATAAATACGATGAAATTGATCTTGCTACTGTTGAACCGTTGATTGCAAAACCAGGCAGCCCTGGACATGTTGTGCGGGTTGCGGATATTGCAGGGGAGGAGATTTACCAGGCCTACATTGGATCATCAGCCAATCCTGGTTATCGTGACTTTGCGATAGTAGCGGAAATGGTAAAGAATCGTACTGTGAAATCACGCGTTTCATTGGATGTTAATCCCAGTTCGCGAACGACTTTAGAGGAACTGGTACGAGATGGGCATTTGGGTAGTTTAATTCATGCTGGTGCACGCATTCATCAGGCGGGTTGTAATGGTTGTATTGGTATGGGGCAGGCACCGGCAACCGATACGAACAGTTTACGCACCGTTCCACGTAACTTTCCAGGACGTTCGGGCACGTTGGACGATAAAGTGTTTTTATGCAGTCCTGAAACGGCGGCAGCCTCAGCATTGATGGGCGTGATTACGGATCCGCGTACATTGGACTTTGCATATCCTAAGGTAAAACTACCCAAACCGAGTATCACAAACCACGCTTGCATTGATTATCCCTTGCCCTTGGAGCAAGCAAGAAAAGTGGCGTTAGTTAAGGGTCCTAATATTGTTTCGTTGACACCGTTAATGCCTTTGCCAACAAGCCTTGCGTTACCCGTATTTCTCAAGGTAGGGGATAACATTTCTACTGATGACATATTACCCGCTGGCGCTGAAATTTTGGCTTACCGCAGTAATATTCCTAAAATCAGTGAATATACTTATATCCATGTTGATGCGGAGTATGCAAAACGCGCCAAAGAACACAAGGGTGATCATGCCATTATTGGCGGTGAGAATTATGGGCAAGGCTCTAGTCGAGAGCACGCTGCATTAGCACCACGTTATCTTGGATTACGTGTGGTGATCGCATTAAGTTATGCACGTATTCATTGGCAAAATTTAATCAACTTTGGGATTTTGCCTTTGGTTTTTAAAAACGCACATGATTATTCTGCCATCCAAATGCTTGATACCGTTAAGATCAATCATTTACCGGCAGTTTTAAATAGCAACACATTCGAAATTCAGATTAATGGGCAAGTTATCGAGGTTGAGCATACTTTATCAGTTCGTCAAAAGGAAATCCTTTCCTTAGGTGGGTTGATTAATTGGGTTAAAAAAAATCCAGCGGAAGATAGCCTGGCCAAGTCCAGTTAACGTAGGACCAAAATCAAGGGGTTGTTTTTTTCCGTATGTTCTGACGCCCCAAATGGGCCAATATTTTGGCCTGTCCATTTATGCACCAGATAATCATATATATGCATAATAAACTCAATAATTGACCGGGTGTGATGTCTTTCAAACTGCATCCATGTCGTTTTCTTACCCTCTTTATCTACGCTAACACCAAACAAGACCTCTTTTATCACTGGGCCTGAAATGGAATATTGTTGTTTAATGGAATGGTGGGAGGAAAAACGTTTATGTAGATTAGGCAGGTAACGCTCCACCAACTCGTCATAGAAGGAACCGTTATCTTCAAGCTTTAGATGTCCACCTTTTAACATTTCTTCCAATGTATAGGTATTGAACTGGCTGTCAACTTTTATATCTTGCCTAAGCTTAGAAATCAACTCGACTATAAAGTTAATTTCCAGATAAGTGGTTGTAATTTTATTTCCTTCGTCTATTATTTCTACAATAGACTGAGCAGCTTCACCATATCGGTGTTCAACTTCATTAAAAAAATTGTGAAGTTTATTTGATGCGATTAATCCGGCCATGACTATCCATTTGGTTTGTAATTTAATTATAGTGTGCATTAAATATCTTAAGGAAGTATTAAGTGGTCATTAAAGACGTGGGGAGTTACGAAGTGTTCACTAAATTAGGTGGTTTTTGAGCTATGCCAAGAAGCGGTAGAAACAGGTTCATCGTTTCGGCAATAACGTATTATCGGCGAGCAATTTAACCCACGGCCAGAAAATCATCGTGACAAACACCGTGCCTGCAACAAACCATACCCCATTGGTATAACCCACTGCTGCATCAATCAACACAAGAATTAATTGATAAGCCGAACAAAACAAGGCAATCAAAATCATTTGTTGCGCGATTGAAAAAAAGTGAAAGCGACGCGCTTTAGTGGCGGCAAGGCATGAGGTCAGAAGCATGGCGAATGCATGCTCGCCAATGACTGAGGCAAGCAAAACATCCATCGATAAGCCTAACAAAAATACCCACGTGACACGAAAATAGCGTGGTAAAAAAAACTGGATATACAATACAAATAACAGCACCCACGGTGGACGAAACACAGCAAACACCGCCGGTATGGGTATAATGGTTAACACTAGCATCGAGAACATTGCGAAAAAAAACCGACCATTTACCGTATTCATGCGTTCCCTTCGAGAATATTCATACGCTCATTAATTTGCGCCGTTAACAGATCATGCTCTTCTTCAGGCCAAATCAACAAAACCAAGCGATTTCGATTTAATAACGCAACAGGACTAACACGCACCGTCATAAAATCATCACCTAGTAAATGCTTAATCTCCTCAACACGGCCAACTGGATAGCCCTCAGGATACCGTCGGCCAAGGCCTGAGGTTACAAGTAAATCACCTTTGGCAATGGACGATGTGCTAGGTAAATTAATCAGTGATAAATGGATCATGCTGTTGGTACCAACAAGGATGGCGCGCTCACCCGTGCGATCATTTCTAACAGGAACGGCGCATTTTGAATCTGAAATCAATAAAACTGTGCTGGTCATTGAGCCAACATCTATAATTTGTCCCATGACACCTTTGGCATCCAGAACAGGCTGCCCCACAAAAACGCCATCACGTGCACCCTTGTTTAATACCACCACCTGACGCGAGCTGGTCGTATCAACCGCCATAATTTGAGCGGCCATGGCTTGCGTAGTGGCAGTGGATGGGGCAGATAACAGTTTTTTTAATTGTGAATTTTCACGTCTTATCGTAATGAGTTTTTGCAACTGCGCTTCCAGCATCGTTTGCTGATAGCGCAGTTGCATGTTTTCATCAATCAATGATTTTTTAGTGCTCATGAGTGACCGCACCCAGCCCATCACGCGCACAGGGTAATCAACAGCATACTGTATGGGGGCTACAGCATAAGAAAAAACACGACGCACCTGACCCAGAGAGTGGTAATGGTAGTCGGTTATCATGGTGCTCAAAGACAGAACCAAAGCAAACACAAAGTCCGAGGACGTGTGACTGGGTTTGGAAAACATCTTGCCTTGAGAACTACTCTGTTGAGAGGAAATCTCCACCGCGCAAGTCCATGGTTTCTAACGCCTTTCCGCCACCACGTGCAACACACGTCAATGGATCTTCTGCTACAAGCACGGGCAAACCGGTTACTTCCATCAGCAGGATATCCATGTTTTTCAACAACGCACCGCCGCCAGTTAAAACCATACCACGCTCGGCAATATCAGCAGCCAACTCAGGTGGTGCCAATTCAAGCGCCGCTCTGACCGCACCCACAATGCCAGCCAATGGCTCTTGCAAGGCTTCCAGTATTTCTGCACTGGTTAATGTAAAGCTGCGTGGAATTCCTTCGG
The DNA here is from genome assembly GCA_038923045.1 of Legionellaceae bacterium. Taxonomy (GTDB): domain Bacteria; phylum Pseudomonadota; class Gammaproteobacteria; order Legionellales; family Legionellaceae; genus DDPF01. The sequence goes on from JBCKWE010000004.1 coordinate 27,570, forward strand.
CAAGATTTCTGCCTCGCACTTCAATTTCAAATGAATCACGGCTTGGGAAGGCTGAGCCTATTTCATGTTTGATGCGTTCCGCCGTCGTTTCACCGATCAAGGTGCCGTAATTGCGTCGAACATACGATACAATCGCGTCATCAAATTTATCGCCGCCAATGCGTACTGACTGGTGATAAACAATGCCGCTTAAAGAGATTATAGCGACTTCAGTCGTACCACCACCGATGTCGACAACCATCGATCCACTCGCTTCTTCCACTGGCATTCCAGAGCCTAAAGCCGCCGCCATTGGTTCTTCAATCAGGAATACCTCGCGAGCTCCGGCACCCATGGCCGATTCACGAATAGCACGACGTTCAACCTGTGTTGAACCACAAGGAACGCAAACCAGTACTCGTGGACTAGGTCGCAAAAACCTGTTTTCGTGCACTTTATGGATAAAATGCTGTAACATTTTTTCAGTGACGTAGAAATCAGCAATGACACCATCTTTCATAGGACGGATAGCCGTGATATTGCCAGGGGTTCGCCCCAACATGCGTTTTGCTTCAATACCAACTGCGGCCACTCGTTTTTGCCCTGACTCATTGCGCAAGGCAACCACAGACGGCTCATTGAGTACAATACCTTTATCCCTGACATAAATCAGTGTATTTGCAGTGCCTAAGTCAATTGACAAGTCATTGGAGAACATCCCCCTGAGACTTCTGATTATGCTCATATTCACCTCATGTTTTTTGTTGTCTACTTTAACTGATATAACATGCTAAATCTAGCGTTTATTGACAAGATATTTGCGTAGATTCGCACTTGCGTTATTCAACCAATCTGGGATAATGCAGAACTTGCCTACCACCAAAAAAGGCCGAACATGGACCAACTGACACAATTCGCCACCAATCATTGGCAGCTCGTGCTGGCATTGGTTGTTATACTGACCATTATTCTCATCAATGAATTAGTTTCTCAGAAAAAACGCGGCAAGGAACTGTCCACTAGCGCGGCTATTGAGATGATTAATCATGAAAATGCCGTCATCTTTGATTTACGTGATGCCGATGCTTTTCGTGCGGGTCACATTATTGATGCCATTCACGCCTCAGCGGAGGACATGAGCGAGAAGCGCTACGAAAAACACAAAACAAAACCCGTCATACTAGTTTGTGCGCGGGGGTTACAATCGGCCCCACTTGCCGCTAAATTACGTGTTAAAGGGTTCACTCAACTGCGTGTTCTTGCAGGCGGCATGGCCGCATGGCAAACAGCAGGTCTTCCCTTGATCAAAGGTATGTGAGATTAATGCTGCGATGATATGTATGCCCTTGATCAAACAGGGGAATTTTGTAAACTTTTACGAGGATAGAATACATCATGACTGAACAAACCAACATTGAACAACAACCCTCTGAAGCACAATTTATGATTCAGCGTATCTATATCAAAAATTTGTCTTTTGAAACCACAAATACACCGGCCATATTCCAGCAAAAATGGGAACCGGAATTAGTACTTGATTTAAACGCCCAAAACACGAAATTGGATGAAGGCGTCTATGAGGTTTCATTAACCGTGACCGCTACTGTTAAAAATCAGGGTGCGACAGCGTTTCTGGTTGAAGTTCAGCAAGGCGGAATTTTCACAATTCAAGGACCGGCCCCAGAACAGCTGGATCATTTACTCGGCAGCTTCTGCCCTGGTATTTTGTTCCCGTATGCACGTGAAGCCATTACATCTGAAGTTATTCGTGGCAGCTTCCCGCAATTAGTACTTACTCCCATTAACTTTGATGCGCTGTATATCCAACAACAGGAACAAAAAAAACTAACTGAAACTGACAAAAGCACTGAAACAACACACTAAGCCATGCATACGACGACTATTGCGATACTCGGCGCCGGATCATGGGGCACTGCAGTAGCAATTCATTTGGCAAACGTGGGCCATCACGTCATGTTGTGGGGGCATTCCTCACAACATGTCAACGATATGCTTGAACATCGCCGCAACAGGCGGTATTTACCCGAGGTATCTTTTCCATCCACACTTTTTCCTGAAGCTTCACTCACTACATGTATTAACCAGGCCGAACACGTCATTATTGCTGTTCCCTCACATGCGTTTGCCAGCTTGCTGACACAAATAACGATACCACCAAACGCGTTGGCTTGGTTAACAAAGGGCATTGATCCAGTCACGCATGTTCTTTTGAGTCATCTGGTGACAAAAAAATGGGGTGAATCATACCCTGTTGCTGTCATTTCAGGCCCCTCATTTGCACGCGAAGTGGCACAATCTTTGCCTACAGCCATGGTGATAGCGGGCAATAATCAGGCTTTTCTTAAAACCATGCGAACGATGCTGCATCACAAGAACATGCGTATTTATCTATCGGATGATTTAACCGGCGTTCAGCTATGTGGTGCGGTAAAAAACGTACTGGCAATTGCCTGCGGTGTCAGCGACGGACTTAACTACGGAGCTAATGCAAGAGCCGCCTTGATTACCCGTGGCTTAGCCGAAATGAGTCGTTTAGGATTATCTATGGGCGCCCAGCCCGAAACCTTTATGGGATTAGCCGGCGTTGGTGATCTTGTCTTAACCTGTACCGATGATCAATCACGCAACCGCCGTTTTGGTTTGCAATTAGGCCTTGGTCTCAATTTGATAGAGGCTGAAAAACACATCGGTCAAGTTGTTGAGGGTAAATATAATGCAGCACAGGTCTGTGCTTTGGCATCACTTCACGGCGTCGACATGCCTATCTGTAATGTAGTTAATGATCTTTTGCTGGGTAAGGTTAGTGCGATTCAAGCGGTAAATAATTTGATGAAGCGTCCGCCGAGAGATTAGGATCGTACATCCACCAATTCAATATCACCAAGTCCTAACGACTCGCCTAGGAAAATTTTCCCAACCGACTGAAACCGCTTCACCGAATCGGTCACTAAGTAATGCGCTGATCCTAAAACTAATGATGGATTAAGTAGATTTTTATCCACTAATAACTGTTTCAGAGCCACAGCCGTCGCCTCTGCTGAATCAACCACATTCACCCCAGCAGGCAGTAATGTCAGCAATAAAGGCTTGAACACTGGAAAATGCGTACAGCCTAGCAATACAGTGTCTTCATCAACAACCCCCGACAAATAATGCTGTAATGCTTCGCGTGCGATGGCATTATCAACCATGCCCTCTTCCGCAAGGGCTACCAGCACACTGCACGCACGCCCGTGAATGGCTGCATCGGGGAGTTGCGCGTGTATCAACTGCTGATAGACATTGGCCGCAATGGTCGTTTCAGTCGCCAGTACTGCAATACGTTGATTTTTTGTAGCCGTTACTGCAGCCAATGCACCTGGGGATACCACGCCCAAAATCTGAATATCAGGCATCAAGGCTTGTAAATGCGGCAAGGCCGCGGTAGTCGCGGTATTGCAGGCAATTACCATGGCTTTAATCCGCCGCTCAACCAGCACATGCGCCATTTGTACCGCATATTGTTGCACGGTATGTTGACTTTTGGTGCCATACGGCAAACGCGCCGTGTCGCCTAAGTACACAAATGATTCATGCGGTAACGTCGCCCTTAGGGCTCGTAGCACCGTTAATCCGCCCATGCCTGAGTCAAATACACCGATAGCCAATGCTGATGTGTTCATGAGATCCTTGTGAATCATATCTTCGTCTGAAGTAAGTGTAACATTTTTAACATGGGCGAACCAATGGGGGTATCTTCCATTTCAGGCTCATCTTGTATTGGAAGAGACTGGGCTTGTGACATCAACAATGAGCCTCCAATAACATGGACTCCAATGTCAACCCCGGCCCAAAAGCACAGCTAAAGATGGTTTGATTACGGCCAATATCAATTAAGTCATCCCAAATTCGCTTCAAAACAAACAATACGGTGGCAGATGACATGTTTCCATATTGGCGTAAAATGTCATAGGAAAATCGGTTGTCATGCGGCGTAATCCCGAGCGATTCTTCACAGGACTTAAGTATTTTCATACCACCAGGGTGAATTGCAAAATAATCAATGTCCGTAGCCGACTGATTTGATTGCCTGAATAATTTGTCAGTAAAGGCTGCAATCCCTGATTTAATGGCTTGCGGAACGTAGGACGTCAGCACCATATCAAAGCCTGAGTCACCAATGTGCCAAGCCATTTCCTGACTGGTTTGCGGCATGATATCGCAATGAAATGACTTGAACCGCAGGTGCTGGCGGGTGCTGGCAGGTTGTCCTTTTATCAACACAGCCGCAGCACCATCTGCGAAAATAGCATTGGAAATAATATTTTCGAGCGTAAAATCTTTTTGAATGTGAATGGAACACAACTCTACGCAAACCAACAGAACGGTTGCATCAGGATCAGCTGAACAAATTGCATCCGCCACTTTCATGCCGTTGAATGCACCGTAACAACCCATGAAATTAATCGATGTGCGTTGGGTTGATGAAGATAGATTCAATCGTTGTACAATTTCAATGTCAATCCCTGGCGCATACATGCCTGTACAACTGACGGTAATGACATGCGTAATATCTTGAATCTCATTTTTCAAACAATCGTCAATCGCCGCCAGTGCTAAATCCAGCGCATTGGCTTTGTACACCGCCATGCGCTGTGCTGTTGTTGGAAAGTTGGCGGATGGATCATTGGGGAAAAAATCAAATTCGCCGGGTAATTTGCAATAATCGGCTAATACACTGTACCGTTGTTCAATGCCTGATGATTTGTAAATTCGTTTCAATATTTTCTTTTGTACGGCATTCAAATGAAACCCGTCCGCTATCAACTCGGCAACGTCACGTTGTGCGCGCTTGTAGGGAGGATTTGCTATTCCAATTGAGACAATTGCAGCGTGCATGTTAGTAGTCCAGTATTTTTAACAGTTGAGAACTCATCCAGGGGTTACTCCCCAATAAAGGCGAAACAGCACTGCATAACCGTGGTTTTTGTAATACATGATGCAGGCATTTTCCCATGATGCGCTTAGGTCTCATAACCTGCCTTAGCGATTGATGATAACCGATAGGATCGTGCTTCAGGTAGTAATCAACTGCCATTAATGCACTGGCTACGCTGTGGGCAAACCCATAACCAATCGCGGGATGTACGCTGGCATAAGCATCGCCGATCCAGTAGGCATGTGGCCATGCTGGTATTGTTTTCAGGCCAAAGGCAGGCGCTGGGCCTTCGAGCCAGTCTATACCCCCATCGGCTTGCGGGAGAAGGGATGCCAAAAAAGCTTTACATGTCCCCGTTTTTGCGAGCACGTCTCGTTTAACCAGGCAGGTAATATTACTGGTTTCTGATGTAACCGGTACGATTCCCAGATAACCACCAGCCAAACTATACATCAACAATGTTTCAGGTTGTATAACCTGCGAGATATGGGTTTTAAACCCGACGTACGGCGAGGACATATTAAACTTGCCGGATTGCGAAAATTTCCCGGTCGCAAAAATTACGTCGCGCGCCAGAATGATTTCACCTGATGATAACTGCAAACGATAAGGTGCACTATCCGTTGCGGGAATGATATTTTTAATCGGCGATTGTTCAACGATGCGCCCGCCTAGTTTTATCGCGCGTGCCGCCAATTCAACTTCAGCCGCATGCCGTGAATAAGCACCAGCAAGCCTTGGGAAAGAAAAACACATGGAGTGCGTGGATCCAAAAAATTGAGCCTGTTTTATTGATTGCATGGGACCAATGCCCCATGTGTTCAATTGCGCCATTGCCGGCGGTGCTAAGAACTCACCACACATTTTAGGCGAACCAATGCTGGTTGCTTCAAGTAATCGCGGCGAAATTTGTCTGTCAAGCAAGGCATTCAGGCAACTCAATCCTGCCACCCCACCTCCAACAATAACTAACTCTTCCATAAAATCACACGCCAGCGAAACGGAAATCCCCATTTAATTTGATAGTTACGGATGTTTGCCTGTTTCAATAAACACTGCAATTCAGCACGCGTGAAACCCCGTTGAATAGAAATCAGCCCATCATGGCTAATCAGTCGATTACGAAACAAGCGCGAGCTTATTTTTTTATAAAGCCAGTATGCAATCGGATGACGATGTAAATCATTGATAATCACAGCGACGCGCGCCGCGTGCCAGGCATTTTTCAAGAAAGGAATCAGGTCTTCATCATCCATGTGATGACAGACCAGAGTGGCTAGAACGATATCAACACTATCTTTTGGTAGTTCAAGTGGTCCATGCTTTTGTAAATAGAATTGTATCTCGCCTGCAGGTTGGCCTGCGCGCATCAACGCATCAGACGCCAGCGCTATCGCGTTTTCCGATACATCAATACCCATTAGCCTCATTTTAGGATAATGCTTACTTAAATTCAGTATAAACAGTCCCCCACCACAACCGATATCAACCAGATAACTATCGTCCGGGAAACATTTCAAGGCTTTAACCGTACTGCGAAAAAAACCCAACAACATGTTGATGCGAAACAGTTTTTTTAAACAATCCGCATACTCCTCAGGCGTATAAAATGACGGCCCTAGATCGATTAATTCTTTTTCTTTTGAACGATTTTTCATGTTATACACATCCATTTCTTGCAAGCACGTTCTGTAATTCGTCCCCACGATATATCGATACTATTTTATTGGCATAATCTGGATCAGTAGCATACCCCGCACAGAGAAGTGCGTCGATGTAGCGTTCAGGATCATGGGCATTAGCCAATGCTGTTTTATAACGATCACCCAAAATCAGCGACATATAATCATCAAAACTATGCGCCACGGATGAATATTTTTTGAATGATGCCATCATCGAGACAGGTGAGTCGGCAATATATTCAGTGGTTTTTATTTTAACAGCCCGATCAAGATTTTTTGCTTTGATGTTGAATATATTATTGCTACTACTGCCATCCAAATCCTTTGCAATAAATTGTCCCCAACCGGTTTCAAGGGCTGCTTGCGCCATGAGTAATTTAGGATCAAGGCCTAACATAGTTGATGCCTGTTTGGCATAAGGCCAAATGGATTTCACAAAGTCATCAACGGTTAGCTTGATTTGAGGAAGGACATCCAGCAGCGTAGGCTTAGGATCCATGGATTTATGTACATCGGTGGTTCCTGCGGTCACGCCGCGGGACGCCGGAACTTCAAAAAAATCATTTTTTTTCATCTGTGAAATGCTGAGCAATGCAACTACTCTTCAACATGGTCTGCAAAAAAACAACCTCAAATTGATTCGTAATGTCTTGAGCGGCTTGTTTACCTGCTTCAATTCGAGGTAGTGCTTCAATTTCGCGTTCACCAATACGTTCAATAGGCATGTCAATTTACTCTTTCTTTACAAATTAAGCCTAAGCAACGTAAATAATCTCCTGCAATATCCAGACCCGTCACCGCTGAAATTTCACGAATACACGTTGGACTCGTGACGTTAATTTCAGTTAAATAGTCACCTATCACGTCAATCCCGACAAAATACAATCCGCATGCCTTCAATGTTGGGGCAATTTGCGCACATAGCCACCGATCACGCTCAGTGATAGCCACGACTTCACCGCGTGCACCTGCAGCCAGATTACCGCGCAATTCACCTGTTGCAGGAATGCGCGCCAACGCGTAGGGAACAGGCTCACCATTGATCAACAGGATGCGTTTATCCCCCATTGTGGCAATCTCGGGAATATAGTGTTGTGCCATGATGCTTACACGTTGCCCGTGAGTTAATACTTCAAGAATAACGGACAAGTTCCGTGCCTGCTCATCAACATGAAACACAGCACTCCCCCCCATGCCATCTAGCGGCTTAAAAATAACATTGCGCTGCTGTTGCCAAAATTCACGTAAGCGGTTGATATCGCTACTAACTAGCGTCAAGGGGCAACACTGTGGAAAATGAAGGATAAAAAACTTTTCATTTGCATCTCGCAAACTTTGTGGTTTGTTGGCAATGAACACACCATCCCGTTCTGCCAATTCCAGCGCATACGTCGCATAGATATATTCCATGTCAAACGGTGGATCTTTACGCATTAAAATCATATCGAATGTAGTCAAAGGCAGATCGCCCAGTGACGTAGTGGTGGCCCAATCTGGTGTGGTTTCGTCATGTACGAGAATAGATGACGCCCTGGCATACGCATGCCCGTCTCTACAAAACAGATCATTTTGCGTGAAATAGGCGCAACTCCAGCGCATGGCTTGTGCCGCCTTAATCATCATTACAGTAGAGTCTTTATAAGGTTTTAACGTAGACAAGGGATCCATCAAAATAGCAAGTTTCATTGGTTACCCTCAAGTGCTGCCACTTCACGTGCGGCAGCAAGGGCTGCCAGTCGCGCAATAACGCCATAAGCATAAAACCGGTTTGGTGGATCCTCAGCCGCCAAATCATCGCAAGGCATATTACACGCCTGAGCGAATGCGAGCGGCTCAAAATGCATGCCGGGTGCATTGAGATTTTCATCAGAACCCCGTTTTTGATGCACGCGGTAAAAGCCCCCTACAACAAACTGACCAATCATATACACCACGGGTTCTGCAACCGCACCATTTGGCATGGTTTCAAAACTGTAAACCCCTTCCTGAATGATGAAGCGGTTCACCTTTTGACTGCCTTTTGTTGCCGACATACGCATGCGCTGCTTGCGATTCAGCGCCAGCAATTGTGCACCATCATGCACCGTCATGACGCTCATACCATGCGTGCCATTGTCTGCCTTCACGACCACGAATGGTTTTTCCTTAATAGCATAAGTGGCATATTTAGCGCGGATTTCAACCAACAATTTATCCACTGCGGCGGCCAATTCGTCAACACCAGTCTGATTCATGAAATCAACCCCATGAACCGCGCTGAACAATGGGTTAATTAACCATGGATCAAGATTGATTAAAGCTGCAAACTCATTCGCGACTTCAGAATAATACTTAAAATGACTCGATTTAAGTCGTGAAGACCAGCCTAACTGAATGGGCGGTTGAATACTTTGTTGCAAGCCTTGCAACAGCGCAGGGATTCCCGATGACAGATCATTATTTAACAATAAAAGACAAGGATCAAAATCCTGTAATCGCACACGCGTTGCCTGGCGCTCCAAAGGCTCGATGAGTAATACAGCACCACGCTCGGTCGTCACGTTCATGGGCATGGTGACAGCCGGATCCAGACTCCCAATTCGCACGATAAACCCGGCTTTTGCAAAAATATCACGCAATACACTTAAGCTTTGCAGATAATGAAGATTGCGGGTGTGACTTTCAGGTAGCAATAAAATTTTCGTGCAATCCGGCACACCATCACGCAGCACCGATTGTGCAGCCTGGATACACAAGGGATGAAAATCAGGATTAAGATTATTAAACCCTGCTGGATATAAATTCGTATCCACCGGCGCTATTTTAAAACCCGCATGCCGTAAATCGACTGAAGAGGTAATGGGCGCGGGAGTTAGACGCCAAAATTTACGAAACCAAGCCTCAATGGTTATCACCTGATTCAAGATAGCCGCCTCAATGGGGTGCAATGGACCGGCATGGGCCGTGGTTAAATGGGGAACTGGGCTATCAATGGACGACATAGGCTTTCTCAGGTTCAATATATTGTGTGATGTTACCGCAGGTTGTAAGGTGAATGAAAGTTTAATTATTATCTGTTAACCTATCCACATTAATTCCTAACAAAGTTGACAACATGGTACCAGAACTAGCCCACCAATACAGCGACCAGATTCAAACAGGTTATTACCTGATCTTGCTAATCAATGCCCTGTTGCATTTGATATTTGCAGGAGGCGTGGCCCGAGACGCAGGAAACTTGCACAAACAAGGGCTACACTTAGCGTTAGTATCCGCACCAGCCTGGGCCTTTGCCACGTTGATTGGTGGAGTAATTACCGCGACTATTTATTGGTTTATTCACCATTCCACCCTCACACGCCCTACTATCACAGAGAGGCAATATGACAAACGCTAATGTAAAAACCATCGATGTGCATGCTTTAAAAAATTTGTATGATGCTACACCTGATTTATGTTTAATTGATGTTCGTGAGAATGATGAATGGCAGGAGACGCATATCCCTCGAGCGCTACATATTCCGAAAGACACGTTGATCTCAGTTATTAACCATCACGTCCTGAATCATAAATGCCCGATTTATTTGCATTGCCGGGGTGGCGTGCGATCACTTCATGCCGCCAATTGCTTAGCTGAAATGGGTTATCAGGATGTTTATTCTGTTGATGGCGGAATTACTGCATGGGTTAATGCGGGGTATCCGGTTGAACCGTAGGCTAGGCAATATGCTTAGGTTGAAACAACTAAAATACACTTCCGTGGGCGATCATGCCTGTATCAGAAACTGAATCAGCTATTTTCCAAATTCTCTAGCGCTTCTTTCTGTTTAATCGCATGATAAATTTCTTCGCGATGAACGTTCACCGATCTTGGCGCGTCAATACCGAACTTGATATTGCCATGTTCCTGCGTTTTAAAGGCAACGATTCGAACGGTTTCGCCGTCAACTGTGAGAATAAGTGGTTCTTCATAGGGGAGCAGTACGATATTCATAAAAAACCTTTTTATTTTTATTGTTATTTTTTAAAAAGTTATAACATAATGCGCTCTGCAAATGCAATCTTTTTAATGGCTGATTCAAACGCTGTCAGAATTGTTTTCCCTTCTTGCTTGAATTAGGTTATTATTACCCGGCTTTTAAACCTTGCCTTACTCTAATACTAATTGAGAAGGCTTTAATCCACAAGGAGTATACCATGAGACATTATGAAGTTGTGTTTCTTGTACACCCTGACCAAAGCGAGCAAGTTCCAGCTATGGTTGAGCGTTACGAGGGCATTATCACAAAGCACGAAGGGCTTATTCATCGCAAAGAAGATTGGGGTCGTAGACAATTGGCGTATCCAATCAATGATGTACATAAAGCACATTACATGCTACTGAACATTGAGTGCAATCAAACAGCGCTTGATGAATTGAAAACAGCGTTCAAATTCAATGATGCAATCATAAGAAACCTGATTCTTAGTCTCAAAGAAGCGATTACTGATGAATCAATTATGATGAAAAAAGAAAAAGAAACCCGAGCAGCTTAAGGAGCGCCTTCATGTCAACTTATTTTAGACGTAAAAAAATGTGCCGTTTTACTGAAGGCGCTAGCGAAATTGATTATAAAGATGTCAATTTTTTAAAGAATTACATCAGTGAGACAGGTAAAATTGTACCCAGTCGTATTACTGGTATACAGGCCCGCTTCCAACGACGAGTAGCTAAAGCTATCAAGCAAGCACGATTCTTAGGACTGTTGCCTTATTGCGATAGCCATCGATAAGTAAGAGGTGAGTAAAATGCAAATTATTTTAATGGAAAAAATCAAAAATTTAGGCAATTTGGGTGACAAGGTTAATGTCAAACCAGGTTATGGTCGCAATTTTATGATTCCGCAAGGCAAAGCTGTATTTGCAACAGAAAAAAATGTTGAGCTTGTTGAGCTGCGTCGTGCAGATCTCGAGAAGAAAGCACTGCAATTGTTTGCGCAAGCCGAACAACGTGCTGCAAAAATAAATGATACCACGGTAGTCATTTCGGCTCAGGCGAGTGATGACGGCAAGTTGTACGGTTCTATTGGACCTGCTGAAATTCATGATGCGTTGTTAGCCAAGTCAATTGACGTCAGTAAACACGAAATAGCAATGCCAGATGGCTCACTGCATTCAGTTGGGAATTTCGTCGTTCACATTCATGTTCACAGCGACGTCGTTGCTAAACTGCAAGTTGAAGTTGTTGCAGCGAAGTAAATTGTAAAAGGCATTTAAAAACCTGCCTTGAGCAGGTTTTTAAATGGGTGAAATTACACCACGTTCTCAGGCTTCCATTTGATATTACACCCCAGACTTGGCTTTTGATCTTCGGACGGCACAGGCCGATTATCAAGCAAGCAATCAAGGGCCGTGCGAATTGATTCACCGGTGAGCTGGATGTTATTCCCCGGACGTGAGTTATCCAATTGGCCACGATAAACCAGAACCTGCTCCTTATTGAACACAAAAAAATCAGGCGTACATTTGGCTTGATACGCCATGGCTACTGCTTGTGTTTCATCAAATACATAAGGGAAAGGATAGCCTAACTCAAGTGCTGTTTTCTGCATGTTTTCTGGAGAGTCATCCGGATAATCCTTGATGTCATTGGCATTTATGGCGACAAATCGAATGTTTTTTGGCATGTAGTCTGCTGCAAGACGAATTAATTCTGGATTAATATGTTTAACATAAGGGCAGTGATTGCAAATAAACATGATAACCGTGGCAAAATGGTTGTCATGTTTATTTAAACGCACCTTTTCCCCACTGATTACATCTATCAGAGCAAATTCTGGGGCTTGTGTGCCTAACGGCAACATGGATGATTGTGTTTTAGTCATGATGTTCTCCTTACCAGCGTAAATAAATCCCTTTGGCAACAGTATCTTTTATGACCTGTTCAAGTGGTTTGTTAGTTGAAATCCAGTAATTCCCCATGTTGCTTAATGCAAACTTCACGCGAGGATACTGACAAACATCCAGTGCATCTCGACAGCTCATTATCATTTTATCGCCGTTCGCCTGTGTATAGCATCTAAAGTGCATGTTGATAACATCTGATGCAAAAGCAGACCAGTTGCCTGTGTCAAATTTAACTTCCAGTTTAGGACTCATAAAGACATCGGGGTTTATCTCGTAATGTTCCAATTCAACCTTTTTGTCTGAGCGGTTTTGTATCAGATAATAGGATTGATCGCCTTTTTCATTAATAACCAGGTCATTTTCGACAAAACCATAACCTGTGACTGCACATCCGCGAGGGAATGCGGTCGCGGCTGTTGCAGTTGTAAAACAAAGGCTCGATGCAATCAACAAGCCTGCGGCAAGACAGGCGGCTAGTTTGGTAAAATGTGGCATAATTTACTCGCATGTTATTTTTATTTGACGTAAATATACTACACTTAGGAAAGAAATAGAAATCACAGGGCCAATATGCAGACTAAATCCATTGTTATTCTTTCAAAAGAGCAAAAAATGCATTGCTATGAAGCTGACCTTCTTTATAGAACATATCCTGTATCGACGGGTAAAAATGGGATGGGTGAGCAGTCAGGCAGTGAATGCACGCCACGAGGGCGGCATCGCATTCATCGCATCATTGGTGTGGATCATCTAATAAACAGTGTATTCGTCGCAAGAAAATGGACTGGAGAATATTTCAGCCTAGACCTGGCAGTACAATTTCCTGAGCGAGACTGGATCCTGACACGTATCCTGCAATTGGATGGTTTGGAGCGAGGATTTAATCAAGGGGGGCATGTGGACAGTTTACAGCGTTTTATTTACATCCATGGCACACCGGATGCCACCGAGTTAGGCATTCCTAGTTCACATGGATGCATACGCATGCGTAATTCAGATGTGATTGAATTGGCAATTTGGGTTGAAATTGATACTTGTGTTTGCATTATTTAATAATATTAACCCGCACAGGCTGTGCATCTGCGAAGTAAACGGTATATAATTCTTCGAAGTATCCTTAATTAAAACCTGCTAAATAAAACCCTTGGCTCGTGGAGTGATTCAATGTCTTACAAGTTTGAAGAAGGTAAAGATTTAATCATCGACGCTGTTGTTGACAAATTACATAACAATATGGGTGGCGTACAAGCCACTTGTTGTGCTGAATTTGCACGTCAATTTTTTTCGTCAATGGCACTGGATGATCTCCATGATTGGCCCATTCATGATTTATGCGCAGCAGTAGTTGATTTTTGGTCGTTAATACAGCGACGAGCGCCCAGTGAAATAAAAATTCGTATTTATAATCCTGATCTGGCACAGAATGGCTGGCAGTCAAAGCACACTATAATGGAAGTCATTTGTGATGACATGCCTTTTTTAGTCGATTCATTGCGTATGGCTGTTCATCGCATGCGGTTGGGCTTGCATTTGATGATTCATATGGGGGGCGTGCGTTTAACACGTGGAAAAGATCATGAAGTTACTGGAGTTTTAACTCAACAGGGTACAGCCGCCCTCGATGCAATCATGGAAGCACCTCTATTTTTAGTGATTGATCGCCTATCCAATCCCACCGTTATCGATGAATTGTACAGTCATATTGAACGCGTGCTTGAGGATAATACCGCTGTCGTTGCGGATTGGTCTTTGATGCGGGAGCGAGTTCTTGCGATTACTGTAGAACTGGATGACTTGCCCGCGACACTTGATCAAGCTGAAGTGGCCGAAAGCAAAGCGTTTTTGAACTGGATTGAGGACCACCATTTTACATTTCTTGGTGCACGTGATTATGAATTGGTTCAAAAAGGCAAGGAAACGTTCTTACAGGCAATCCCTGAAACGGGTCTTGGTGTGTTGCGGGAGTCAATCAGCAGGTCAAATGCATTTAATGTGTCTGCAATGGCGCCCGTAGCCCGTGAATTAACCTTGTCATCGCATATTTTACTCATCACTAAAACCAACACGCCAGCCAGTGTTCATCGTGATGCGTATGCCGATTATATTGGCGTTAAGCGGTTTAACAAGCAGGGTAGAGTCATCGGTGAGCGACGTATTCTGGGTCTATATACCTCATCTGCTTATAATGCCAACCCTAAACACATTCCATTTTTACGTCACAAGGTAGCACTGGTTATACGGAACTCGTTGTTAAATCCGCATAGCCATGCAGGTAAAGAGTTGCTCAATATCCTTGAAACATTACCGCGTGATGATTTGGTGCAAGCGTCAGCAGATGAACTGTTGGAACTTTCAATGGGAATCTTCTCTATGCAGGAGCGACGTCGTATTCGGATGTTTGCTCGTGTGGATGTCTATCATCGCTTTGTTTCCTGTCTCGTCTATGTGCCAAAAGATCGGTTTACCAGCGAGCTCAGAAACAAAATGGAAAATGTATTAAGCGCGTGTTTTAATGCACGCGAAATTACGTTTTCTACGTATTTTTGTGAGTCCGTTTTAGCACGGGTTAATTTTTTAATACGAATAGATCCACAAGCCGCAACCGATTTTAATTTCAAGGCAGTCGAACAAAAATTGATTGAAGTGGGTCGATCATGGATCGATGACTTGCAAGGTTTATTGTCTGAGTCTTTTGGAGACGAGCAAGGAAATCAATTGTTTTCCCTGTATAGAAATGCATTCCCTGCTGTTTATACCACAAATTTTACACCAGAAACGGCTGTGTTTGATATCAATCATGTGCAGGAATTATCTGCAGAAAACACCTTGGGATTAAATTTTTATCGACCCAAAGATGAATTTTCAGATAACTTCAGATTGAAAATATACCAACATGACAATACCATTTCTTTGTCGGATGTTCTGCCTATCATTGAAAATTTAGGTTTGCGTGCAATCAGCGAACGCCCTTATATTCTCAAATTTGATGATAACAAAATAACGTGGATCAACGATTTTTCCATGCATTATACGCGTGGCAGTCAATTTAATATTGATGAAATTAAAGAGTTATTTCAAAATGCATTCACGCGCGTCTGGTTTGGTGATGCTGAAAATGACGGCTTTAACCAGCTGGTCCTAGCGGCAGGTCTTGATTGGCGTCAGGTATCAATTTTACGGATGTATGCAAAATACTTTAAACAAATTGGATTTACGTTTAGTCAGGACTATATTGAAACAGCACTGAACAAAAATGCGGCCATTGCTAAAAAGCTTGTGCAACTGTTCGAACTGCGCTTTTGTCCTCTCAACACGAGTGCTAAGCGCAATGCTGACGTGGCGTCGATGCTCCTGGAAATTTTGGCGGACATTGATTGTGTGGAGAATCTTGACGAAGATAAAATTATTCGTCAATTTGTGCAGGCCATGTCAGAAACGTTACGTACCAACTATTATCAGCTTAATCAATACGGAAGCCATAAGGGCTATATTTCCATTAAATTAAACAGTAGAGCCATTACGGGTGTCCCACGGCCACATCCGCTGTTTGAAATTTTTATTTATTCACCCCGGTTTGAGGGAGTGCATTTGCGTTGTGGGAAAGTGGCTCGCGGTGGGTTGCGTTGGTCTGATCGCAGGGAGGATTTCCGGACGGAAGTCTTAGGCTTGATGAAGGCACAGCAGGTTAAAAATGCCGTGATTGTTCCCAGTGGCGCGAAAGGAGGTTTTGTTCCAAAGCGCATCCCGGTGAATGCGTCACGGGACGAAATTATGGCCGAAGGAATAAGCTGTTATAAGCTGTTTATTCGCGGATTGCTGGATATTACTGATAATTACGTCAGTGGGACTATCAGTAAGCCTAAATCTGTGGTTTGTTATGATGAAGATGATCCATACCTAGTAGTTGCCGCAGATAAAGGCACGGCTAGCTTTTCAGACATAGCCAATGCCCTCTCGCTTGAATATGGGTATTGGTTAGGTGATGCATTTGCGTCCGGCGGATCAGTAGGTTATGACCATAAAAAAATGGGCATCACTGCAAAAGGCGCATGGGAATCCGTAAATCGGCATTTTTATCAATTGGGTGTTGACATCAGCACAACCGACTTTACAGTTGTTGGAATTGGTGACATGGCGGGAGACGTGTTTGGTAATGGCATGTTGTTGTCCAAGCATATCAAGTTGGTTGCGGCCTTCAACCACATGCATATTTTTATTGATCCCAACCCTGATGCACTACGCTCTTTTGCAGAACGTGACCGCTTATTTAATTTGCCAAGCTCAACCTGGGCAGATTATGATAAAAAACTTATTTCAAACGGTGGTGGTGTATTTAATCGCCAAGTTAAGTCCATTGTGATTAGCCGGGAAATGAAAAAAGCATTTGGCATCAAGCAAGGCGCGATTGAACCGAATGAATTGATCAAAACGCTATTAAAGGCGAAAGTGGATTTGTTATGGAGTGCCGGTATTGGTAGCTTTGTGAAGGCTCAATCCGAATCAAATATGGACGTAGGTGATAGAACAAATGATGCGATACGTATCAATGGTAAACAATTGCGTTGCAAGACTGTTGCCGAAGGCGGTAATTTAGGCTTTACCCAATTGGGTCGCGTAGAATATGCCCTACATGGTGGATTGATTTACACTGACTTTATTGATAACTCGGCTGGCGTGAGCTGTTCTGATAAAGAAGTTAATATTAAAATTTTACTGAATGGAATCATGTCAGCAGGTGAATTAACGCCTGAACAACGCGTGACATTATTGAGTGAAATGACGCATGAAGTAGCAAGCCTTGTTCTACGTGAAAACTACTTGCAAACCAGTGCAATTAGCTTAACGGCAACACAGGTTTTGCGTGCTTCTGAATTGCACAGCCGTTACATGAATGAATTGTGTCGCACGGGTAAACTTGATAGACGATTGGAGTATTTGCCAGAAGACAAAGCGTTTATGGAGCGAAAATTGATTGGTAGAGGCTTAACGACACCGGAAATTTCAGTGTTGTTCTGTTACAGCAAAATCATTCTAAAAGAGGCCATTCTTGCGTCCGACGTTCCGGAAGATCCTTACATGGAGCAATTCCTGATTGCCTCATTTCCTAAACCATTGCAACAGCGGTATAGTCTCAATATGCAAGCGCATCCATTGAAACGTGAAATTATTGCGACTAAACTCAGCAATATTATTGTGAATGAAATGGGTTTCGCGTTTGTTTACCGCTTGCAAGATGAAACAGGGGCTCCTGTTTCTGCGATTGTTCGTGCTTATATCATTGCAAGAAACATACTGGACATGGAGGCCATTTGGGGTCAAATTGAAGCGCTTGAGAATAAAATCACAGCATTACAGCAAAGTGAAATCATGGTGGTTTATTTGCGATTGTTGAGACGCGTGTCTCGCTGGTTTTTACGCAGTCAGCGTATGCGGGTTAACATCAGTCAGTCGGTTACACGCTATGGCACAGGCATTCATGCGTTGAAAAAAGCCTTGCCAGCCATGCTGAATGAAGGGTTACGTTCGCAATATGAACAACATATTGAGGAATACAGGGTTATGGGTCTTCCTGACGCACTTGCTCAGGAATTAACAACGAGCCGTGGTTTGTTTGCGGCAATGGATATCATTGAAATAGCGAATAAACTTACGATCAACGTTTCGTCTGCCGCAGAAGCCTACTTTGGTGTTGGTGAATTCCTCCAACTGGGGTGGATTCGTACCCAGATTATCTCGCATACAACCGAGAATCATTGGGAATCATTATCCAGAGAAGCGTTGCGTGACGACCTAGATTGGCAGCAAAGCCAGCTTACAGCCAGTATTGCATGCGAGCGTACTCAAACCGAAGGTTTTGCGGCATGCCTGAGTAGCTGGTCTGAAAATCACGCTAAATTGATCGAACGCTGGCATCATGTTTTGACAAGTCTTCAATCCAGTAGTGCATTAAATTACACCATGTTCTTTGTGGCTATCCGGGAATTACTGGATTTGACACAGACAACCATTCAGACTTCAGAAAACCAAGATGTGAACGTGTGATTCAATCCGGGAATTTGTGTGTTCCACAAACGATCCAGTGGGTACGGGAATTTGTCATCAAGCTGAACCTTTGTCCATTCGCTAAGCGCGAAATGGATAAAGGTTCGGTGAGCGTTTCTGCCAGCTCTGCTGAAACCGTTGAACAGGCCATGATTGATTTCATGGTGGAAATTGAGCTGTTAAACCTCAATGCTGACATTGAAACCACACTTCTCGTTTTTCCGGCGCTTTTTAGTGAATTTTTTGATTACCTCGATTTTGTTGATGTTGCTGAGGCAACGCTTCAGGCTGACGGATATGAAGGTGTTTATCAACTGGCTACTTTTCACCCTGATTATTGTTTCGCGGGCACAACGCCGGATGACGTAAGCAATTACACCAACCGCTCGCCGCACCCCATGGTGCATTTGCTCCGGGAAGAGCGGATTGAGAAGGCGATTGCATATTATGGCGATACGGCGCAAATTTACGAGAATAATATGGCTTGTTTGCGTGCGCTGGGGTTGAACCAGGTAAAGAAAATGCTGTTGTTGTCAGTGGCATAAAATCGCGGATAAATGGCGCAGGATTATGTCACTGACAACACATGGTGGGCACGCTGCGCTTTGCCCACCCTACGCTCTATCCACCTATGATCATTGGTCTCTACCCTGTGCGATATGGAGAGGATAGTATATTGCTTAGTTTGTCACTGATTCTGCCGTGAAAAAGCCATACTGGCATTGGCCTCACGATCCACTGGCAAGAGCACAGAGCTTTGTTTTGCATGCTCACTGGGATCTTTGGAAAAAAAACACAGATTTCTCATGCCTTGGGTTAAGTTGGTGTCCGCAGCCGGCGCAGGCGCGCCCAGGCCATTGATATATTTTGATAACCCACTCGCTGCAGCAATTAGCACATCATAGATGTAGCGTGGTGGTATATTGGTCACAAGAACCGTAGCGATACACGTTAAAACAATCAAAGCCATTAAGCCAAGTGGTTCGTCCAGAAAATACGTATCCTTATGTCGTCTCGGCGCAGGCGGGGATCCATCCTCATCCTGACGCAGCAGTACCGCCACGCGGGGATGGCAGTTATAAGGGAGCGTATTTACAAGATCATCCACTGGAAAAAGGACAGAGCCTTGTTTTTCATGCTCACTGGCGTCTGTCGAAAAATTACACAGCATTCTCGTGCCTTGGGTTAAGTTGGTGTCAGCATCTGGAGCAGCTGCCCCCAGGCCATTGATATATGTTGATAACGCATTCGCTGCAGCGATTACCACAGCATAGATGTAGGGTCCTAGATCATAGATGTAGAGTGGTATATTGGTCACAATAACCGGAGTAATACACGCTAAAACAAGAAAAGCCATTAGGCCTAGGAATAGAGCTATGAACGTGTGTGCCATCAGTCGTACTCCAACATGAAGTACTACCAATGGAATAAACAACACGACCTGGAAGGTACGTAAGCATACAGACGCTACATTTTCATACCACTTGTCCGTGAATGGTTGTGTTAATGCTGAATGAAATGCTTTAATAATCAGGTTTAAATGCTCTAATTCGCCGACCCTATATTTTACTTGAGCGCGCAGGCCCTTTTCGGCATCATCAGGAGAGAGAGCAGGCGGTAGTCGCTCCGGATGTGCCTTCTGAATGGCGCTATATAGCTCGATAATCTCTGCATCTGAGCAGTCCAAGACATCTATACCTAACCTGTCTAGTTGTTTCCTCATGGACCGAACTATGGTGAATGTGCAGTAGCGTGTAACGGCTTCCTCATCCATCATCTCGCAAGTATCAACATGATGGTCTCGCAATATAAGCCTAGCCTCCTGAGCCATTATTTCTTTTGTTACGCGTGCATTCAACGCATCATCATAATGATTGTTCGTGGTGACATTTAATAGCAATCGAGTTAAGTACTCCGGACAATCCAAAACTAAATAACATCCAGCAGAGGCAATGAATAAAATATAGCCGCTGTAAACCGGTACTATCATCTGAAGGATAAGCAGGCCTGTTTGAAAAGGTTCCTTATAGCGCATACGTTCATTAAACAGTGGTTTTAATACTTTCATTTGTTCGAATACCTTCATTTGTTTTAATACTTGTTTTAATACTTTTGATTGTATAATTATTTTGTTGATTCTTATAAAATCTGCAAATTCTAAATCCATTTCCTCTTGTGACTGTTCTGCTGTGTTGCCTTTGTTTTCTTGTAGGGTTTGCTGAGGAATGCTTATAAATTTGTTGTTTTCAGCATTGACTGCATTAAAGGCTTTATGAAATTTAGTTGCGCCATTGGCTAGTTTATCTGGATGAAAGGCTAATGATAACTGTTTGTACATTAATTTTTTATCGTCCTCGTTTACCTGGACTTGTTTAAAGGCCGCTTTTATAGGCGCGTCAAATGCGGCTTCAATCGCTGCCTTATCGACAGGGCGTTGCATGCGATTTAAATTGACTGTTATGGTATTTATCGTGTCGTTCACGATTACTATGACAGATTCTTTTGACATGGTTATTGCTCCTAAAATTGCGCAACTGATGTAATTTGCGTAATTTTAACACATATAATGCTATTTGTCATCTAAGTGGTTCTAGTTCAGGGCTGTTCCCTTCCGCCGTTCCTGCCACGTCTGCAACATGACATAAAAAACAGGCACAAACACCACAGCAAGGCACGTTGATGCCAGCATGCCGCTGCACACGGTAATGCCGATAGAACGCCGTGCATTAGCACCCGCTCCTGTGGCAAATACCAGCGGCAAGACCCCTAGAATAAAGGCAAAAGACGTCATTAGGATAGGGCGAAACCGTGTTTTTGCACCCAGGACCGCAGCTTCTATGATTGATTTCTGATGCACTTCTCGTTGCTCACGCGCCACCTCAATAATTAAAATGGCATTTTTGGCAGCCAATGCAATTAACAGCAAGATCCCGATTTGCGTGTACATATTATTGGCAAGTCCCAGCAGCGTCAACACAAGAACGGTGCCGGTCAGCGCTAGAGGTACACTGAAAATAATGGCAAGCGGTGTGACCCAGTTTTCATACTGTCCTGCTAAAATTAAATACACCAAAATGAGTGATAACAAAAAGATGTAATAACTCATGTTGCCTGCCACTTTTTCTTGATACGACGTACTGGTCCACTCATAGGACATGCCTGCGGGCAAAATCTGTTTGGCCAGTTTTTCCATGATTTGAATAGCCTGACCAGAACTATAGCCCGGTGCTGACATGCCATAAATATTACTGGACGGGTACAAATTATAAAGAGAAATGATGGAAGGTCCTACGTCGGGATTAACATCCGTGAGCGTGCCTAACGGCACCATGGAGCCAGAATTATTTTTAACGTAATAATTACGCATGTCTTCAATACTCATTCTTGATGAGGCATCCGCTTGCACATACACTTGAAAGACCTGTCCAAATTTTGTAAACAGATTCACATAGGATGAGCCAAGATAGGTTTGTAACGTATCCGATGCATCGCCAATTGAAACCCCCAGCGATTCGGCTTTGGTTCGATTAATCGGTGCGCCCAGCTGAGGCACCTCAGAACGAAAAGAGGTCATGAGATTTTTTAGTTCAGGCTGTAAACTTGCATATTGAATCAGCTGATCGGTGGCCGCTTGCAATTTGCGGTAATCAAATGTTCCATCCTGCAATTCAAGTTGCATTTGAAAACCACCAGACATCCCCAGTCCTTGAATCGGTGGGGGAACCACTACCATTAATTTTGCATTTAACGTATGCTGTGCAATATCATTTAACTTTGTGTACAATACTCCTAAATTAGCCGCTTTACCGCGTACACTCCAATCCTTAAATATAATATACAGAACACCAGCATTCGCAAGGCTTGCGCTATTATCCAAAAGAGAAATCCCATCTATGGCGACCACGTTTGCAACCCCGTCGACTTCGGATACTTGTTTGCTAAGATCATCAAGAAGGGCTACTGTGCGACTCAGGGATGCACCATCGGGCAATTGTACATTCAGGATGAGATAGCCCTGATCTTCAATTGGAATAAAGCCTGTGGGAATTCGGCTCAAGCCAAAAATAGCGACAACAACCAACACACCGCCAATCAAACAAACAAAGCCACTGCGATGCACGAGGCGATCCATAAAGCGTATATAGGATGCTTCCAAAGGATTGTAAAGTCTATCAAATGTACGAAAAAATACGTTTTTTTGTTTGGTTGTATCGATGGGTCTGAGCCACATCGCGCACTGTGTTGGCTTCAACGTCATCGCATTGATCGCACTGATAAATGCGGTTGCAGCAATCACCAAGGCAAACTGCGCATACATGGCGCCTGTTAAGCCTGGCATAAAGCCTGCCGGTATGAATACGGCCATCAACACCAGCGTGATACCCAGAATAGGGCCAATCAATTCCTTCATTGCGGCAATTGCAGACTCTTTTGGAGACGTGCCCCGCTCAATATGCTGGGTTACGCCCTCAACAATAACAATCGCATCATCCACCACAATACCAATAGCCAATACCAAGGCAAACAGCGTTAACAAGTTAATGGAGTAGCCTATTAACAACATGACCAAGAAAGCGCCGATAATCGTTACAGGTACTGTCGTCGCAGGCACCAGGGTGGCGCGAGCATTTTGCAAGAACAGGAGAATAACCAGTAGTACTAAAATTCCCGCTTCCAACAACGTTTTGTATACTTCATTGACAGACGCGTTTACAAAAATAGTGGTGTCAAATGGAATAGAATACTGCAGTCCGGGCGGAAAGTTTTTGGCCATTTTTTCGACTGTTTTACGAACTTCCTGAGCAACTTGCAGCGCATTAGCACCTGGGAGTTGATATATTCCTATCGCGGCTGTAGGTTTACCATTCAATTTGGCGATCTGCGCGTAACTGGATGATCCCAGTTCAACACGACCCACATCTCGAATACGGATAATTCGCGCACTACTGCTTGCATAGGCGGTTTGATCAGATCGCGTGCTCTGATTTTTAATGATGATATTGGCAAATTCAGTTTGATTAGCAAGTTGACCTGGCACGTTTACTGTAAATTGCCAGGCTTGCTCACCTGTTGCGGGTGGCGCCCCAAGTTGGCCGGCGGACACTTGCTTGTTTTGACCGCTTATCGCATCCAGTACATCCCGTGGATTTAAAGAATAGGCCATCATTTTCCTAGGATCGAGCCAGACGCGCATGGCATAACTGCCCGATCCGAAAACCAATACATTGCCGACACCTGGCAAACGCGCCAATTCATCCTGCATGTTAATTATCGCGTAATTATTAAGAAATAATCCATCATACGCGTTGTTTTCAGAAGTCAGGTTGATAAATTGCAGGATTGCTGTGGATTTCTTCTGAACAATAACCCCTTGTTGTTGTACAGATTGAGGCAATTGTGCCATGGCAGACTGCACTCGATTTTGTACAAGAACTTGTGCCATATTGAGATCTGTTCCAATAGCAAAAGTGACAATCAGCGTGTAGGTGCCGCTACTGGTGCTGGTGGATTGCATGTACAGCATTTTCTCCACACCGTTGACTTGCTGTTCAATCGGGAGCGCTACCGTATTAATTAACGTTTTAGCATCAGCCCCAGGATAGCTCGTAGTGACCTGGATGGTTGGTGGTACTATCGATGGGTATTGCGTCACGGGCAAAACACCGATGGCAATCAACCCAAGAAATACCAGAATAAATGCGATCACATTTGCCAGTACCGGGCGTTCAATAAAAAATTTTGAAATCATTTCGCGTTTTTCTCATCTTGAGGAGAAACCTGATTGCCAGGCGATGCATTTTGCAGTCCACTGATAATCACATTATCTTTTGCATCCAGTCCTTTTAAAACAGCTCGCAGCCCTTGCTCCAAGCTTCCTGGCACAATCCGTTTTAGTACAACCGTGTTATGGCTATCCACCACTAATAAATACGAACCAATTTGGTCATACAGCACCGCCGTCTCGGGCACGGTCAGCTGCAATGCAGGTATGCTAACAGCGATACGAACCTGCACAAACAGACCGGGAAGCAAGATGATATCTTTATTGGGTAACAGCGCTCGCAACTGCATCGTGCCAGTAGAGGCATTCAGTCCGGTATTGATGAAATCCAGCCTGCCATCATATTTAAATCCCGTTTCACCTTGTAAACCAACCTGCACGGGAACTTGATAGATCATTTTGGCGTCGAGCCCATTCGTACGTGCTGCTGTACGTAATTCAATCAAATCAAGTTCATTCATATTGAAATAAACATAAATGGGATCGAGCTGCTCGATGGTTGCCAGATTGGTGGCTGCCCCATTACCGACCAAATTTCCCTTATCAACCAGATGACGACCAATTCGGCCATCAAACGGGGCGGCAATATGCGTATAGCTATAATTAATTGCCGCTACTTCAACGTTTGCAACGGCTTTATCAACGTTAGCTCCGGATTCTTGACTTTTGGCTAGCCACTTTTCTACATTATTGAGGGACGTCGCATTGTCTTTATACATACGCATCTGACGCGCGTACTCCGATTTATTGTATTCCCAAGCAGCCTTTGCAGCCACCGCTGAGGCTTCTGCTTCACGCAAGCTTGCCATGTAGGGCTCAGGCTCAATGATAAATAAAGGCTGCCCTTTTTTGATAAACGTTCCATCCGTAAACGTGATGTCGTCAAGGTAGCCTTTGATGCGGGCAACCAGATCAATTGAATTAAAAGCAACGGTGTTACCTGTTTGCGTGATGTATTCAACCATCTTTCTCAATTCAGGCTTTTTAACAATCACCTTTGGAATAGGAATAAGCGGGGCATGATTCAAGGCTTTATAATGCACTACTAAATCAACGGCAAGTAAAATAGCCAGTCCCACTCCCGCAATTTTATATAATTTTAATTTTCTATCCTGTTCCATGCCTGTCACCAGTTCGGTAGATATCGTTGTTTGACTTCTTGCCTTTTAGTGGCAGGAACCTGATGATTCTGCTGCTTGAGTAAATTACCCCAGTTGGTACGCGCAGCCATGTCTTCTTTAATATGATCTGGAACAATATCATGTCCATTTCTGATTTGCCAACCACCGCCGAGCGCGCGATACAAGGCTACTAACGCTTGAGGCACATCACCCTGAGCACTAATCAATGATGTTTGTACGCGTAACTGTTGCTGCTCCACATCAATCACGGTTGTAAAATTCGCTTCCCCTTCTGTATAACGTATCAACGCTAGTTTGGTCGACATTATGGCTGAATGATTCGCTTTGGTGAGCAAAATTTCCGTTTTTTGAGATTCAATGTAGCTGGTAATATTGTCTTGCACTTCTTGTTGTGCTTGTAATACCAGATTAAGATAGCTTAACAAGGCCTGTTGAAACACAGCATCTTGTGCGCGAACAGCATTGGTAATTTGTCCATAATTTAATACGGGCCAACTCACGGCAGGACCCGCTGTGATGCTTCGGCTTGACCAATCAAAAATACTACTAATGGACTCGCCGCCAATATTATTTGACGAGAAAGCAAAGGTTCCCGTTAACGAAAGCGCCGGATAAAGATTGGCTTTGGCCGCCCCTATGGCCGCTGATTGCGCGATAGCATTCATCCGTGATTGATAAATATCAGGCCGTCTTGCCAGTGATTCTTTGGGGATCCCTACGGCAACATTCGAAGGCGCTTTTGGAATACCGCGTTTTTTCTGCAGTAACCTGTCCACGTCATTAGGAATAGTGCCCATCAATACGGCGAGTAGGTCTTTTTGATGTTGTAAAATACTCACATACCCCGGAAGCTTTGCCTGTGTTTCGGCAAGCTCTGTCTTGCCCTGCTCCACATCCAGCAAGCTGACTTGACCGGCACTATATTGAGATTGCGCCAATTTTAAACTCATCGTTTGCAGCTGAATATTTTCTCTCGTGACCTTGATCAAGGCTTCACTGGTTCGGATTTTAATGTAGTCACTGGCTATGTCTGCGGTGAGCGTGACCAGCGCGTTATCATAGGCTGCGAGCGATGCCAAAAAGGACGCATCATTTGATTGAATAGCGCGCCTGTATTTTCCCCAAAAATCAAGTTCCCAGCTAGCTGATAAACCCATTAATGCCGTGTCAAAAATGGGCGGCAAAATAGCTTGCAGGGAACTACCACCAATACGATTGTAATTATAGTTGCCGGTTAAAGCCTGTTGTTGCGGATAAAGCTGCCCCACGGCTTGAGCCAGCTGTGCGCGAGCTTGTAAGACGCGAACACCCGCACTCTGTATTGATAGGTTATTGTGATAGCCTTCATTAATTAAAGCCGTCAGGTTGGGATCATGAAATACTTCCCACCATTTGGCATCATGGATAGCAGATTCTTTAACAGATGAATTATTTTTAGACCAGTGTTCGGCAACGCTTTTCTGCGGTTCTTTATAATCTGGACCGACCATCATACAAGCATTGAGAAGCAAGCACGTTGTAACGGCAATTTTTTTTATACTGGAATGCCACATATCGGTATTGTTCCCGATTACTGAAAAGGATTATTAGCTTAATCATAGTATGCTAATAAATTTCAGAGATCAAAGGAATTGCCAGCAAATCTAGGGCCGTCCCCTACATGGCTGCGCTAGACCCTGATTGATCAGATAATTCTCCTGTTGGTCTAGTATGCGACACGCGTGCGGCAGCCCTGAATGTGCCGCACGATGCGAGCCCCTCTAAAGTGGCTGTGTTGGGCTTTTTGGCATCACGTTGACTGGATTCACCAAGCTGGCTGTGCTTCCTTTTTATAGATAATAAATCAACAAACGACGTCTCTACTGCAAAACGAGCAACGTGTGATGGGAAAAGCTCAGACAAGCAAAAGCTGGTTTTAATATAGTGTTCAAAGCTGGCGTCACGGGTAAATTGGAGTGCATATTTGTCTGTCATGTACTGCAAAAAAACGTGCTGTTCGGTTTCAGAGACGTTTAATGCGGCAAAGCCTACACCACACTCGACTCCTTCATAAAGCCTGACGCAGGCATCATTTAGTTCAGCGAGATTATCGGGTGTGATGTGTTTTATGAAATGCTCGCGCATGAATGCGCGTAATTCTTGTTTAACGCCCTCTAGGGTGAGCATTTCAAACAGCCTATGCCCCAGAAGGGATTGGGCTAGGCGACTCGGTACACCTGAGGAACAACTGGGTTTATCTCCTTTTAAATCGTCATATTGCTCGCTCCCGCCGCGAGCATTCACACGGCTGTCATCCCAGTTATGCGCACGTCCAATATGAGCCAATTCGTCAAAAAAATGCGACAGGCGTGTTTCTAGTGTGTGGCCATTCGTAGGCGGCGCGCCTTCGTCTCCAGCGGCAAAATACAGCATGGAAATCAGAGGTTTGTAGATTTCAAACGTAGACCATTTCTCATGCGCGTTTTTGGGGTTCACTTTCACGTAAGAGGCATCCTCTGCCATCCAAGGATTTGGTTTTAAAAGATAGCGCCAGGCGGTGTGGTCTTTATGTTGGTGATAGGCTGTCAGTGCGTCACTTCGTTGTTGTTCTGTCAGGACTAAATGCTTAAAAGCATGCCAATCCTGTGGTAAGTTAATCCATTCACCTTGACCACCGAGAATGTGTGCGGGCTCTTCTGCGTATCGTGTCGTGAGCGTTTGCCTTAAATCCGACATGATGTTATCCACGCCAGCGGCTCTAATCAAGGGCTCATAACGGCTTGTAGCGGCTTGTAAGCGTTGTTGTTCGCTTTTGCTTAAAGCACGCATGGACGATTCTTGATTACGTGCAAGGGCGCTCAAATCAAGTTGTCCGCCTACTTCTTGATGATAAAACTGATGTTGTGCGGCCAAGGTATGCACCGCAGGCATGGCGAGTAAGGCAGCAGCAGCCTCTTGATGTCCCATGGTTAAAGCCAGGCGAAGTAATTCATTGGGTACGTTGTTTGTTACCGGGGTGTGCGCTAAAGCTTGCACGGCGGGAATGGCCAATAAAAAACACATGTCATCGAGTGACGCCGGATAATTTCGACGAATGAGGTTTCTTATGATGTAAAAACAGCGCGTTGCTCGTGTTTCGTCAGCAATATTAAAAACGGCATTGCGGTTTTCTAGCGCAACGGCTGTTTTCAGGGCGCGAAGTGCGGTCAGTTCGCTTCGAATAAACGGGTTAACATAGCGCTCACCATACTCTTCTTGGTGCATTTCAGCATGAGCAAATGCGCACGGATCACAAAGCGCACGGTTTACGATATCATCCATGTGATGGCGAGCTAGAGATGAAAAGGCGGCATAGAGGTTTTCCTCTATCATCACTGACACCTCGTCAGGCGCTAATTCCATGAGTCGATTTAAGATAGACAGGTAACCAGCGTCAGCCGCCCCTTGAAACGCGGCATAGCTGTTTGCCTCTATCATCCGTGACACAAGGTCTGGCGCTAATCCCACGAGTCGATCTAAAACAGGCAGGTGACCGCGACTGGCCGCCCCTTGAAACGCGTAATAGTCGTTTGCCGCTATCATCAGTGACACAAGGTCTGGCGCCAATTCGATGAGTCGATTTAAAACCGGCAGGTGACCGTTGCGGGCCGCCCATTGAAACGCACTATAGTCGTTTGCCGCTATCATCAGTGACACCAGTTCAGGCGCCAATTCGATGAGTCGATTTAAAACAGGCAGGTGGCCATCGCTGGCCGCCTGTTGAAACGCGCTATAGTCGTTTGCCTCTATCATCAGTGACACCAGGTCTGGCGCTAATGCCACGAGTAGATTTAAAACCGGCAGGTGACCGTCGCGGGCCGCCCCTTGAAACGCACTATAGTCGTTTGCCGCTATCATCAGTGACACCAGACTAGGTGCTAATTCCACGAGTCGATTTAAAACAGGCAGGTGACCTCCGATGGCCGCCCCTTGAAACGCGTTATAGTCGTTCGCCTCTATCATCAGTGACAAAAGCCCTGGCGCTAATTCTATGAGTCGATTTAAAACAGGCAGGTGACCGCCGCTAGCCGCCTCTTGAAACGCGCAATAGTCGTTTGCCTCTATCATCAGCGAGGTAAGACCTGGTGCTAATTGCAAGAGTCGATTTAGGACGGGCAGGTGACCGCCGTTGGCCGCCCCTTGAAACGCGCCATAGCCGCCTGCCTCTATCATCCGTGACACATGAGCTGGCGCTAATTCCACGAATCGATTTAAGATAGGCAGGTGACCGTTCTGGGCCGCCCCTTGAAACTCGGTATAGTAGCCCTCCTCTGTCATCCGTGACATCAGGTCTGGCGCTAATTCCATGATTCGATTTACGACAGGCAGATGACCGCCGTTGACTGCGCATTCAAACGCGATATTGCCTCTTGCCGATATCATCGACGACACATGATCAGGCGCTAATTCCACGAGCCGATTTAAGACAGGCAGGTCACCGCATTCGGCCGCGGTTAGAAACGCGATATAGTTATTTGCCTCTATCATCAGTGGCACCAGGTCTGGCGCTAATTCCATGATTCGACTTACGACAGGCAGGTGACACCCCTCGGCCGCGCATTGAAATGCGCTATAGTTGTTCGCCTCTATCATCAGTAACACCAGACTAGGCGCTAATTCGACGAGTCGATTTAAGATAGTTAGGTGACCGCCGTTAGCGGCCCCTTGAAACGCCTCATAGCCGTTCGCCTCTATCATCAGTAACACTTGATCTGGCGCTAATTCCACGAGTTGATTTAAGACATGCAGGTTACCGTCGTTGCATGCACCTAGAAACGCACGTTCAATTGAGGCTTGTGAAGGCTGTTCTTGAGTTGCTTCGATTTCAAATTTGACACTTTTCATATTCATTGGCTCGCGAGTAATTTTATCTTTTATTATGGACGCGCATTAATATAGTTAGGATTCGCCACAAAAAAGTCAAAATGTATTGATTGCAGATAATTGCATGCATTAACAACACAAAGGTTTAGTGAGGATGGTTTATACATTACTTTTACATCAAAGTCAATAAAAGAGCGACCAAGATGCAGGGCTGTCGCAAAAAATCTGAGTTAATGCGACACGGCATGGCTAGAATCCTTTCTTGTGCTAACTCGGTCTAATTGTTCCGATGAAAAAGCGATAAATCTAGCATTAAAACTTAAATAGTTTATTTTCATTCAATAGGTTAATGGAAACCTAGGTACAATTTTCTTGGGAGATGAAGGTGTATACTATGTAGAAATAATTTCAAGTTTCATCCCGATCCAGCTGCGCACGAATAGCACTAACATCAGCCTCTCGCGCCTGCTCCACCAACTCTTTCAACGTTGATTCAGGCATACTACCCGCTTCAGAATAAATAGCGATGCCCTGTTTGAATACCATTAAATGTGGAATGGAGCGAATATTAAAGGTCTCAGCTAGGTCGGCCTCATGTTCAATGTTTATTTTGGCGAACACAACATCCGTATTCAACCCCGCTATCTGTTCAAAGACCATGGAAAACTGTTTGCATGGAGCGCACCAATCGGCCCAAAAATCAATGAACACCGCTTCATTTTTTTGAATAAGCGCTTCAAATTCATCACTCGTTACAGCCAAAACTACACCTAGTGTGGCCATTTGCTATTACTCCTCGATAACTGATAAAATACGCTGAAAAATGGTATCCGCGTTCCCTTCTCCTGAAACCTTATGAAACGCAGGTGCATTTTCTGTCTGTTGATTAGCCCACGTTTTATAATAACCAATTAAAGGCTCGGTTTGCTCATGATAGATTTCCAGACGCTTGCGAATGATTTCTTCGCGATCATCATCGCGCTGAACCAATGGATCACCGCTTTCATCATCTACCCCTGCTTGTTTTGGTGGATGATACTGAACATGATAAATACGCCCAGATGCAGGGTGAACGCGTCGCCCGCTGATGCGTTGAACAATTTCTTCATCATCAACCGCGATTTCAATCACATGATCAAGCTCAATGCCTGCTATTTTTAATGCCTCGGCTTGTGGAATCGTGCGCGGAAAACCATCCAAAAGAAATCCATGACGGCAATCATCTTGTTTCAACCGCTCCTGAACCAGGCCAATCATGATCTCATCAGACACTAGCTGACCTAAATCCATGATTTTTTTAGCACTCACCCCCAGCTCGCTTCCTGCTACGATTGCCGCACGTAACATATCACCGGTAGAGATTTGCGGTATATTAAACGAATTCATCAGGTACTGCGCCTGTGTACCTTTACCAGCACCAGGTGCACCCAGCAACACCAATCGCATCAATCTCATCAATAAACTCCCAAAAATTAAATTCTACCACCCTCGCGAAGACGAGCACCGAGCCAACTGTGCCTGATAAATTTGTGCACGCGCTGAAACTTTATGCGCAACAGGAACCAGCCAACTTTTTTGTAAATACGTCTTGCGTTGGTAGCCACCAATGCCTTCATGATAAGCAAGGTACAATGCAAACGCATTGTCGCGAGGAATGCCCGCTCGGCGATAAGCCTGATTCGCATACCAACCAATAAAATCAGCGCCATTGCCAAAATTATCGCGTGATGCCCACATGCCGCCATCAGATTTTCTATAAAGATCCCATGTGCTGCGTAAGGCTTGTGAATACCCATAAGCCGTTGATGGCCGGCTCCATGGAATGAACCACAGTAGTTTCGTACGCGGAGGCTGCGCCCTCGCATCAAACTTCGATTCTTGATGCATAATGGCCATTTGGACCGCAACAGGAACACCCCAGCGCCGCTGCACATCCAGGGTATCCCGTTGCCAACGAGGATATTGCTTGAAAATATGACAAATATTATTCACATCAGTCGGCGGTACGCTAACGCAGCCTGATACTAAAAGGTATGCCAGCAATAATAAGGGTGTTTTTTTTTGCATCATGCTAATCAGACGTCCTTTGCTGCTCGCCAAAACAAAGCGCTATAAATAAAATAAAGAAATAACCCGTGCCAGAATAATACAACAACGAATCAGATAAATTACCTGCCAGAAAAGGCAATAAAACCGCCAACGCGATAGGCATAAGCGTATTCAATTTCAAAATAGATACCAACAGACTACCAAAAAATAGCGCCAATGCAAAACAACCCAACAAACCATATTCAGATGCTACCAGCCAATATTGACTATGAGGTTCCAACAATTTAACTCCCCGTGTAGGGATTGGATTCTCCACATGATAAATATGCCCAAAACTTGCCGTACCATTCCCCAACAATGGATGCCGCTTAAACAAGCTATACGCATAATCATGAAACTGCAATCGATACCCAATGGCCGTGTCTTTTTCATTATTCTTGTAGAGGTGATAATCGCTTACGGCCTGCCTTACCGACGCTTGCATAACGGGGCTTAGATAAAATACAGCCACAAACACAGAAGCTCCCAACAACATGGCTGCCAGCGCTTGACGGCATGAAAATAATTGCAGCATTAACAAGGCCATAAGCAATATATAAACCACATAACCTGTGCGGCCATTATTAATAAACAACACATGATAGCTGAACGAGAACGCTAACACTGCATACACAATCCGTTTTGTTCCGCGTTGCTGATAACACAATAAACTCGAAAGATACGCCGCAAACGCCATCATAAAGCCTGTCATGATGTGATTGCGAAAGATACCCCCAGGCTCAACATCATTTACAGAATAAACGCCAAGATGCATCAAAAAAGACACAACAAAGGTAATCATCATCGCAAGCAAAAATCCGTGCAACCCGAGGCGGCGGGCGTAGGCATCACGGAAGCCAACAGCCAATACAGGTAAATAAAGCAATTTACTGTATTTTTCAATTTCATGAAGTTTCTCACCTAGTGTAGCAGGACCCCAAAAACTGGCAAGCAACGCAATACAGAATAAAAACAAAGCCGCTTTACACCAAGGCTCAGACATTACGCGTAACAATCCCTGTCGATAAACAGGCGATACAATAATCAGACACAGGGACAGGGCAAGCAGAATACTTTTAGCACTAGAGCTCATAGGCAATGCAAATAGCGATGCCGCTAAAGAAAAAGCAACCCAAGTTTCAACTGGCCAATTACGCCATGTGGATTTTGTAATAATGGATAACATAGGGCACGATCCTTTCAGGGCAATTCATTAGGGTGATTGGAATAAATTTGGTCTGGATAAACCTGCTTAATACCACGAAAGAATGATCCTTGGGCATTTAATACAGCAAACAAAAATCCTGCTGAACCATCCATAAACCCACGCTGCAATACATAACAACGAAAAAACATCCATGATGTACTGAGCAATGTTTTACATAACCCCGGTTGTTTTTTATCCTTTATACTGATTTTTGCACTGTAAGACGAATAACGGTTAATCTTGTATAAAGCATGGCTGACATCCTGAAATGAATGGTGCATTATCGGCGTAGTTAATTTACCAACACGCGCGCACCGATGCAAAATAATTTTTTCATGAACAATATCAGCACTAAAATGAGCTCCTTCACGTTTAAATAATCGGGCATGGCGCGTGGGGCTGGACGAAAATCGCAACGGTTTTCCATAAAAATACATTTGAATCGGAATTCGATAGGCATCGGCAAGGTCAGCCGTTATAACGCGCTTAATCTCACGCTGCAAACGCACATCAACAAACTCATCCGCGTCTAGATTTAAGACCCAATCACAGCTCGCCTGTTCTAATGCGCGTTGCTTTTGAACGCCATACCCCTGCCAGTCTGTCGAGAACACCTTGTCCGTGAATTCACGAGCGATGGCAATCGTGTTGTCAGTACTACCGGAATCGAGCACAATCAATTCATCCGCCCATTTTACTGACTCAAGACAACGTCTGATGTTGTGTTCTTCATTTTTAGCGATAATGATAACGGTCAGCATAATGTAGGTGGTTTTAATTTATAAAGAATGAATTCTAACCAATAGTTGGGTAAATTGTAAGTCCATTTAAATCCAGGGCTGTCCCATTTAAATCGGACAGCCCTGCCCTTCCCTGTGATCCTGGTTATCAAAATGCAACTTGCCATCTTGCATCACCAGTGTCACATGCCCACCGTGAGTCAGCTTGCCAAACAGCAGCTCATCGGCCAGAGGCTTTTTGATATGTTCCTGAATCAGGCGGGCCATTGGACGTGCGCCCATGGCTTTATCATACCCGCGCTCAATCAACCAATCCCGAGCCGATTGCTCAACGTTTAACGAAACACCTTTATGACTTAATTGCTCTTCCAGCTCCATAATGAATTTATCAACAACCAACCCAATCGTCACTGTATCGAGACTTTTGAAGTTGATAATGGCATCCAGACGATTTCTGAATTCTGGACTGAATTGCCGTTTGATGGCATCCAGCCCATCATTGGTATTATCCTGATGAGAAAAGCCAATCGAATTACGACTGATGTCTGAAGCGCCCGCATTGCTGGTCATCACCATGATGACGTGTCTGAAATCAGCCTGTCTGCCATTGGTATCGGTTAGGGTACCATGATCCATAATTTGCAGCAGCAGGTTATAAACATCCGAGTGTGCTTTCTCAATTTCATCCAGCAACACAACCGAATACGGGTGTTTGGTGACGGCTTCAGTAAGCAATCCACCCTGGTCATAGCCAACATAGCCTGGAGGCGCACCAATCAAGCGTGATACAGTATGCTTTTCCATGTATTCAGACATGTCAAAGCGCAATAACTCAATCCCTAGGACAGTGGCGAGCTGTTTTGTCACCTCGGTTTTACCCACGCCAGTGGGACCTGCAAACAAAAAACAACCCACTGGTTTCTCAGGTTCTCGTAATCCGGATCTTGACAATTTAATTGCGGACGACAGTGCCGTGATTGCCTCATCTTGACCATACACCAGCAATTTCAAATCACGCTCAAGATTACGCATCGTGTCTCTGTCACTTGCAGATACCTTTTTAACCGGTATTCTTGCGATTTTAGCAACAACACTCTCTATTTCAGTTACTGAAATAATTTTTCGTCGCTTGTTAGAGGTTAATAAATTTTGGTAGGCACCCGCCTCGTCCACCACATCGATGGCTTTATCAGGCAAAAAGCGGTCATTAATATACTTGGCAGACAATTCTGCAGCAGCCCGTAACGAATGGATTGAAAATTTAACGCCATGGTGCTCTTCAAGACGCCCTTTCAGGCCTTTGAGAATTTCAAATGTTTCATCAATGGTGGGCTCACAAATATCAATCTTCTGAAATCGACGTGCCAGGGCCCTGTCTTTTTCAAAAATACCACGGTATTCCTGGTAAGTTGTGGAACCTATGCATTTTAATTCGCCATTGGCCAGTAGCGGTTTGATAAGGTTTGATGCATCCATTACCCCACCAGATGCAGCCCCTGCACCAATGATGGTGTGAATTTCATCTATAAATAATATACCAGCCTCTTGTTCACCCAACTGTTTTAAAACAGCTTTCAACCGTTTTTCAAAATCACCACGGTATTTTGTGCCAGCCAGCAAGGCACCTAAATCCAATGAGTATACAACACAATTTTTGATGGCTTCAGGCACTTCACCGTCTACAATAAGCTTGGCCAGCCCTTCAGCGATAGCTGTTTTACCAACACCGGCTTCACCAACCAGCAAGGGATTATTTTTACGCCGACGACACAACACTTGCACCGTGCGTAGAATTTCCTCATGTCGACCAATGAGAGGGTCTATTTTGCCCAGCCGCGCGCGCTTGTTAAGGTTCATGCAATAACTTTCCAACGGCGATTCGTTGGCCGCAGAAGCTGACTCGTCATCCATGGGTGAACCCATGTTGTCGCGCATGTCATTTTTTTGGTATTTGGATACACCATGCGAAATATAGTTAATCACATCAAGCCGCGTAATATTCTCACGTCGCAGGAAGTATACGGCCTGACTCTCTTGCTCACTGAAGATAGCTGCCAACACATTTGCACCACTCACTTCCACCTTGCCTGCTGACTGCACATGAAAAACAGCACGCTGTAGAACACGTTGAAACCCAAGTGTTGGCTGGGTTTCTCTGTCAAAATCAGTGGCAGGAATAACGGGCGTGGTTTCGTCAATAAACTCTTCGAGGTCACGGCGCAAAGCGTCAATATTGGCCTCACACGCATGCAATACATTGCCTGCAGCGGGATTATCCAGTAAAGACAGAAGCAAGTGCTCTACGGTCATGAACTCATGACGCTTCTCTTTAGCATCCTTAAACGCTAGGTTCAAGGTGAATTCCAGTTCTTTGTTTAACATAATCGCCACTCCCGTCAGCTAACCTCATTCCGGCTCCATGCTACATAGCAATGGGTGTAGGTTCGCTCTCGCATAATCATTAACCAAGGCAACTTTGGTCTCTGCTATTTCATGTGTGAACAATCCACACACCCCTCGTCCCTGCTTATGTACCTGTAGCATCACAGATACTGCAACGTCTTCATTTAAATAAAAAAACCGCTTCAAAACATCGACAACAAATTCCATGGGCGTGTAATCATCGTTCAACAATATAACTATATATTTCTTAGGAGGCTTGAGTTCGAGCTTAACATTTAATTTGGCTACTCTCGTCCCTTCCATCTCCGTTAAATAACCCCCACTCATTTGCATACCCCCTTACTAAATTTATAGTATTAGATCACGGGTTTATCCAGTAAAAGTAGATATATTTTTCGTTTATCACATATGTTTAATGATCGCATCAGCAAAACCTGAAGAACTAACACAGGTAGCATCTGTCATCAAACGTTCAAAATCATACGTAACGGTTTTGGCTTCAATCGCACCTTCCATACCCTTGATAATTAAATCTGCCGCTTCTATCCAACCTAAGTGACGCAACATCATTTCCGCAGACAAGATTAACGAACCAGGATTAACTTTATTCTGACCTGCATATTTTGGTGCGGTACCATGGGTTGCCTCAAATACCGCCACATCATCGCCAATGTTCGCGCCCGGCGCTATCCCAATTCCACCTACCTGCGCTGCCAGTGCATCAGAAATATAATCACCATTCAAATTTAACGTGGCAATCACGCTGTATTCTTCTGGTCTTAATAGAATTTGTTGCAAAAATGCATCAGCAATAACGTCTTTGATAACAATCAATTGGCCGGTTACAGGATTGGTTACCTGCAGCCATGGACCGCCTTGATAGTCTTTCGCACCAAATTGATTGCGAGCTACATCATAACCCCAGTCTTTAAACGCACCTTCAGTAAACTTCATGATGTTTCCCTTGTGTACCAAGGTAACAGAATCACGATTATTATCAATAGCATATTGAATTGCAGCCGTTACAAGCCGTGTTGTGCCTTCTTGTGATACAGGTTTGATACCTATACCACAATGATCTGGAAAACGAATTTTTTTAACACCCATCTCTTCGCGCAAAAATGTAATCAATTTTTTAGCTTCTACAGAATCCGCCTGCCACTCAATGCCAGCATAAATATCTTCAGAATTCTCGCGAAAAATAACCATGTTCGTCTTCCATGGCTCCTTGACAGGACTTGGCGTGCCCGTGAAATAACGAATGGGACGCAGACAGGTATAAAGATCCAGTTCTTGGCGAATGGCTACATTTAATGATCGAATTCCACCGCCAACAGGCGTGGTTAAGGGGCCTTTAATTGACACAACAAATTGTTTGATAGCCGCTAGTGTTTCTTTAGGTAACCACAGATCAGAACCGTAAACTTGGGTTGCTTTTTCGCCGGCATATATTTCCATCCATGATATTTTCCTATTCTCACCATAGGCTTTTTTTACCGCTGCATCCACTGTATGAATCATTGCAGGCGTTACGTCAACACCAATACCGTCCCCTTCGATAAAAGGAATAATAGGGATGTTGGGAATATTCAACGTTAAATCAGCATTTACAGTAATGGCAGCACCGATCGCAGGTACGTGAATTTTTTCAAATGTCATGGATACTCCGTTGTAGATAAAAGAATCCATCATAGCATGTGAATGGTTCGCTCAAAAGGCGTTTTCTCGAGTCATAAGGGTCAGCGCCCTAATTTTTAGATAACAGCTGAGCCAAATAATTTAATTCACGCATCCTTTGAGAGATGATCAGATCAGCATGCGCTTTAATTGCGTTAATATTTTCTGTAGAAATATCAAATGCGCGTGAATCAACGTTAAGGCTAAAATGGAAGCTTTCGATTTTTTCATTATCAATTATTTTTTTGATGATCGCCATGGCACGATCTATATCCTCAGCTCTAGACCCATAAACAATTGAGACCATCGGCAGTCCCCATTCTAAAATACCCCATTTTGATGTATTACTTGACCTTAAATCTGGAACTGGAAAAACCCCCGTACCTAGATGGACGATAATATATTTTTTTGCGTTTGGACAAAGATCAAATGCTTGTTGTAAGGCGTAAAAAATTGGATGATTTACAGAAAGCATACCATCTACATATGTATTTGAGGTGCCATTTTTAGCGTCTTTAAAAATGACAGCAGGATAAAGGAACGGGGTGGCAGTAGCTGCCGATAGCAAAGCAGGGAGAGGGAAATTTATTTCGGAACAATCCCAGCTTTTGAACAGCGTCAATTTAGATTCAGAAAGATTATAGGCAGTAATTACAACTTTTTTTATCAAGGTTTTGAACGGTATATTTCCACCGATTTCTTTTATAAACGCACCATATAACAGTCTCCCTGAGAATTTCGGACCCAGAATGCCATCAATGGTCAAAATTTTCCTAGATATTGAAGTGAACATGGCCGTTTTTGAGAAAGAGATATATAGCGCTATAATTTGATTTGCAGAATATTTAGGTTTTCCGTGTTTATTTGGAATATTTAATGCTGAAATTATTATGGAACCTGTTGATGTTCCTACAAAAAGATCGAAAAGATCACTAATAGGCTTCCTACTTTGTTGCTCTAGGTAGTTCAATACCATGAGTGGCAAAATCCCAGCAATACCACCACCATCAATTACTAAAATTTTAAAAGTACCATTCTGCGGACATGAAGGCAGTATGTGGCAATTTTTTATGATAGCCGACTCCACAGGAATAACAAGGGCATTAGAGTGGAAATGGTTGTACAGATAATTGCCTGTTAGGTAGAATAAAATTATGAGAATTAGAGATATGAATAATTGAGCTATTATTTTCATGAATGATATACCTTGTATTTCGCTCAAAACCGTGCCTCCTGATGCCACCCCTCATCCGCCCTATGGGGCCACTTTGCACCGAAGGGCGAATCAACTATTTAAATGAGACGGCCCTAATGCAACGCCCTAATTTTTAGATAACAGCTGAGCTAAATAATTTAATTCACGTATCCTTTGAGAGATGATCAGATCAGCATGCGCTTTAATTGCGTTAATATTTTTTGTAGAAATATCAAATGCGGGTGAAAGAAAGTTAAGGTTAAAATAGAATTCTTCAAATTTGTCCCCCTCTGGATTATCAATTATTTTTTTGAGGATCGTCATGGCTTGCCTTAAGTCCTCAGCTCTAGAGGTATAAAGAATTTTGGCAAGCGGCACTGCCCATTCTAAAATGCCCCATTTTGCTGTATTCGTTCCCCTTAAATCTGGAACTGGAAAACCTCCTGCACCTAGATGGACGATAATATATTTTTTTATGTTTGGACAAAGTACAAATCCTTCGTTTAAGCCGAAAAAACTTGGATTATTTGCAGAAATGGCACCATCTACATATGTATTTGAAGTGCCATTTTTACCGTCTTTAAAAATGACAGGAGGATAAAAGGACGGGGAGGCGGTAGCGGCGGAAAGCACATCAGGGAGAGATAAATTTGTTTCGGAACAATCCCAGCTTTTGAAAAGCACCATTTTAGTCTCAGAAAGATTATAGGCAGTAATTACAACTTTTTTTATCAGGGTTTGCAACGGTATATTACCACTTACTTTTATATACGCATCATGTAACAGTCTCCCTGATAATTTTGGACCCAGAATGCCATCAATGGTCCAAATTTTTCTAGATATTGAAGAGAACATGGCCGTTTTTGAGAGAGAGATATATAACGCTATCATTTGATTTGCAGAATATTTAGGCCTTCCGTGTTTATTTGGAATATTTAATGCCGAAATTATTATGGAACCTGTTGATGTTCCAACAAAAAGATCGAAAAGATCGCTAATAGGCTTCCTACTTTGTTGCTCCAAGTAGTTCAATACCATGAGTGGCATAATCCCAGCAATACCACCACCATCAATTATCAAAATTTTAAAAGTACTATTCTGCGGACATGAAGGCGGTATGTGGCAATCTTTTAAGATACCGGACTCCACAGGAATAACAAGGGCATTAGAGTGGAAATAGTTGTACAGATAATTGCCAGATAGGTAGAATAAAATTATGATAATTAGAGATATGAATAATTGAGCTATTATTTTCATGAATGATATACCTCGTTTTGGACTAAACCGCGCGTTACAGTTATACCTCTTTTGTAACATAAAAATTGTCTTTGAGTAAAGCTATACTTCGCGCGGTCACAGGG